>JAUNPJ010000001.1 GCA_030536755.1 Eubacteriales bacterium | reverse complement strand
AACCGTTAAGGTGGAAATGTATGCATATATATTTATATACATTTTAAGTAACGGCTGTAAAAGCTACATGATGTCTCAGCCAAAAGCAGTGAAATTTTAAGTAAAAGCAAAAACTCTCCGGTAATCCTGCATATACCGGAGAGTTTTTGCATAAGATAAGAATAAAAACTAGGTGATCATGTGGGGCGTAAGACTTCTCAGATTAAGGCGCAAATGGTATCGACCATGGAAATACCGCGGGACCTGGCTTATCAGGAGGTCCTGCTGACGGTGACAGGCAATACCAGCGTGTGTATTGAAAACTACAGGAGTATTCTGGAATATACGATGCAGAAGGTATTGCTGCTCACAAAGAGTGGTCGTTTGCAGATTACGGGAAAATGCCTGGAGATACAGTCCTATACCAGTGATGAAATGCTGATTACAGGTCACATTACAGAGATTGCATTTCTGAATTGAGATGGGAGGGACAATCCGTGGAACAGGTTGTGCGTCTTGCGGGCGGGTTTGTCAGAATTCGTCTGATCAGTCATACGCCGGAGCGATTTTTAAAATTATGTGCTAATCATGGAATTTCGTTCCGACATTTGGTATATCGCAATGGCTCCTATGAGATGGAAATCAGTGTCCGTGATTTTCGGCGGCTGCAGCCGGTGTGCCGGAAGTCATCGTCACGTGTTCATATATTGGAGAAAACAGGACTGCCCTTCTTTTTTTACAGAAATAAGAAAAGAAAGGCTTTTTTTATTGGGATTTTCTTTTGTCTTCTGCTTTTGTTGTTTTGTTCCCGCAGAATCTGGAACATTCATGTGGAGGGTAATGACAGCTATTCGACCCAGAATATTCTGGAGTATCTGGAACAGGAGCAAATCGTGCATGGAATTGCCAAAAAGAAGCTGGACTGCAGTGAGATTGCGGCTTCATTGCGGGAACATTTTCCCGATATTACCTGGGTGTCTGCACAGATTCGGGGAACACGGCTTCTGATTACGGTGCAGGAGAACCAGAATCCGGATCCGAAAATTGAAACTCCGGCGGAGGGCGGATACGATTTGGCCGCAGACTGTGAGGGAACGATTGTTCACATGGTAACAAGGGCAGGTGTTCCGGTGAAAAAGATCGGCGAAGTTTGTAAAGAAGGGGAAATCCTGGTATCGGGCTCTCTGGAAATTTTAAATGACAGCAAAGAGGTGGTGCGGTATGAATATGTGAGCGCCGATGCAGACGTGTTTGTCCAGCGGCAGGTTGCGTATCGGGATGAGTTTAAACTGCATTACAAGAAACGATTCTACACGGGACAGGAGCATAAGAAGCTGTGCGCACAGATTTTTTCGTATCAGATTGCGCTTGGACTTCCGCAGAAAGGTTTCGCGCATTATGATCAGGTCTCGGATCTTCAAAACTTCCGCCTGACAGAAAATTACATATTGCCGTTTGCGGGAGGGCTTGTCATTGACAGAGAGTATGAAATTCGTGATTTTACTTACTCTAAGAAGGAGGCAAAAGCACTTGCCGAGGAGCATTTTTTGAATTTCCTGGAAGAACTGTCTGAAAAAGGGATGAAAATTTCAGGGAATGATGTTAAAATATTTTTAAATGATTCGGACTGCATCAGCAGCGGAAACGTGACTGTTGTAGAAAAAATCGGGAAACGGGTTCCTGTACAGATTCAAAAGGAACCGGAAGAAAGGATACAGGTGGATGAGCAATAGCATTATAGAATTACAGATGGAGCTGCCCGTTGAGCATGAGAGAAATGTATTCGGACAGTTTGACGAGCACTTGAAGGTGATTGAGCGGACGCTGAATGTCACGATTATCAGCCGCAACGGGCATTTGAAGATTCTGGGAAGTGAGGGAAGTGCTGGAAAGGCAAAACGCTTGCTGGAACAGCTTCTCTCCCTGTCTGAGCGGGGAAATATTATCAATACGCAGAACGTAAATTATGCGCTGTCGCTGTTGATGGAGGATCGGGAGCAGGCCATTGTGGAAATTGATAAAGACTGCATTTGCCATACGATTCAGGGAAGACCGATCAAGCCAAAGACGCTGGGACAGAAAAATTATGTAGATGCCATTCGGGAAAAGATGATTGTTTTTGGAATCGGCCCGGCCGGAACCGGAAAGACGTATCTGGCAATGGCGATGGCAGTGACTGCTTTTCGAAATGAAGAGGTAAGCCGGATCATTCTGACGAGACCGGCGATTGAGGCAGGGGAGAAGTTAGGATTTCTGCCCGGTGATCTGCAGAGTAAGGTTGACCCGTATTTAAGACCTCTTTATGATGCACTGTATCAGATTATGGGACCGGAAAGCTTTGCGAAAAATATGGAAAAGGGTCTGATCGAGGTGGCACCTCTTGCCTACATGAGAGGAAGGACACTGGATAATGCATATATTATTCTGGATGAGGCACAGAATACGACACCGGCACAGATGAAAATGTTTTTGACGCGTATCGGTTTTGGATCAAAGGTCGTCGTTACGGGGGATACTTCTCAGAAGGATCTTCCGAGCAGCGTGCAGTCAGGGCTTGATGTAGCGATGAAGGTGCTGCGCAAGGTGGAGGGAATTGCGTTCTGTGAACTGACCAGCAAGGATGTGGTGAGACATCCGCTGGTTCAGAAGATTGTACAGGCCTACGATGATTACGAAAAGAAAATGAACAAACCTGCGAGGGGAAGGAGCAGATAGGTTATGACCATACAACTGGAATATGAGACAGATGTACAGATTGAGGTGGAGTACAGTGAGGTTGCGAAAATCGTGGCGGACAAGGTACTGGAGACAGAGGAATTTCCCTACGAGGCGGAAATCAATCTGGTGATTACAGACAATGAGGAGATCAAGCGGGTGAATCAGGAATTCCGGGATATTCATGCGCCGACGGACGTGCTGTCCTTCCCGATGATTCCGTTTGAGACACCGGTGGATTATGATGTGATCGAGGAGGATATCAACAGCTATGTGGATCCGGATTCAGAAGAGATCGTTTTGGGGGATATTATGATTTCAGCTGAAAAGGTGATTGAACAGGCGAGGGAATATGGTCACAGTCAGAAACGGGAATTTGCTTTTCTGGTGGCACACAGCATGCTGCATTTGCTGGGGTATGATCATATGACTCCGGAGGAAGCGTCTGTGATGGAAGAAAAACAAAGAATAGTATTGGAGATTTTGGGGATTTCCCGATAAAAGAAACTGGGAGGTATGGAATGAGGAGAGCAAAACGATGGATGGCGGTTTTTATGTTGATGAGCCTTGTGCTGACCGGGTGTTCGACAGGACTCGAAGATTTTTCCAAAGATGTAAAGCCGTCGGATTTTGCCAGAGAGAAAGAAGCGGTGACAGAACAGGAAGAAGAGGAAACGGCATCAGAGGAGACGGCAGAGACAGTAGCTTTTGAACCGGCAGAGGAGGAAGAACAGGCACCGGAAGGCATGGTAAAAAGTTATCTGACGGGAGAGTTTGTACCGGAAGCACAGGGACGTAGACGTCCGGTGGCAATCATGCTGAACAATATTATTGACGCCTGTCCGCAGTATGGAATTTCACGTGCCGGTGTGGTTTATGAGGCTCCTGTTGAGGGACAGATCACAAGACTGATGGGGATTTTTGAGCAGTATGATGATCTGGAGAAAATAGGATCTGTGCGAAGCTGCCGGGAATACTATATCTTTTTTGCAACAGAATTTAATGCGCTGTATGCACATTACGGACAGGCTGCCTATGCGGTTCCGTTTCTGGAACTGGAGTTTGTGAATAATTTAAGTGGTCTGAGTAATTTTGGACCTGATATTTTTTATCGCACCTCTGACCGCAAGGCGCCGCACAATGCGTATACCAGCTATGAGGGAATCCAAAAGGGCATTGCGGATTATGGATACAGCCAGGAATACGATGCCTCCTATGATGGTCATTATCAGTTCGCAAAGGTAGGAGAAACGATTGAACTGCAGGATGAAAACGGAGCAACGCCGGCGAATCTTGTGAAGCTGGACTGCTTTGATCACAACAAGCCATGGTTTGAGTACGATGCAGCAACTGGGAAGTACAAACGTTTCCAGTTCGGAGATATTCAGATTGATGAGATGACAGGCGAGCAGCTTACCTTTGACAACATTCTGATTCAGTATACTTCCTATAAGCCTTATGATCAGAATGGATATCTCAATCTCGATGTCATTTATGGAGGAGAGGGGAAATATATCACGCATGGCAAGGCTGTCGATGTGCGCTGGGAGAAGGATGCGCCCTGGGGCAGAACACATTACATTACCAAGCAAAATCAGGAGATCACGATGAACACAGGAAAGACGTTTGTTGCGATTGTTTTAAATGATACGCTCGATAAATTAACGATTCAGTAGATGTTTGGTATAAATCGCACAAAAAGGCCGATACTATAGAAAAAAAGGAGTGGGTGCAATGCACAGATGGTTCTATAGTATCGGCGTTTTTCTGCTGTTGTGTCTGTTTTCGTTTGCTGGCTACAATTATCACCAGGTGAATGTGCTGCGGGCACAGGTACAGCAGATACAGGAGAAACAGGAAGAAACAGACAACAGGGCAGAGGTTTCAGAGGAAACAAAATATGTGGAAACAGCGGCCGAGGAAGGTGGTTATTACCTGGTGGAGGAAAATGGCGTAGTATCAGTCTATCAGGCAGACAGGATAACGCTGTATGAGACGACAGGTATCTCCCTGGATATGCTCCCTGTAAAACTGCAGGAAGAAATTAAAGCCGGAAAATATGTAAAATCGGAACTGGAACTTTACAGTTTTTTGGAGAACTATTCCAGTTGATAATAGACGAACCGGAAAAAATAGTGTAAGATAGAGGAGAATAAACAGGAAAGAGGACAGAAGATTGGAAACAACAGATATACGAAGTACATTTAAAGATAAAAAACGAATCGTAATCAAGATCGGAACTTCTTCTTTGACTCATAAAGAGACGGGACGGCTGAACTTGACAAAGCTTGAGGTTCTGGTGAGAGAGATCAGCGATTTGAGAAATCAGGGAAAGGAAGTGGTGTTGGTTTCTTCTGGTGCCATTGGCGTTGGAAGTGCGGCGGTAGGCTTTGACGGAAAACCGGATCAGCTTGCGCAGAAGCAGGCCTGTGCGGCTGTGGGACAGGCTCGTCTGATGATGATCTATCAGAAATTGTTTTCTGAGTATAACCAGACAGCGGGACAGATTCTGATGACGAAAAATACGATGGTTGACAATCTGAACCGTACCAATGCCAAAAACACATTCAATGAGCTGCTGAAGCTGGGTGTCATTCCCATTGTAAACGAGAATGATACCATTTCTACATACGAGATTCAGTTCGGAGATAACGATACGCTTTCGGCGGTCGTGGCTGCTCTGATCCAGGCAGACCTTTTGATTTTGCTGACGGATATTGACGGACTGTATACCGATGATCCGCATGAAAATCCAGATGCGAAGTTTATCAGCATTGTAGAAAATCTGGATGAGCATTTTATGCAAATGGGTAAAAGCACGACCGGAAGTAAGGTAGGAACCGGCGGCATGGCAACGAAACTGACGGCGGCGGAGATTGCCACGGCAGCAGGTGCGGATATGATCATTGCCAACGGAAAGGATTTCCATGTGATTCATAGGATTATTGACGGCGAAGAACACGGAACTGTTTTTGTGGGTAACCGGAAGGAAGAATTTTATCTGATCGATTATATTGAAAAACTGTTTTAGGAGGAACTATGGACGAGAAGTTAATTGCCAGAATCAATGAATTGGCACACAAAGCCAAAACAGAAGGTCTGACAGAGGCTGAGAAGGAAGAGCGGACCAAGCTTCGCAACGAGTACATTGCGGCAATCCGTATGAATCTTCGTTCCCAGTTGGATAACATTGATATTCAGGAAGCGGATGGAACGATTGTAAATTTGGGGGAAAAATATGGACTCAAAAAAAGACATTAGAAAAAAGGTGTTTGCAAGACGTGCAGAGCACACAGATGAACAGATTTGGGATATGAGCCAGAGCATTGCCGAAAAGGTGGTAAACATGCCGGCTTTTCAGGAGGCAGAACGCATTTATGCTTATGTGGATTACAACCATGAGGTATCTACAAGACCAATCATCGAGGCTGCCTGGAAAGCGGGCAAGAAGGTTGCGGTGCCAAAGGTTGTGGGAAAGGACATGATCTTTTATCAGCTTGACAGTTTTGATCAGCTGGAGCCGGGATATTTTAAGATTCCGGAACCGGCGCGCGGAGAGATCGTAGACTGGGAAAATCCGCTGATGATCATGCCGGGTGTGGCATTTACTGCACAGCGTCATCGTGTCGGATATGGCGGTGGATTTTATGACCGTTTTCTCGAGGTACATAAAATTCCAAAAGTAGCATTGGCGTTTGAATTTCAGATGATGGAAGAGGTTCCCGTAGAACCTACGGATATTTTGCCGGATGCTGTAGTGACCGAGAAAAAGATCTACGAATAACAATTACATATGGTCTATTTTTAAAAGCTTTCGCATATATTTATGAAAATATGATGCGGGAGCTTTTTTGATAATAGAAGGAGGACAGGCAGCAGATGATCGCATTGGAAGAACGCTATACTTATGAGAGAATTTCTGAGGAAATGGAAGCACTTGTACAGCAATTTGGAGAGATTTTGTCCAGCAAGGTAATCGGGTATAGCCACGACGACCGCGAGATTCGTATGCTGAAGCTGGGGTTGGGAGAGGAGGTGCTGTTTTGTACGGCAGGTGTACACGGAAGAGAGACGATCAATCCAATCATTTTGCTGAAAATGATTGAGGAGTATGCGAATGCTTATACAGAAAGGAAGCTGCTGGCTGACCGGTATGACGTTTGGCAGATTTTGCAGAATTATTCCATTTTCTGGATTCCTGTAGTAAATCCGGATGGCTATTCCATTGCACTGCAGGGATTTCAGGTGATTCGCAATCCAAAACTGAGACAGGCTCTGCGGATACGAAGGCTGGATTACAGAAACTGGAAGTGCAATGCCAGAGGAATTGATATCAATCGCAATTTTCCCTGCAAATCTTACATAAAACGATTTTATTATGATGCTCCTGCCAGTGAACGGGAGACGCAGGCACTGATTCGTGTTTTCCGAAGCTGTCCAAGTGTTGGATATGTAGATTTTCATTCCAGAGGGAAAATGATTTACTATTATCGAAGTGCCCTGTCTGGCGTATACAACCGCCAGAATTATTATCTTGCAAGGCGGCTGCAGGAAGTTTCAAATTACAGACTCGGCCAGAGGGAGGAAGAGTTTTCGGCTGATTACAGCGGGGGAAATTCGGTGCATTATTACTCAGAAGTGATTGGAGGACCGGCCATCACGGTGGAGACAGTCGAAGAAAATGCAAAGTTTCCGTTAAAAGAAGAATATCAGACGGATGCATATCGGGAGGTTTGCTGCATTCCATTGGAAATTCTGGCACAGACGATGCAGTCTTCATGCAGAAAAAAGTGTTGACTTTTTACGTGAGTTAGACTATACTAACATATATAAGAGGACAATGACTTTAAGATAATGAAAAGAATGACAGAGGTGAAGGAAATGGGAACGGTATTTGTAGCTGCAGCGTTAATTTTCGTGGTAGGTCTGGCAGTCCGCAGTATGGTGAAAGACAAGAAAAATGGAAAATCATTGCAGTGCGGTGGTGACTGTAAGCAGTGCGGCGGACATTGCCATTGAGACGGATTGCGATTTTGTAAGGTATCCATAAAAACCAGGAGAAAAATTTGTTGATTTTTCCCCTGGTTTTTTTCTTGTGAAAAGAGGCATGGTATGTTACTATTTATATGAAAACGATTACATATAAATTAATGATTATTTCACAGGAAACAGGAGAAACGATTGCTATGGGAACAAAGAAAACGAATAAAAAGACAGATAAATATGCAGAAAGATTACAAAAACACCATGATGAACTTCGTTGGCTTTATATGGAACTTTATGGAAATGATTCCATGTTTGCAGAACTTTGTGACAATATGTACCGATTTTATCAGGAACGTAAGGATGAATTGAAGAATCTGGATATGCAGCGGGAAGAGCATCCAGACTGGTACAAACAAAATGACATGATGGGTATGATGTTTTACATTGACAATTTTGCCGGGAATATGAAAGGTGTTGAAAAGAAGCTGGACTATATCCAGGAGTGTAACGTCAACTACATTCATCTGATGCCTTTTTTGGATACGGTACCGGGACGCTCTGACGGCGGCTATGCTGTCTCTGATTTCAGAAAGGTGCAGGACAATCTGGGAACGATGGAAGATCTGGAGAATCTGACAGCTTCTTGCCATAAGAAACACATCAATGTCTGCATGGATTTTGTGATGAATCATACGTCTGAAGATCATGAATGGGCAAAGCGTGCACGTCAGGGTGATGGAGAATATATGAGCCGTTACTTCTTCTTTCACGATTACTCTGTTCCTGCGATGTATGAGAGAACCGTTCCGCAGGTATTTCCGACTACGGCGCCGGGGAATTTTACCTGGCTGGAGGACGCCGGACATTTTGTCATGACAACCTTTTATCCGTATCAGTGGGATTTAAATTACAAAAATCCGCGAGTTTTTAATGAAATGATGTATAATTTTCTGTTTCTTGCCAATAAAGGGATTGATATTATCCGTATTGATGCGGTACCATATATCTGGAAAGAATTACATACGCAGTGCAGAAATCTCAGACAGGTACATACGATTGTCCGTATGATGCGAATTATCAGTGAAATCGTGTGCCCCGGTATTCTTCTTCTTGGCGAGGTGGTTATGGAGCCTGAAAAGGTTGTCCCTTATTTTGGAACGGTCGAAAAACCGGAGTGCCATATGCTTTATAACGTAACGACCATGGCAACTACCTGGCATACGGTAGCGACAAGAAATGTCCGCCTGCTGAAAAAACAGCTGGATATTGTCAATGGTCTTCCGAAAGACTATGTATTTTTAAATTATTTGCGATGTCATGATGACATTGGCTGGGGATTGGATTATCCGGAACTGTTGAAGGAAGGAATCGGTGAACGCTCCCACAAGGAATATCTGAACAATTATTTCCAGGGATATGTGGGAGAAAGCAACAGCAGAGGAGAACTGTACAATGCAGATCCGGTGACCGGTGATGCGCGTTTCTGTGCAACGACAGCGTCCATGTGCGGAATTGAAAAAGCCGGTTTTGAGCAGGATGCACAGGCGATGCAGAAGGCGATTCAGCTGGATGTTATGCTTCACGCCTATATGTTTATGCAGTCTGGTATCCCGGTACTTTATGGAGGAGATGAGATCGGGCAGGTAAACGACTACAGTTACAAGGAAGATCCGAATAAAGCGGCAGATTCCCGTTACCTTCATCGCGGCGCCATGAACTGGAAACTTGCAGAGAATATTGCAGATCAGACAACGGTGGAAGGACAGATGTTCGCAAGGCTTGGCAGGCTGGAACAGATTCGGAAACAGGAGCGGGTATTTGTATCGAATGCGGATACATGGACGATTGAGACCTGGGATTTAAGTGTATTGTGCATCGGACGCTATTTTGAAGGCGAGAAGATTATTGGTCTGTTTAATTTCAGTGAATATGACAAGACGGCATGGATCAATGAGACAGATGGAGATTATATCGATTTGATTTCCGGAAGAACGATGCAGGCATCTGGCGTGGATATTCCGGCGTATGGATTCTATTATCTCAAAAAGATAAACGGATAAAAGAAAGTTAGGAGTAAAAACAGTATGAACATTGGAGAAATTGCAAAAATGGCAGGAGTGTCAAAGGCAGCTGTTTCCCGCTATTTCAATCAGGGATACGTCTCGGAAGAAAAGCGGGAAGCGATTCGAAGAGTGGTGGAGGAAACGGGATATCGCCCTTCGGTACAGGCACAGACGCTTCGCACCAAAAAGACGAAAATGGTCGGTGTGATTCTGCCCAAAATGAATTCTGCTTCCATGGGAAGCGTAGTATCCGGGATTCTTGCTGCGCTAAATGAAAAAGGGTATCAGCTTTTGCTTGCGGATACACAGAACAACCCCAAAAAGGAATTGGAGTATCTCAAATTGTTTGATGACAAGCAGGTGGATGGCGTCATTCTGGCTGCAACTGTTTTTACTTCCGGACATAAAAAAACGTTAAAAAGTATGAATGTTCCTGTGGTGATCGTCGGGCAGAGACTGCCTGGCTGTCACTGTGTCTACCACGATGATTATCACTCGATTTATGATATGGCTGCTCTTTTGCTGGAAAAGGGACGGAAAAATCTGGGGTATATCGGTGTTTTGCAGCAGGATAAAGCGGTTGGGGCTGAACGCTGCAAGGGATTTTGTGACGCAGTACAGGAAGGTGGATATGAGAATCTGAAAGAGCAGATGGTGATTAGCGGTTTTTCGATTGAAGACGGATATCAGGCGATGGAAAAACTGATGAAAATGTACAAAAATCTGGATGGTGTAGTCTGCGCGACGGACGAGATTGCCATTGGAGCTATGCAGTATCTGAAATCTGTTCACGTCAAGATTCCGGGTCAGATGATGGTAACAGGCCATGGAGATTCCATTTTAGCCAAGGTGACCAATCCAACATTGACAACGGTGCATTTTTCTTATGAAGAAAGCGGAATGGAGGCGGCGCGAATGCTTTTGAAGCTTTTGGATAAAGAAGAGTCTGCCGTCAGAGAAATCAAGCTGGGCTATCATATTGTCGAGCAGCAGACGACTTGAATGTGCAGATAAACTCCTTTTGTATCAGAATAAAAACATAAAATTTTGTAGAGAGATATATACAAAAAAGGAAAAGGTGCTATAATGAGTCCGGCAAAAAAATGATTGTTGAGATCAAAAGGAGCAAAAAATGATAGTGATTTTGATTGAGAAAATTATTTCCCTGTTCTTGATTATGCTACTTGGCGTATTGCTGGTGCGTAGCCGTATTCTAAAAGCACAGGACAGCCGGACTCTTTCTGCGCTCTGTATTTATCTGATTATGCCATGTGTCATTTTGGAGGCATTTCAGGTGGATTATACAGAAGAAATTCGCAACGGACTGATGCTTGCGATTGTGGCAGCTTTGCTGATACACATGTTGTGGTTTGGACTTGTGCAGATTGTGGGACAGATTTTTCATTTGGATGCAGTCGAAAAAACTTCCATCATGTACTCGAATGCGGGCAATCTGATCATTCCGCTTGTCACGGCGATGCTTGGACAGGAGTGGGTGATTTATTCGAGTGCGTTTGTTTCGGTACAGTTGTTCTGGATGTGGAGTCATGGAAAAATGGTTCTTTGTGGGGAGAAAAAGATAGAGGTTAAAAAAGTAGTGACCAACATCAACATGTTGTCTGTCTTTGCAGGGATTCTTCTCTTTGTTTTCCAGATACACTTTCCGAAACCGCTGGATGACGCGCTTGCTTCCGTTGGACAGATGGTAGGCCCGATTGCCATGCTGGTGACAGGGATGCTGATCGGAAATATGAATCTGAAAGGGATTGCGGCGTATAGGCGTATCTGGCTGACTGCTTTTCTGCGCCTGATCGTTTTTCCGGCAGCAGCATTGCTTTTGCTGAAATTCAGCGGTATGGAGTCGTTTGCAGAAGATGGAAAGAAAATTTTGCTGATTTCTCTTCTGGCGACCATGACACCATCGGCATCTTCGATTACGCAGATGGCGCAGTTTTTTGGTACGGACGCCGATTCTGCCATTGCGATCAATGGGGTGACTACGCTGGTGTGTGTGATAACCATGCCGATTATGACAGCACTCTATCAGATGTGAAAAAAACGACAGGTTTTATCTGCCTGCCGTTTTTTTGTTAGAAAGAAAAGAAAGAATTGCTCCTATACAGCCAAATACAATGGATGGAACAATCCAGCCGAATCCAGAGCCGGCAAGTGGAAGCTTTGTCACAAAGCTGAAAGGAAATCTTTTGGTATACAAAAACTCACAGAGGCTGGTAAGAATTGCACCGAACACTGCAAAGCGGATGATGAGATTGCTTTTTAACCGTTTTGCAACAAAGGAACACGCGATCAGCACCAGCATTCCGGGATAAAGAAGCCCGAGGATAGGGGCTGCGATGGATACAATGGTGTCTGTGCCAAGTGTAGCGAATAATGCACTGAATGCACAGAAAAATATGACAAGAAACGAATAGCGCAATTTCCCTTTTGAGAGATTGCAGAAATATTCTGCACTTGCAGTAATCAGTGCGACAGCCGTAGTGATGCAGGCAAGCGTTACCACAACTCCGAGAAGAATCACACCAAATTTTCCAAGAAGCTCTCTTGTAATATAAAGGATCAATTCTGTTCGGAGCAGTCTTCCCTGCATGTTGCTGGTGGCAGTTGCACCCAGATAAGTCAGACCGCCATAGACAAGTAAAAGCCCTGCGGCGGCGAGGCAGCTGGCATACATGGCAATTTTGTACTGCTCCTGTTCTTGCGTATAGCCTTTGTTTTTGACGGTGTTAACAATGATCATTCCAAAGACGACTGCAGCCAGAGAATCCATGGTCTGATATCCGGCTGAGATTCCCTGCTGTACGACAGATTCTACTTTGAATGTGTCCACAATCGTTCCCACCGGTGTGAGGATTCCCTTAATGATCAGGAAAATCAGTCCGAAAAATAGCGCAGGAGTCAAAAACTTTCCGAGAATATCCACAACGGAAGAAGGTCGTATGGATAGAAGCGCAATCGCAGCAAAAAAAAGAAAAACAGGGACTACAGGGGAAACATTGCCAAAAACAGGTACGACAAACATTTCATAGGTGGTGGCACCAGTTCTTGGCACTGCAATCAAAGGTCCGATGCATAAAATAATGGCGGAGAGCATGATCTTTCCAGGAATGTTTCCTACAAAAGACATGAAATAGTTGACATCGCCCTTGTATTTCAGAACGGCAAAAATAGCGACAACGGCAAGACCGATATCTGCCAGATAGTAGCTGGAAAATCCAAGAATCCACTGGCTTGCAGATTCCATGCCGAGGTAGGGAGGAAAGATAATGTTGCCTGCTCCGAAGAACATGGAAAAGAGAGCCAGGCCAATAACAAGAATGTCCAGCATACGTGATTGTTTCATGAAAAAATCTCCTTTGATATACTGTTCTATTTTTTGTAGTCTTATTATTGTACCATTAACAGACAAAATTTACATCCTTTATATGACAAAGTTTTTGAATTTTTCGAAATCATGTATGTTCATTTGACGCCCAAATGTCTGCACACAGAAAGTTTTTTGCTGTATTATCTGGATATTTGTAGTTGGTTTATGTTATACTGTGAAAAAAGGTGATAAGCCGATAAAAAGCAGTATCAAAGAAAGAGGAGTGATTATGAAAGAGACGGTCTTGTTGATTAATTTTAAGGACAGGCAGAAGCAACAGAAAATACAACGAGCGTTGCTTCCTCTGCATATAAAAATGAGGGTGATTACGCCGGAGGAATTTGGTCAGCCGATTGGATATCTGGCAGGGTTGAAGGAAATCCAGCCTGCGGAGACTGCAGAGGAGGAAACAGAATTGGAGAAGGAAATGCTGGTGTTTGCTGCCATAGACGGCGACTTGCTGCAGTATATTCTGCAGGCTCTGCGCAAAGCAGGAACACCGGTGGACTATAAGGCTGTTTTGACGGAACATAATCTTACCTGGAATTGTGTGCAGCTTTACAGGGAATTGGAACAGGAACATCTGGCATATCTGCAGTCGCGTTCCTGATTTTTACAGTGAAAAAACAGATATTGTGTTGTTTTGACTTTCAAAAGGAATTGGCGGAAATGATAAAAAAATGGAGGAGGAAGTGTGAATGGAGAACACTTTGTTAAAAGGCAATGAAATGACTGTGAATGCAATCGTGAACCATGATGAGATTCTCAGACATGAAACCGCAGAGCAACACCGCAATTCTTATGAAACAGGAAATGACCTTCTCGACAGTGCGCTTCTTTTTGCGTCAGAGTGTCACGAAGGTCAGGTGAGAAAGGGAACATCCCGTCCCTACATTGTGCATCCAATGGAAACAATGAAAATTCTTTCAGATATGAAAGCAGATCTCAGTCTTTTGATAGCCGGACTTCTCCATGATACACTGGAAGATACGCGTGCAACGGAGGAAGAAATCATCAAACGTTTCGGAATCGAAGTTGCTTTTCTGGTGGTTGCACACAGTGAAGATAAATCCAAAAGCTGGGATGAACGTAAGAAAAGGGCAATTCAGCAGGTAAGAGAAGGTTCCAGGCGTCTGAAAATGCTGGTTATGGCAGATAAAGTATCGAATCTGCGCAGTCTCTACCGTGATCAGAAACAGATTGGTGAGAAGGTATGGGAACGTTTTAATGCTCCAAAAGAAAAACAGGCATGGTATTACAGCGAGATGAAAGAGGCTTTGAGCGAAATGGAATATTATCCGGAGACAAAAGATATTTATCTGGAGATGGCAGAATTATGCAGGCTTGTTTTTGTTACATAGCAGCAAAATAAAAGAGGAAGATTATATGAAATACGATTTTACTTCTATTATAGATCGAAGAGGAAAAGATGCCATGGCGGTAGATGGCCTTGGTAAAATGCCCGGTTTTGCTCCGGACAGACCGAAAGAAGGTTTTGACGTGATTCCTATGTGGGTGGCCGATATGAATTTTCCTACCGCACCTTCCATCATTGACGCTATAGAAGAGCGCATTCAGCATCCGGCATTTGGCTATTTTTCTCCAACAAAGGAATATTACCAATCTATTATCCGATGGCAGGAGAAGCGCAATGGGGTAACTGGTCTGACGAAAGCATGTATTGGATATGAAAATGGCGTGCTGGGAGGCGTGATTTCAGCTCTGACAGCTTTTGCGGCTCCTGGAGACAGTGTGCTGCTGCACAGCCCTGCATATATCGGATTCACCAACAGTATCACAAACAATGGCTATCGAATCGTGCATAGTCCATTGAAAATAGATGAAAACGGTATTTATCGTATGGATTATGAGGATATGGACCGGAAATTAAAAGAAAATAAGATTCATGTGGCTGTTTTTTGCAGTCCGCATAATCCATGTGGCCGTGTCTGGGAGCGTTGGGAAATCGAAAAAGCCATGGAGGTATATCGGGAAAATGACTGTCTTGTGATCTCGGATGAAATTTGGTCGGATCTGATTTTAGAAGGCCATAGGCATACTCCTACGCAATCGGTTAGCGAGGATGCCAGAAACCGTACGATTGCTTTTTATGCACCAAGCAAAACGTTTAATCTGGCTGGACTGGTGGGAAGTTATCATATTATTTATAACAGGTATCTGCGTGACCGTATTCGTGCAAAAAGCAGCAAAAGTCATTATAATTCCATGAATGTTCTTTCTATGCACGCATTGATTGGTGCTTATCGGACAGAGGGAGCCGAATGGGTGGACGAACTGTGTCAGGTACTGACCGGCAATATCGATTACGCATATGAATATATTCAGCGGCATTTTGAAGGTGTTTCGGTCTGCAGACCGGAGGGAACCTATATGTTGTTTCTGGACTGCCGTCAGTGGTGTGAAATCCACCAGAAGACATTGGATGAGCTTTTGAAGGCAGGTTGGAATGTTGGCGTTGCATGGCAGGACGGAAGACCGTTTCAGCATCCGTGGGCAATTCGTATGAATCTGGCCTTGCCGTTTAGTCAGGTCAAAAAGGCCTTTGAACGGTTGAAAGAGTATGTTTTTCATAGCTATCATAAATGAAGGGGCTGAAGATGAAAATGTAGGTACAGCCAGGTGTGGCGGAGTGGATATTTCTCTGATGTCTGAACCGGGAACCAGATATTGATGTGATGTATATGACCGTTATCGTCGTGTATAGAAAGCAGTACGTTCGCTGGTATAGAAAACGAAGTTATTTTGGTAAATGAAAATAGGGAAGAAACGTAAAATTCTTTTGAAAAAAGCGTATCTTTCCTATTTTTTTATGAATTTTATTATAAAATAAATTATCATTTAGCACGGTAAATAAACTTTTTACAATATTTGAATACACTTTTTTGTTTTTACAAAAAACATACTCCTATATTGACGTTTTTATCATAACTCCCTATACTAAAAATGCTTTATAAAACCTTGCAGATACTATGATAATATTTCTGGTATTCTCAGAAATTTTACTTAAAAGGAGAGACAAAAAATGAGAGGTGTTTATACGTCAGTAAATGATATTCGTAAACGTGTTTTTGCAGAAGTTGCAAAATTATCATATGATTACAAAGATGGAGACGTGTCACAAATGGAGCATATTCCTTATCGCGTTATTCCTGGAGAAGTTTCCACCTACCGGGAAAGTGTATTTTTGGAAAGAGCAATCGTAAAAGAACGAATTCGTCTGGCTATGGGACTTCCCTTAAGAGATGTTTCTGAACATGCACCCGTCTCAGAAGGAGCACTTGAATGCATCCGTCCGGAAAAATATTATCAGCCTCCGCTGATCAATATCATTAAATTTGCCTGCCATAAATGCCCGGATAATGAAATACATGTAACAGATGCATGCCAGGGATGTCTGGCACACCCATGTAAGGAGGTGTGTCCGAAAAATGCCATTTCTTTCCAGAATGGAAAATCTGTGATTGATCAGGCGAAATGTATCAAATGCGGAAAATGTATCAATGCCTGTGCGTATGGTGCCATTTTGAAACTGGAACGTCCCTGCGCAAAGGCATGTGGTATGAATGCAATTGATTCGGATGAATATGGGCGTGCAGATATTGATCAGGAAAAATGTGTTTCCTGTGGCATGTGTCTTGCTAACTGTCCGTTTGGTGCGATTGCCGATAAAGCACAGATTTTTCAGACCATTCAGGCAATTAAAAGTGATGTTCCTGTTTACGCGGCGATTGCGCCGGCAGTGACGGGACAGTTTGGTGTGCAGATGACACCAGAAAAAATGCGTTCGGCATTCCAGGCACTTGGCTTTGAGGACGTCGTAGAAGTGGCAATCGGTGCAGATCTTTGTACTATTGCAGAAGCAAAAGATTTTGTGGAAGAAGTACCAGAAAAGCTTCCATTTATGGCTACTTCTTGTTGTCCGGCATGGTCTATGATGGCGAAAAAGCTGTTCCCGGAATACAGCGAATGCATTTCCATGGCATTGACTCCGATGGTGTTGACTGGAAGATTGATCAAAAAACAACATCCAGGATGTAAAGTGGCATTTATCGGCCCATGTGCAGCCAAAAAACTGGAGGCAGGACGTAAATCCATCCGCAGTGACATTGATTTTGTATTAACTTTTGAAGAAGTTATGGGAATGTTTGAGGCCAGAGATGTGAATTTTGCTGAGTTAAAAGAACAGGATCCAATGCACGGCGCCAGTGGTGACGGACGCGGATTCGCAATCAGCGGTGGTGTTGCGAATGCAGTCGTCAATTGTGTCAAAGAACTGTATCCGGGACGAGAGGTGAAAGTAGAAAGTGCGGAAGGACTGGATAACTGCAAAAAGCTGTTAAACATGGCAAAAGCCGGAAAATATAATGGATATCTTCTGGAAGGAATGGCATGTCCGGGAGGATGCGTGGCAGGAGCCGGAACGATTCAGCCAATCGCGAAAGCAAAAGCTGCTGTCAATATACAAAAGAAAAAATCAACGCATGCGCATGCTGTGGAAAGTAATTATAAAGATATCCTTGAACAATTAGAAGAAAAAATGTAATGAAAAAGCTGGGAAGAAACACTATTTTCATACTTGAAATTCAAAGTCCTCATTGTTATAATTGATTAATTAAAATACAAACAAATAGATAGATATGAGGATAAAAATAAAAATGGAAGAAACAAAACGCCAATATGAATATATGGAACGGGCCAAAGAGCTTCTCCAGAAGAAAAAAGAAGAGTTGGGAAGACCATTAACTTTCTGTGTACAGACATTTGGCTGTCAGATGAATGCACGTGATTCTGAGAAATTAACCGGTATTCTGGAACGCGTCGGCTATATGGAATCGGATTCTGAAAATGCTGATTTTGTCATTTATAATACCTGCACAGTGCGTGAGAATGCCAACCAGAAGGTCTATGGTCATTTGGGAAAATTAAAAGGATTGAAGAAAAAAAATCCACATATGATGATTGCATTATGCGGCTGCATGATGCAGGAAGCACATGTAGTAGAAAAAATCAAAAACAGCTATTCCTTTGTAAACCTGATTTTTGGAACGCACAATATTTATAAATTTCCGGAGCTTCTCGTAACTGCTATGGAATCTGATCGTATGGTCATTGATATCTGGAAAGATACGGATAAAATTGTAGAGGATTTGCCGGCTGAGCGAAAATATAAATTCAAATCCGGTGTTAATATCATGTTTGGCTGCAATAATTTCTGCAGTTATTGTATTGTACCTTACGTAAGGGGACGTGAACGAAGCAGAAAACCGGAAGCCATTTTAGATGAGATACGGCGTCTTGTCGCAGATGGCGTTGTAGAAGTTATGCTGCTGGGGCAAAATGTCAACTCTTACGGAAAGAATCTTGACGAACCGATGACATTTGCGCAGCTTCTGACAGAGATTGAAAAAATTGAAGGACTGGAGCGCATCCGCTTCATGACTTCGCATCCGAAGGATCTGTCGGATGAATTGATTGAAGTGATGGGTCGTTCTAAAAAAATCTGCAGACATCTGCATCTCCCGGTACAGTCAGGAAGTACAGAGATTCTGAAAAAAATGAACCGTCGCTATACGAAGGAGCAGTATCTGGCACTGGTAGATAAGATTAAAACTGCGGTTCCAGATATTTCTCTGACTACAGATATTATTGTTGGATTTCCTGGAGAGACAGAAGAAGATTTTCAGGATACTCTGGATATCGTGCGCAAAGTTCGTTATGACAGTGCGTTTACGTTTATTTATTCGAAACGAAGCGGAACACCTGCTGCCGTAATGGAGGATCAGATTCCCGAAGCTGTAGTCAAAGACCGTTTTGACCGTCTGTTAAAAGAAGTACAGAATATCGCTACAGAAGTATGTGCAGTCCATGAGGGAACGACACAGCCGGTACTGGTAGAACAGATCAATCATCAGAATGATCAGCTGGTGACTGGACGTCTGAGTAACAATCTGGTTGTTCATTTTCCTGGAACAGCCGGCCTGATCGGCAAAATTGTAGATGTGAAATTAAAGGAATGCAAAGGATTTTACTATATAGGAGAACAGATATAATAGATAAAGACTGGACCATTCATCTGGACCTTTTCAAAATGCAACGGAGGTATTTAGCAGCTTCCAGGCAGAGCCAGAAGTAGTGAAATTTTAGCCGGCAGTGAAATAGCTGCCGGTTTTTTCGTGCTCGAAGATTGAAAATCAATATGGAGTGGTTCTTCCTGGGATGAATTGATGAATATTGATTTTTCTCAGATTAGATAATATAATAGAATTGATTATTTATACACATTAATGAGAATCATTTTGGGAATGTACTAATCTGGGAAAAGGAGAGGTTACTATGAACCAAATCCGTGATATGGAAACAGAAACAAACAGGAAAAATAGCTTAAGCCTGCAGGCATTTTGTGACATGAACCAGTTATATAGATTGCTGGATAACTGGTCTAAAAGCTGTGGAATGGCCACGGTAATTGTCGATACAGAGGGCAACCAGGTCTCTGAGGATTTTGGAATAACAGAGTTTTGCAGGATGGTTCAGTCCTGTGAAAAGGGCAAGGCATGTTGCCTAGCAACATGGAAGGCGGATTTAGACGGTATTTATGAGTGCCCCTTTGGTTTTTGGGATTTCTCTAATCCGATTGTTTTACCGGATGGGCAGGTATTAGGAAAAGTGTTAGCAGGGCAGGCTATGTCCGTTAAGCAGAAGGAAGAAGAAATACTGCAAAAGGTGGCAGAGCTTGGAATTGACGAAAAAACTGTTAGGGCGGTTCTTTCCCGTGTGCAAAGGAAAACTGAAAAAGAAATGCAAGGAGCCTATGAACTGTTAAAAGAAACATTGTATTTTTATGTTCAGAATAGTTATTCCATCTGGAAGACCAATAATGAATTGAAAAAGGAACCTGCAAAAAAAGACAGAGTCTTGTCTCAGATCACCCAGATCATGTACAGCTATAACCTGACGGTGGATTTGGAAACGGAAAGTTATATCCTGATTACGGGAACGGGTATGGAACGGACCGTTGCTGAATATAAGAAACACAACGATTATAGAGAACTGAGAGCATTTCAGGGCAGCGTCATTCATCCGGCTTATATCAATCGTTTCAATGAACTTACCAATTTTGAATCGGCAAGGAATAATCCGTCAGAAAATGGATACAGGGAGTCACTTGAGTACCCGGTTCTCTATCCGGGAGATGTGGAATACGAATGGCACGAGATCAATGTGTTCATCGACACCGAGGAGGACGGCAGGCGAGTGGCGAATATCCTGGGCCGTGACATCACCGAGGCCCACAATGCCCAGGAGAAAAGCGAAAAGGAGCTGCGGGCTGCCGCCGCGAAAAACCAGATCCTATCCGAGCTGACCAAGCTGCTGTACAGCTACAACCTGACCCTGAACCTGCGGACCGGCAAGTACAGCATGATTATTGGCACCGGCATGACCCAGTTCATGGAGATTTTCAAGTCCACCGATGACTATGAAACCGCGTACAACAAAAAGATCTCCTATCTGGACCCGGAAAATGTGTCTCAGTTTGCAGCACTTGCCAGTCTGGAGGCACTTCGGGCAAGAACCAATGCCAATGGTTTTATCGGGAACCTTGAGTATGGAGCATTTACTGATTATGGCGAAGAATGGCATGAGATAAATGTGTTCATCAGTACGGATGAAGCAGGAGAACCCGTTGCGAATATCCTGGGAAGAGATATTACGGAGGCACACAAGCGCCAGGAACAGCGGGAAAATCAGCAAAAAGCGGCCATGGCCCGTGACCAGCTGCTTTCCGGCGTTACCAAGATGCTTTATGGTTATAACATTACGGTAAATCTTGAAACATGGAAATATTCGCTCATTACCGGTACAGGTATGGAACGAATCCTTGAAATTATGCAGCATAATGATGATTATGTGCTGGTTCACGCAAAACTCTTGCAGGGTATTGCTTCGGAAGATAAAGAGGAATTTGAAAACCTTGTTGGTATCGCGGCCTTGAGGGAAAGAAGCAATGCAACAGGATTTGTCGGCACGATTTCCTGCCGTGTACCTGTGGGTGAATTCGATGAATGGCATGAAGTCAATCTCTTTATGGGAACCAATGAGGATGGTGTACCCGTAGCCAATATCCTTGGCCGTGACATTTCCGAGGCCCATGAACAGCAGGAGGCAAAAGAGCGTGAGCTGAAGGCTTCTGCTGCCAAAGACCAGATCCTTTCCGATATTACCAAGACTCTGTACAGCTATAATGCTACGGTGAATCTGAATACAGGAAAGTACAGTCTGATTATCGGTACCGGTATGGAAGAGATCATTCAGTATTTTTCACGGACGGATGATTACGAAAAGGCATGTGAATATTTGCTGGAAAAGGCTCTGCCCGAATACCCGGAGGAAATGAACCGGCGCTTTTCCTTACAGGCTCTGCGCCAGCAGCAGAATCTGAGCGGTCATATCGGACAGATCGAATATGCCGCTGTGACGGAGAAAGGAATTGGCTGGTTCGAGGTCAATGCTTTCATGGGAGTGGACGAGGAAGGAAACCCCACTGCCAATATTCTTGGACGCGATGTTACTGAAATTCATGAGGCACAGGAGCGGCGTGAAAACGAACTGAAGGCAGTTGCGGCAAAGGATCAGATTCTTTCCAATATCACAAAGACCCTGTACAGCTATAACCTGACCTTAAATCTGGAAAGCGGAAAATACAGCCTGATTGTGGGTACGGGAATGAAGGACTTCGTGAAGATTTTCGAGTTCACGGATGACTATGAGGCCGCATACCGGCAGAAGATTCAATATGTGACAGAGGATTGTATGGAAGCCTTCGGAAATTTCAGCAGTCTGACAGCACTCAGAAACAGAAAAAATGAAAATGGCTACATCGGCAATCTGGAATATTCCGTAAAAACAGATAAAGGCATTGAGTGGCATGAAATCAATATTTTCCTGGGAACCGATGAAAATGGTGAACCAATAGCAAATATCCTTGGCCGTGATGTCACCGAGGCACATGACAAGGCGGATACCAAGGCACAGTTGGAGATTGCCAATGCCTCCAGTGCGGCAAAATCAGCATTCCTCTTTAATATGTCCCATGATATCCGTACACCTATGAATGCCATTATCGGCTTTACAGAGCTTTTGGAAAAACATCTGGATGATAAAGAACTCGCCCTGTCTTACATAAAAAAAATTCAGACATCCAACGATTTTTTGCTGTCCCTGATAAATAATGTTCTGGAGATGGCGAGAATTGAAAGCGGCAAGACCACTTTGGATGAAACCTACTGGGATGCGTATGCATTTAATGATACGCTCTTCTCTTTATTCGCTTCCCAGATGAAGGAAAAAGGAATTGAATTTACAAGAACAAATAAGATTGAGCATCCGTATGTGATTTGCGACGAGACAAAGCTGCGTGAAATATTTTTAAATATTCTGAGCAATGCTCTAAAGTATACACCTTCCGGTGGAAAGGTTTCCATGAATTTAACGGAAATTCCATCTGACATGCCGGGATATGCCATGTATCAAACGGTAATTGAAGATACGGGTATTGGTATGTCCGAGGAATTTCTTCCCCATCTGTTTGAAGAGTTTACCAGAGAGCGGTCCAGCACAGAAAGCAAGCTGAACGGCACCGGGCTTGGTATGCCTATCGTGAAAAAGCTGGTTGACCTGATGCAGGGGACCATTGAAGTGGAAAGCAAGGTGGGCAGAGGGACAAAGATTACCGTAACCTTACCGCACAGAATTGCACAGGAGGCGGATACCAACAGGTTCATAGAGAAGGCACAGGGCTATGATGAAGACTTTTTTAAAGGGAAACGTATCCTTCTTGCGGAAGATAATGAATTGAATGCGGAGATTGCAATCACCATTCTGGAAGAAGCAGGATTTGGGGTGGAGCACGCTGCCGATGGCATTATTTGCGTGGACATGATGGAGAAAGCAGAAGCTGGTTATTATGATTTGATTCTGATGGACATCCAGATGCCGAATATGGATGGGTATAAGGCTACTCAGATAATCAGGAAGCTTTCAAACCCCCAAAAAGCAGGCATTACCATTGTGGCCATGACTGCAAATGCCTTTGATGAAGATAAAAGAAATGCATATATGGCAGGCATGAATTGGCATATCGCTAAGCCTATTAAGGTGGATGAGCTCATGTCAGCTTTGACAGAGATACTAAAAGAGTAGATGCCGAAGTGGTACGCTATCGTATTTCTGACACCGGTATTGGCATGAGCAAAGAATTCCAAGAGCGAATCTTTGAATCCTTTACAAGAACGGCCAATGCCTTTGAAGAGGATAAACAGAATGCACTTTATAATACAGAATTCTGGTTTACTGGAGGATGTTCGAAGAAGCAACAGTGTTAATTTAGAGGTGTACTATGAATGATATTAAGCAAATACAGACTTGTCAGGAACAGGCGGTAAAGCAATTCCTGCGAGATTATCTGGATAAGGCGAAAGATGAACAGACGCTGAACAGTATCCTTCAGGATATCGGAGGGTATTATGACGCGGATCGCGCCTATATTTTCGAGATGGATAGGGATCGCAAGGTATTCAATAATACTTTTGAGTGGTGTCGCGAAGGAGTCGCTGCAGAGATTGACAATCTTCAGAATATTTCTATTGATGGATTGGAATGCTGGTTTGAGGCATTTGAAGAGCAAGGGGAGTTTTATATCTCTTCCCTGTCGGAGGATTATCACCCCGGATCAAAGACCTATGATATTCTTGAGCCTCAGGGTATCGAAAGCCTCATGGCGGCTCCTATCATGGTGAGCGGTGAGGTGGTTGGCTTCCTCGGTGTGGACAATCCCCGTAAAAGCACTGGCGATCTTCTACTGCTATCCGTCGCGGCTTCTACCTGTTACAGCGAGATTGCAACCGAGCGGATGATGCACGAAAAGCTGGCGCAGACCAACCAGGCGCTGATGGATCGGATGCAGATTATTCAATCCATGAGTGAGATTTACACTTCCGTTTATTACATTGACTTGTGTACCGGAAGTTTCCTGGAGCTGGCATCTGCAGATCGTATTCATGCGCAAATCGGCGTAGCCGGTGATGCAGAAGAACGAATGAATTATTTCTGCTATCACATGATGGAGCCTTCCTATACCGAGGAAATGTTGGAGTTTGTAGACTTGTCCACATTGGACCGGAGACTCAGCAACAGCAAAATCATCTCCAAACAGTATTTGAGCACTTTAGGGGTGTCTCCGGAGAAGGGAAACAAGCCTTTCTGGGCAGAATGCTCCTTTATTGAGGGAGACCGTACACCGGATGGCATACTCTCCCATGTGGTTTTTACCAGTCGTATTATCCATGATGCCAAGGTAAAAGAACTGGAAACCATGGAAAAAATGCGGGATGAGATGGAAATCGCAGGTGCACTTAGCAGAGATTACCCCGATGTTGTATTGCTTGATCTTGCCAATGATACTGCTGTGACTATCAAGCGAAAAGGAAGCATGATTGCAGAGGATCAGCGTACAATACGGCGCTCTTATCAGGATACCTGGGACCACTATATTTCAAAATATGTTCTGGAGGAGGACAAAGCCGCCCTTTACGCTGCCATCTCGGTTGAAACTGTGAAATGTGCCCTTGAAAAAAGCGATGAATATTCCTGCAGCTATCGTGTTATAGACGACGAAACAGGTATTCATTATTATCAGGCTTCCTTTATCCGGTTTTATTCACGGCATAAAACGGAAAGCCAGATAATCTTAGGCTTCCGCTGTGTTGACGCTATTGTTGAGGAAGAACTCAAAAATAGAACGATTCAGGAGGAACAGTTCCGTATTATCGGTGCGCTCAGTCAGGAATACCACAGCCTGTTCAAGATCAATGCAGAGACTGGAGAGATATCTCTTTACCGGACGGATGGAATCGGTATGGGTTCTGAAAAACTGGGAAAATTGATGGTGATGGGAAACTACAAGGAAGTTCTCTCTACATATATTGATACATATATTGTTCCTGAGGACTGTGAACGGATCAGGAAATTGACTGGTTTGGATGTCCTTTTGGAGCAGGTTCCGGAGAATGGTCTGTACAAACTGGGATATAGAAGATATATGGACGGAGAGCTCTCTTATTATGAAATGAATGTAGCAAAAATTGTGGATGATAACGGAACGGTTACATTTATCATGGGTTTGCGTGATGTGAATGAAGAAATGCAGCGTCAGTTAAAGCAAGCACGGGAGATCGAAGCACAGAGTGAAATCATAGAAGGACTTGGTTCGGAATACTATTCGGTTCTCCTTGTCAATCCGGAAACGGATGTAGTTACGACATATCGTGCGGAGGATGAGGAAGGACGGGCAATTGAGGAGTATTTCCACAGATATGATAATTGCTGGTCCAAGGGAATTCTTGCCTATTCGGAAGAGCTGATTACGGACGCAAGCCGCAGTGAATTTCTTGAGAAGTTGTCTCTGAAGCATATCCGGGCGGATGGTAAAGATTATTCTTTTACCTACGAGAAGCTGACAGATGATGGAATCATTTACCTCCAGGCGAGAGTGTCTTTTGTCCACGAGAAGAACGGCGGTCTGGTGGCTGTAGTCGGAACCCGGAATGTGGATGATCTGATCAAGAAGGAACGCCAGCAGGAAATGGCGCTGCAGGCAGCATTTGACGCAGCGGAAGCCGCAAACAGAGCAAAGACAGATTTCCTGTCTAATATGTCTCATGATATTCGTACGCCGATGAACGGAATCATCGGCATGACCGCCATCGCAGTGGCCCATTTGGACGAAAAAGAGCGTGTGCGGGACAGCTTGCTGAAGATTACCCATGCCAGCAAGCACCTGCTTAGCCTTATCAATGAAGTTTTGGATATGAGCAAGATTGAGTCCGGCAAGGTAGACCTGGTCGAGGAGGAGTTCAACCTTTCAGATTTGGTGGAGAATCTGCTCACCATGACCAATTCCGAGATTGAGTCACACCACCATGAACTCAGCGTCAACATTTCCGGTGTGACTCACGAGGCGGTGATCGGCGACAGCCTGCGCATCCAGAAGGTCTTTAACAATCTTATGAGTAATGCTGTGAAATACACGCCGGATGGCGGCAAAATTCAGCTGTCCATCACGGAAAAGCCTTCTAATCAGGCAAGGGTGGGATGCTATGAATTCGTCTTTGAAGATAACGGCATTGGCATGGAAGAAGACTTTCTGGAGAGTATTTTCGAACCCTTTGTCAGAGCCAAGCATGATCGGGTAGGTAGTATCCAGGGAACCGGACTGGGCATGTCCATCAGCCGAAACATTGTTCGAATGATGGGCGGCGACATCAAAGTGGAGAGTCAACCGGGTGTCGGCTCCCGCTTTACCGTCACCATTTATCTAAAGTTCCAGGATACTGAGGATATCCACTATGATAAGTTTGTGGATTTGGATGTGCTTGTAGCAGATGACGATGAGTTGAGTCTGGAATCCTGCTGCGAAATGCTCAATGATTTTGGGATGAAGGCCGAGGGTGTCTGTACAGGTACCGAGGCCATTGAGCGTGTGGTGCTGCATCATGAGCAGAAGCGAGACTACTTCGCCTGCATCATCGACTGGAAGATGCCGGATATGGATGGCATTGCCACTACGCGGGCAATCCGCAAGGTGGTTGGAGAGGATGTGCCGATCATTATTATCTCTGCCTACGACTGGTCGGATATTGAGCAGGAGGCTCGTGCGGCCGGTGCCAACGCCTTCATCAGCAAGCCCCTGTTCCGGTCTCGACTGGTCAAAACCTTCTCTGCTCTGGTGGGCGAAGAGGAGCAGGGTCAGAGGGAGCCTCTGGTGGAGTTAGGAAGCATTGACCTGACAGGAAAGCGTGCACTGCTTGTGGAGGACAACGAACTGAACGCCGAAATTGCTGCGGAAATTCTCGGTATGACAGGCATCATCGTGGAGCGCGCCGTGGATGGAATGGATGCGGTGGATCTGGTGGACGATTGTCCGGACGGCTACTACGACATCATCTTTATGGATATCCAGATGCCGCGAATGAACGGCTATGATGCCGCCCGAGCCATTCGTGCTATGGCTCGCAGCTATTGCAAACAGGTTCCGATTATTGCAATGACCGCTAATGCCTTCGCAGAAGATGTGCACGCCGCAAAAACTGTGGGCATGAACGAACATATTGCAAAACCTATTGACCTGAATGTTTTGGCAAGAACACTAAACCATTGGCTCAGATAAACTAACGACAATAGAAGGTTACTGCGTCTGCCTGATGCTTGACAAGCGTTTTATAATAAGTAGAAAGAGATATTGACTCTTGGCGTGTTGATATCTCTTTTTTAGTAGCAGAAACAGGCTACTCATAAAATCTTCAAAATTGAGAAAATATTGACAAACTATTCTAATTACCATATAATGTAACTGTATCTGATACAAATACATAAGATAATATAGAAATGTATTTCGTAGACAAAGTGAAACTAAAATGATAGGAGGGCAAATCGAATGGATACAAAATTTTCCGTTGCGGTGCATGTATTGATACTGATTTCAGAGTCCCCCAATCCGATGAATTCCGACCAGATGGCAGGGAGCGTTGGTACCAACGCCAGTTACATTCGGAAAATTCTGGCGCTTCTAAAAAAGGCGGAGATTGTTGATGGTCATAGGGGTGTCAGCGGTTATTCTCTGATAGTTGCCCCGGAACAGCTTACACTGCTTCAGATCTATCAGGCGGTTATGGAAGAACCGAAGATTCATCTGTTGGATGTTCACCAAAACTCCAGTGACCAGTGTATTGTTGGCCGCCATATCCGGCCAGTATTAACCGGAATGTTTCTGGATATTGAGGAAGCATTTGCCCGAATGCTTTCCGGAAAAACTCTCGCAGACTGCATTGCGGCAATCCGATCAGAGATTAGCTGTGCCGGACAGTCTGATTAAAAGGAGAAGTTTACTGAAGATTTCGAGAAATCATGAATTACAATAGGAGGATATACTTATGAATGTTGTAGAAATCATCTTTAGTCCCACAGGCGGAACAGAAAAAGTCGCCCGCATCATCGGCAAACAGTGGAGCGAAAATACTGTGAAAATTGATTTGAGCGATGCTAACACAGATTTTTCTCGGTGTGTTATTAATGAAGAAGATCAAGTGCTGATTGCAATGCCTTCCTTTGGAGGACGGGCACCCGTCGCTGCAATTGAGCGGTTGAAAAAAATCGCAGGAAACGGGGCAAAATGCACCCTTGTCTGCGTGTATGGAAACCGTGCTTATGAGGATACCCTTGTAGAAATGGAAGATGCCGCAAAAAAAAGCGATTTCCGAGTCATTGCGGCGGTTGCCGCTGTTGCGGAGCACTCCATTATACCACAGTATGCCGCAAACAGACCGGACGCAGCTGATGAAAAACAGCTTGCGGGTTTTGCTGCCCAGATTGCATCCAGGGATGAGAATGCCGTTTCCATACCGGGAAACCGTCCCTACAAAAAGAGCGGCGGTGCAGGTCTTGTTCCGAAACCAACCAAATATTGCGTAAAGTGTGGTTTATGTGCGGAAAAATGTCCGGTACAGGCTATTGATTCGGCAAACTTTACGGCAGACTCTAAAAAGTGCATTTCCTGTATGCGCTGTGTCAAGTTGTGCGCTCATGATGCCAGAAAGGTTAATGGCGCTATGGTGTCGATTGCGGCTATAGCAATTAAGAAGGCTTGTTCGGTAAGAAAAGAAAATGAGCTGTTCCTGTAAGCAGGAGGCATTTTCAGAAATCAGGGAGAGGAAAACATAACATAATGAAAGCAGCACAAATCACGCAATACAGCAAAAATATCCATATTACCGTTCATGATATCCCAATTCCCGAAATAGGAGATTATGATATTCTGATCCGAATTAAGGCAGCAGCAGTCAATCCGGTGGATATTCTCAATCTGACTGGAGCCGTTCGTCTGATACAGGATTATAAAATGCCCCTGACTCTGGGAAATGAATGTGCCGGTATTGTTGAAAAAGTTGGCAGATATGTTAAAAAGTTCAAGACGGGTGACAGAGTTTATTCACGGCTTCCGGTCAGTAAAATCGGAGCTTTTGCGGAGTATGCGGCAATCCACGAAAATGTGGCGGCGCATATGCCTGATAACTTAGATTTTGCCTCTGCGGCGGCGATTCCCCTGACTGGACTGACCGCTTATCAGGCAATCACAGAAGAACTGAATGCAAAACCTGGGGAAACGGTATTTTTTCCCGGCGGCTCCGGGAGCTTCGGGCAAATGGCTGTGCCGATTGCAAAATCGTTAGGGCTTCGTGTCATTGTATCGGGAAATTCCAGAGCAAAGGATGTCATTCTTTCCGCCGGAGCTGACCAATATATCGAATATACCAAAGAAGACTATTGGAAGATTTTGTCAGATGTAGATTACGTAATCGATGCACTGGGTGAAAAAGAATTTTCCCGAGAATTGTCCGTACTGAAAAAAGGAGGTATCCTGCTCAGCCTACGCACTGGGCCGAACAAGGCATTTGCACAGAAAAACAGGTTTTCCTTTGCCAAGAGGACGCTGTTTGCATTGGCAGGTTCCAAATATGATAAGCAGGCAAGGCGGCAGGGCAAGGAATATCGTTTCCTTTTTGTGCGTGCAGATGGGATACAATTGGAGAAAATCACCCGCATTGTTGAAACAGAGCATATTGTTCCACAGATTGATCACCGTACTTTTGATATTTCTCTGATCAACGATGCAATGAAATTGGTAGCCAAAGGACATACAAACGGGAAAGTGATTATCCGATTTTCATGAATGGTTTATGGCGGTTTGAGAAATCAAACCGCTGTTTTTTTATCAACGGAAGAAGAGTTATGTTCATAAGAAAAAATTAGAGCAATAGCTCACAATGACCCAATCGGGAAACTAATTATTGAAATTAAATGCAAAGAATGATAACATATGACTGGATTAATGAAAAAGCGGAAACAGGATATGTACAATGAGTACTAAATGTGTAGTAACCCCAAAATCGACCTCATAAAAGGCCGAAAAACACGTAAAATAAGGAGATTTTAATAGAAATATGGCATTATCACCAATGATGCAGCAATATGTAAAGACAAAAGAAGAATATAAAGACTGCATTTTATTTTATCGTCTGGGTGATTTTTATGAGATGTTCTTTGATGATGCGCTGACAGCATCTAAGGAACTGGATATCACTCTGACAGGAAAAGACTGTGGACTAGAGGAAAGGGCACCCATGTGTGGTGTTCCTTTTCACGCTGTGGACACATATATTAACAAACTGATAGAAAAAGGCTATAAAGTAGCAATCGGAGAACAGGTCAGCGATCCGAAAGCTTCCAAAGGACTGGTAGAACGAAAAGTCATCCGTGTGGTAACACCTGGAACAAATCTGGATACACAGTCACTTGATGAAACAAAAAATAATTATCTGATGAGCATTGTATTTGTAGAGAATTCCTTTGGCTGTGCGATTGCGGACATTACCACAGGCGACTGTTATGTGACGGAAGTCGATAAAGCGCAGAAACTGCTGGATGAAATCAACAAGTATTCCCCTGCCGAGATTATCTGTAATGAATCTCTTTTGTTCAGTGGTGTAGACCTGGATGACTTGCGAAATCGTCTGGGAATTACCGTATATCCGCTGGATTCCTGGTATTTTGACGATGATAAATGCCGTCAGACGCTGATGTTCCATTTTCATGTGGGAACACTGGAGGGACTTGGGCTGAAAGATTATGACAGCGGAACGATAGCGGTCGGTGCTCTGTTTCAGTATCTGGTCGAGACACAAAAACGTGATCTGAGTCACATGACAACCATTCATCCGTATTCGGCAGACCGTTATATGCTGATTGACAGCTCCAGCCGCCGAAATCTGGAATTGGTGGAAACGCTCCGTGAAAAACAGAAACGAGGTTCTCTGCTGTGGGTACTGGACAAAACGAAAACCGCCATGGGAGCTCGTATGATGCGCAAATATGTGGAACAGCCGTTGATTGATGTGGAAGCGATCGAGGCAAGGCTTGAGGCGGTTGAAGAATTGAACAGCCAGGCGATGATCCGGGATGAAATCCGGGAATATCTGCATCCAATCTATGATATGGAGCGTATCATCAGCCGTGTCAGCTATCGAAGCGCCAATCCGCGAGATTTGATCGCATTTTCGACCTCAATTTCTATGCTTCCTTATATCCGGCAGAATCTCGAAGAATTGAAAGCACCGCTTTTGCAGGAAATCTGCCAGCAGATGGATGTGCTGGAAGATCTTTGTTCGCTGATCACCAGTGCAATCGTAGAAGACCCGCCTCTTGCCATGAAGGAAGGCGGCATTATCAAGGATGGATATAACAAAGAGGTAGACACCTACCGCCGGTCCAAATCAGAGGGAAAACAATGGCTGACAGAGCTGGAGGAAAAAGAGCGTGAGCGTACCGGCATCAAAAATCTGAAAATCAAATACAACCGTGTATTTGGCTATTATCTGGAAGTGACGAACAGCTTTAAAGAGCTTGTTCCTGAAGATTATGTGCGCAAACAGACGCTTGCCAATGCAGAACGCTATATCACACCAGAGCTGAAAAAACTGGAAGATATGATTCTCGGTGCAGAGGATAAACTTTATGCGCTGGAATATACACTTTTTTCGGAGGTAAGAGAAAAAATCGGCGAAGAAGTAAAACGTATCCAGCAGACAGCCAAGGCGGTTGCCAACATTGATGTACTTGCGTCGCTTTCGCTGGTTTCTCAGAGAAATAATTTTGTTCGCCCGAAACTGAATACAAAAGGCGTCATTGACATCAAAGACGGTCGCCATCCGGTCGTGGAACAGATGATCTCCAATGACATGTTTATTGCCAATGATACTTATCTGGACAACAACAAAAAAAGAATTTCGATCATTACCGGGCCAAACATGGCTGGTAAATCCACCTATATGCGCCAGAGTGCCCTGATTGTGCTGATGGCTCAGATTGGAAGCTTTGTGCCGGCGCGTAAGGCGAATATCGGTATTGTGGATCGTATTTTTACCCGTGTTGGTGCATCAGATGATCTGGCAAGCGGACAGAGTACGTTTATGGTGGAGATGACAGAAGTAGCAAATATTTTACGAAACGCCACACCGAACAGTCTGCTGATCCTGGATGAGATTGGTCGAGGAACAAGTACCTTTGATGGTCTTAGTATTGCATGGGCAGTTATCGAATATATCAATAATACGAAGCTGATCGGAGCGAAAACATTGTTCGCCACACACTATCATGAACTGACAGAGCTGGAGGGAAAACTTCCAGGTGTGAACAATTATTGTATTGCAGTCAAAGAACAGGGAGACGATATCGTCTTTCTTCGAAAAATCGTCAAAGGAGGCGCAGACAAAAGCTACGGCATTCAGGTTGCAAAGCTTGCCGGTGTTCCGGATGCTGTCATCCAGCGGGCAAAAGAACTTGTCGATCAGCTGACGGACACCGATATTATCTCAACAGTCAAAGATATTGCGTCCTCCAAAAAGAGCGGGGGAATGTCCTTTGATCCGGTGGACATGGAACAGATGTCTCTGTTTGATACGGTTCAAAATGATGACATCATACGGGAACTTGAGGAAGTAGATATTTCTCATCTGACACCGATGGATGCCATGAACTTTCTTTATAAACTGCAAAACAAGCTGAAAAATCGCTGGTAAGCTGTGGAGGAAAAAGACTATGAGCAGCAAATGTGATTCCTGTACTCACTATGAGTACGATGAGGAATATGAATGTTATATATGCGAAATGAATCTGGATGAAGACGAATGGTATCGGTTTGTGACAAGTTCCTACAAAGAATGCCCGTATTACCGCTATGGTGATGAGTATGCCATTGTCCGCCATCAGATGTAGCCCTATTGGAGAGGAAGATCATGAGAGAAATTGCAGTATTAGATCAGGTAACGATTGATAAAATCGCTGCCGGAGAGGTGGTAGAACGCCCGTCTTCCGTTGTCAAAGAGCTGGTAGAGAATGCCATTGATGCAGGTGCTTCCGCTGTGACGGTAGAAATCAAAGATGGAGGAAAAACATTTCTTCGTATTACGGATAATGGAAGCGGCATTCCAAAATCCCAGGTTCCGCTGGCCTTCCTGCGCCATGCGACCAGTAAGATTCAAAAAGTCGAGGATCTGCAGGAAATTTCCTCTCTTGGTTTTCGAGGAGAGGCATTATCCAGCATCAGTGCCGTGTCCCAGGTAGAGCTGATTACAAAGACAGCGTCCGATATGGCAGGTGTCCGCTATATGATTGAAGGTGGAATTGAAAAATCCATCGAGGAGATCGGCGCACCGGAAGGCACGACTTTTCTGGTCCGAAATCTTTTTTACAATGTGCCTGCCAGAAATAAATTTTTGAAAACCGCCGCAACAGAAGGCGGATATATCAGCAGTCTGATGGAGCAGATGGCGCTTTCTCACCCTGAAGTTTCCTTTAAATATATGATGAATGGACAAGTAAAGCTCCACACATCAGGAAATGGAAATCAGAAGGATGTCATCTACCAGATTTATGGGCGCGACATCACAAGAGAGCTTCTGGAAATTCATTTTGAAAATGAATTACTGGAAATACACGGCTATATCGGAAAACCGACCGTATCCAGAGGAAACCGCAACTTTGAGAATTACTACATCAATGGGCGCTATGTAAAAAATCGAATTCTGATGCGTGCCATTGAAGATGCCTATAAGGGTTTTTTGATGCAGCATCAATTTCCGTTTGTTTCTCTGCAGATTTCCATGACGGGTAACGGGTTGGATGTCAATGTCCATCCTACAAAAATGGAAGTACGATTTTCAAGAGAACAGGAAATCTACCAGATACTGTATCGTGTACTGTCCGATGCACTCTATCAGCGCGAACTGATTCCGGAAGTCTCATTTGAACGGGAACAGCCGAAGAAGAAAGAGGAACCGAAGCTTTCCAGGGCAAGTGTGCCGGAACCTTTTGAAAAAAGCAGGCTGCAGCAACCCATGCAGACGAAGGTTCTGCGTGAAACAGCCTCTTATCCTGCTGCCGCAGTGAAACCAACAGAGGTCACGGAAAAGTCTGTGAAAAAGGCACCGGAACAAAAGATTACCGAGCAAAGGCCTGCACCACAGGAAAATTTTCATCAGGAATCTTTTCTGGAACAGCCGATGCTTTCTGTTCAGGCGCGCAGACAACATAAATTGATCGGTCAGTTATTTGACACTTACTGGTTGGTGCAGTATGAAGAAGCTTTTTATATCATTGACCAGCATGCCGCTCACGAAAAAGTATTGTATGAGCGTATTGTGAAAGAATTGAAAAGCAGAAATATTCATGCACAGTACCTCAGCCCGCCGATTGTCATTTCTCTTTCGATGGAAGAGGAAGAGTTGCTGAAGGCTCATAAACAGCTGTTTGAAGAATTTGGGTTTGAATTGGAGCATTTTGGCGGAAAAGAATACAACATTCGTGCGGTACCTGCCAATCTGTATGGAGTAGATCAGAAAGCGCTCTTTCTGGAACTTTTGGGAAATATGGATAAAGATCTGGATAAAGATGGAAAGCAAACGCCGGATATTTTGCTGCATAAGCTGGCAACAGCAGCCTGCAAAGCGGCAGTAAAAGGCAACCAGAAACTTTCCTCTGCAGAAGCAGACCGCCTGATCGATGAATTGCTTCAACTGGACAATCCTTATCATTGTCCCCATGGAAGACCGACGATCATCTCCATGACAAAAACAGAACTGGAAAAGAAATTTCGAAGAATTGTATAAGGTGGCTTTTATGATGAAAAAACCATTAATTGTATTGACTGGCCCGACTGCAGTAGGCAAGACAGCACTTTCGATCGCTCTTGCAAAACAGATGGGATGCGAGATTATTTCTGCAGATTCCATGCAGGTTTATAAATATATGGATATCGGCTCTGCAAAAATCACGCCGCAGGAAATGGACGGGGTAGCGCATTATCTTGTGGATGTGCTGAAACCGGAAGAAGAATTTCATGTCGTACGTTTTCAGCAAATGGCAAAGGAGGCTATGGAAAAGATTTATGCACATGAAAAGATTCCGCTCCTTGTCGGTGGAACCGGATTTTATATCCAGGCGTTAACGAGAGACATTGATTTTACCGAAGGAGAAGAAGACCGTGCGTACCGAAGCAGCCTTGAACAGCTTGCACAAAACCAGGGGCCGGAAGCACTTCATCAAATGCTTCAGCAGATCGATCCGCCGTCGGCTGCTTCCATTCATGCCAATAATGTCAAACGTGTCATTCGTGCGTTGGAATTTTATCATCTGAATGGCTATCCGATTTCCAGGCACAATCAACAGGAAAGTGAAAAGGAAAGCCCATATAATCTTGTATATTTTGTATTAAACGATGAGCGAAGTCATCTGTACGAACGGATCGACAAGCGTGTCGATCTTATGATGGAAGCAGGATTGGTGGATGAAGTACGCCGCCTTCGGGATATGGGATATGACAGAAGTATGGTATCCATGCAGGGACTTGGATACAAAGAACTTTTGGCGTGGATGGACGGAGAGTATTCTCTGGATGAGGCCGTGCGGATTTTGAAGCGGGATACCAGGCATTTTGCAAAACGACAGATTACCTGGTTTAAAAGAGAAAAAGACGTGATCTGGATGAACAAACGGGATTACAATTATGACGATAACAAAATACTGGCAGATATGAAGAATATCTGCAGAGAAAGAGGGATTTATTAACATGTTAGAATTATACAGAGAACTAGGGATTGAAGAAAAGGTTTATCGTTTTGGACAACAGGTGGAAGATTCTCTCAAAGAGCGTTTTGCCCAAATGGATCAGGTGACGGAGTACAATCAGTTAAAAGTACTCAAAGCCATGCAGAAAAACAGAGTATGTGAAGCATGTTTCTATCCGTCCACCGGATACGGATACAACGATCTTGGAAGAGATACGCTGGAGCAGGTCTATGCAGATACCTTCCATACGGAGGCTGGACTGGTGCGCCCGCAGATTGCGTGCGGTACGCATGCACTGGCCGTTGCACTGTTCGGAAATCTTCGTCCGGGAGATGAATTGCTTTCACCCGTCGGAAAACCTTATGATACGATGGAGGAAGTCATTGGAATCCGTCCAAGCTGTGGCTCTTTGGCAGAGTATGGAGTGGTCTACCGCCAGGTTGATCTTCTTGAGGATGGAACTTTTGATTATGAAAACATCAAAAAAGCAATTAATGAAAAGACGAAAATGGTTACGATTCAACGATCTAAAGGATACCAGACACGTCCTTCTTTTTCTGTAAAACAGATTGGCGAGCTGATTGCCTTTATCAAAAACATCCGTTCCGATATCATTTGCATGGTAGATAACTGTTACGGAGAGTTTGTTGATACGATCGAGCCTACCGATGTAGGTGCAGATCTGATGGTTGGCTCTCTGATCAAGAACCCAGGCGGCGGTCTGGCACCGATTGGCGGTTATATCGTTGGAAAAAAAGAGTATGTAGATGCAGCCTCTTATCGTATGACTTCACCGGGACTCGGTAAGGAAGTAGGCGCCAGTCTCGGCGTGAACGGTTCTTTTTTCCAGGGATTTTTCCTGGCCCCTACCGTAACAAGAAGTGCATTAAAAAGCGCTGTCTTTGCTGCAAATATATATGAAAAGCTGGGATTTCCGGTGATTCCAAACGGTACAGAGCCGAGACAGGATATCATTCAGGCTGTGACTTTGGGCTCACCAGAGGGACTGGTGGCTTTCTGCAAGGGAATTCAGCATGCGGCTCCGGTAGACAGCTATGTGGATCCGGAGGCCTGGGATATGCCGGGATATGACAGTCAGGTCATTATGGCAGCAGGAGCTTTTGTACAGGGATCCTCCATCGAGCTGAGCGCTGATGGTCCGATGAAAGATCCATATGCCGTTTATTTTCAGGGTGGATTGACCTGGGAGCATGGCAAATTCGGTATTTTAAAATCTCTTCAGGAAATGGTCAATGCCGGTCTGGTGAAATTGCCGGAATAATGGGAAAGGGATACAGGGATGGAAAAACAGGTTTATGTAATTGGGGGCGGCGCAGCCGGACTTGTGGCAGCGATTGCTGCTGCACGTCATAACGCGGCCGTTACGATTCTGGAACATGAAAAAAAGAGCGGTCAGAAAATTCTGGCAACCGGGAACGGAAAATGTAATCTTGGCAATCTGGATATGCACGCAGATTGTTACCATTGTCAAGATATTTCTTTTGTGGAGCAGGTACTGGCTCAGTGGAGTCCAAAGGATACGATGAATTTTTTTTCTCATCTTGGAATTGGAATCAAAGAACGCAATGGATATCTGTATCCGAGAAGCGAACAGGCCGCATCTGTTCGCGATGTCCTTTTGATGGAAGCCGCCTACCGGAAAGTAAAAATCAAACATAACTGCGTCATTGAAAGTGTAAAACAGCTGGATGGAAAATGGAACATTCAGACACCCGGATGGATTTACAAAGGTGATAGTCTGATCATTGCGACAGGATCTGCGGCATCCAATGTACCGGGTGCGGACGATAGTGGATATGCCTTGATCCGGGAACTGGGCCATAACGTAAGGCAGCCGCTTCCTGCACTGGTTCCTCTCGCCTGCAAGGGAGTGAATACCTCCAAATGGGCAGGATTGCGCATCAACGGCAAAGTAAAGCTTTTGATTGATGGAGAAGTCTGTGATCGCCAGACAGGAGAATTACAGCTTACCGATTATGGCATTTCCGGAATTCCCGTCTTTCAGCTGAGCGGTGCCGCGGTAAGAGCACTTTACGAGGGAAAAAAGGCAGAACTGCTTGTTGATCTGTTCCCGGATATGTCTCTTTCCGGTCTGGAGCAGATGATGGAACAGAGAAAGCAGGATTGCCCTTATAAATCAGAAAAAGAACAGTTTGTAGGGATTTTGCCGGATAAGATCATTGCCATGCTTCCGGAAGGAAATCCGCTGCACTGGCTGAAACACATCCAACTTACCGTAACAGACAGTAAATCTTTGCATTACGCGCAGGTTTGCAGCGGCGGTGTGGATGTATCACAGATTGATGGCAATACCATGGAATCAAGATTATGGAGCCGTCTGTATTTTGCAGGTGAGGTGATGGATGTCGATGGAATTTGTGGAGGCTACAATCTTCACTGGGCCTGGGCAACCGGTCATATTGCCGGAGCCCACAGTGCACAAGTATAAGAAAGGACGAAGATATGATACAGATCAGTCAGTTAAAATTGCCAATCGGACATACACAGGAACAGCTGGAGCAAAAGATTCGAAAATTATTCCGTCTTGGAAAACAACAAGAATTTTCTTACGAGATCATCCGGCAGTCACTGGATGCAAGAAAGAAACAGGAGAAAAAATTTGTTTATACGATTCTGGTTTCCATTTCGCATGAGAATAAAATTCTTCGCAGAGTTAACGATAAAAATATTATGTTTACTAAAAAGATGCGCTATCAGTTTCCTTCATCAGGAACGGAACTGCTTTCTCAAAGACCTGTGATTGTCGGCAGCGGACCGGCAGGACTTTTCTGTGCTTATATGCTGGCAAAGCATGGATATCGCCCTTTGATCCTGGAACGAGGGGAAGAGGTACAGAAACGGAAAGAGAAAGTGGATGTCTTCTGGAAAAACGGAACATTAGATTTGCAATCAAATGTACAATTTGGAGAGGGAGGAGCCGGTACATTTTCCGATGGAAAATTAAATACGCTGGTCAAAGACCCGGTTGGAAGAAATCGGGAAGTGCTGCGTATCTTTGTAGAATGCGGTGCACCGGAAGAAATTGTTTACCAGCATAAACCACATCTCGGTACCGATGCTTTGATTACAATTGTAGAAAACATGCGTCACAAAATAGAATCCTGGGGAGGCGAATTTTACTTTTCTTCACAGGTGACCGACCTTGACATTACCAAAAATCGGGTTCGAAGTGTGATTCTTGCAGATGGAAGAACGATCCCTGTGGATGTGCTTGTTCTTGCAATCGGACACAGTGCGAGAGATACATTTGAAATGCTGTATACACATAATCTCAGCATGCATCAGAAAGCTTTCGCTGTAGGTGTTCGTGTGGAGCATCCGCAGAAAATGATCAACCTTGCTCTGTACGGCGAAGAGGAAAATAAGTATCTTGGGGCTGCTGCTTATAAACTGACTGCGCAGACTTCCAATGGAAGAGGTGCCTATACTTTTTGTATGTGTCCGGGAGGTTATGTAGTCAATGCCTCCTCTGAGGAAGGCCATCTGGCTGTAAATGGTATGAGTTATCAGAAACGAGACAGTGAAAATGCAAACAGTGCAGTGATTGTTACCGTAGGTCCACAAGACTTTGCTTCGGATCATCCGCTTGCAGGTGTACAATATCAGAGGAAACTGGAAAAAGCTGCCTATTCACTGGCAAACGGAGCAGTACCGGTACAGCTGATGGAAGATTTTGCCTTGGATCGTGAAAGCGAATGTCTTGGAGAAATCACCCCCTGTATCAAAGGAAACTGGAAATTTGCCAATTTACGCAGCTGCCTTCCATCCGAAATCTGTCAAAGCCTGATAGAGGCATTTGATTCTTTTGATCAAAAAATTCCCGGTTATTCCAGACCAGATGCCATCTTAAGCGGTGTCGAAAGCAGGACCTCTTCTCCTGTGCGCATTGAGCGGGATGAGCATATGGAAAGTAATGTAAAAGGTATTTATCCTTGCGGCGAAGGTGCCGGTTATGCAGGCGGAATTACCTCCGCTGCCATGGATGGACTGAAAATTGCAGAAAAGATTGCTCTTCGATTTGCTGTTCCTGCAAATTGACCTGCTGAATAATCTGTGCTAATATAAACTATACGATTTGCTTTCGGCTTCGGGACTGAAGAGAGTCAGGGAGGAATCGTTATGGAAATTCAAAACAAAACAATTATGAAAGAATTACCCGCAGGGGAACGTCCTTATGAAAAATGTCTGGAATACGGCACAAAAAGTTTAAGCGATGCAGAACTTCTTGCAGTGATTCTTCGTACCGGAACCAGCGGCTGTACGGCTGTACAGCTGGCACAAAAAATTATGAAATGCAGCAAAAGTCATGAGGGACTTGCAGGAATTCACCACTTATCGATGGAGGAACTGATGCAAATTCCAGGAATCGGACAGGTAAAAGCGATTCAGATAAAAGCGATTGGTGAGCTTTCCAAACGCCTTGCGCGTACACAGGCAAAATATCAGCTGATTTTTAATCGTCCGGATACCATTGCAGAATATTATATGGAATATCTGCGTCATGAAGAACAGGAACGTCTGATCTGCATGATGCTGGACACCAAAAACAATTTTCTTGGTGAAACAGAATTGTTTCGGGGAACTGTCAACGCTTCTCTTGTTTCGCCGAGAGAAGTTTTTCTGGAGGCACTTCGTTATCATGCCGTCAATATTATTCTGGTACACAATCATCCGAGCGGAGATCCGACCCCAAGTGAACAGGATCTGCTTGTGACAGACAGAATCCGCCGAACAGGAGAACTTCTGGATATCCATTTGTTGGATCATATTATTATCGGAGACCAGAGTTACGTCAGTTTTCAGGAAGAGCATCTTTTTTAATCATTAGTTATCACAGGGAAGTATGGAGTATCATGGAATTACGAAAAAAATATGGAATTGATACGGGAACCAGCACCGTAAAAATATATTCCCACTCAAAAAACAGGATTTATGTGGAAAAAAATATGATTGCGGTGCGGGAAAGTGACCGTAAAGTATTGGCCGTGGGAGATGAAGCTTATGAAATGTTCGAAAAAGCACCTTCGAATATCCATGTAGATTCTCCGATGGCTTTTGGTATGATTGCAGACATTCCTCGTATGGAATTTGTTTTGTATACACTGCTGAATAAAATCGAAAAAAGATGTCTTTTCGGAAATGTGGTTTATTTTGCCATTCCCATGGACCTGTCCCAGCTGGAAAAACGCGCGTATGACATCATTGTCAACAGTCGTCGAATGAATAAAAATAAGGTTTTGATTGTTGAAAAACCAATTGCAGATGCAATTGCACTGGGGATTTCACCAGAAAATACAAATGGATCCATGATTGTAAATATCGGTGCGCAGAGCACGGAGATCTCCGTATTGGCAAACAGTAAAGTGATTATCAGCAAGGTCATTCCCATTGGAGGAAGACAGATGAACCTTGCAATCTGCGAGGAAATCCGCCGCGTATGTCAGCTTCAGATTGGAACCAGGACAGCCAGGAGATTAAAGGTGGTTATGGGAGATATGAATACATCCAGAGAAGAGGCCAGAAAGGTTTATGGAATCGACAGCCTTTCCGGGCTTCCTCGAGAAGAGGTGATCTCTTCCAAAATCATTTATGATGCTTTGTTGAAATGTATGACTCAGATTGGAAAGGAAATCAAAACCTTTCTGGAGCGTACTCCACCGCAGATCTCCTACGAAATTCTGAAAGAAGGCATTCATCTGACTGGGGGAAGTACACGACTGCCAAATATCAATCGATTTCTTGCAGAGTACACCGGATATGGAGTCGCACTTTCCGATCTTTACGAACAAAGTACGGTAACAGGTCTGGAAAAAATCATCAACGATAAACAGCTGCAGAAATGGGCTGTGCCCATGAAACAGCGGAAATTATAGGGGAGAATATGAAGAAAAAACACAATTTTCATTTGAAAAATCAACATATATTTGTCATTTTCACAATTGTGTGCATCAGTCTGCTTGCTGCCACTTTTTCTTCAGATATTTCAGTGCAGCCATTGAAGGACGGTGCAGGGTACATTGTGGTCCCCTTTGAAAAGGGAATCAATACCATTGGAAACTGGATCCGTGATTTTGGAAATAATTTCAAGGATGTCCGGGAGTTGGCTGAAGAAAATGCCCGTCTGCATGATGAAGTAGAAGCTCTTAAGGAACAGAATATACAGCTTGCAAGAGATCAAAAAGAACTGGAGCGTCTGGAAAAGCTTTATAAAGTAGATGAAGATTATAATCAATACGAAAAAGTACTCGCACAGGTCATCGCCAAGGAACCAGGAAACTGGTACAGTACTTTTACAATCAATAAAGGCAGAAAAGACGGTATTCAAAAAAATATGAATGTGTTGGCAGACGGAGGACTTGTGGGCCTTGTGACAGAGACCGGACCCGGATGGGCAACTGTTCGAACGATTATTGATGATTCAAGCAATGTCAGTGCCATGACTCTTGCCGACTCCAATACCTGTATTGTATCCGGAAGTCTGGAACTGATGGACAGCGGAAAGATTTCGTTTTCTCAGCTTCGAGATGATAAAGGAAGTGTGACTGCAGGTGAAAATATTGTTACTTCCCATATCAGCGACAAATATCTGGAGGGAATTCTGATCGGGACGATCAGCAGCATCAAACGCGATGCCAACAATCTTACCAGTACCGGATATCTGGTGCCAGCGGTGGATTTTCGCAATCTTCAGGAAGTTCTCGTTATTACAACATTAAAAGAACAGGCAAAGGAGAACGACAATGAAAAATAAATGTATTTTGTTTTTGACTGCCGTCGTTTGCTTTTTTCTACAAAGTACTTTACTGCAAAAAATCGCCATCGGTTCTATTTCTCCGAATTTGCTGGTGATTTTTGTTGTATCTGTCGGTTTGATGCGCGGCAACAAAACTGCTATGTTTGTGGGATTTTTTACAGGACTTCTCGATGATCTTTGCTTTGGAGGCGCTGTCGGTCTCAATGCTTTTTTGTACATGGCAATCGGCTACCTCTGCGGATTTTCCTGTAAGATTTATTACGACAACAATATCAAGGTTCCGGTGATTCTGGTCGCGCTCAATGATCTGATCTACAATATGGGAATTTTTGTTTTTACCTTTTTGCTGAGGGGACGCATCCATTTTTTATTTTTCCTTGAGCGCATTATCATACCGGAACTAATCTATACGATTCTTTTGACAGTAATTGCTTATAAAATTTTTTATTTTATCAACTATCGTTTTATGGAACAGGACAGAAAAGAAGGGAACACCAATTGGCTGCTAAGATAAAGAAATTTTTCAGAAAAATAACATTAAAAAGAACCACAGTAATCATCCTGCTGTTTGTTTTTATGTCCGCTGTGCTGATTCAGCATCTTTTTCAGCTTCAGATTGTAGATGGTGAAAAGTATGCCTCGCAATTCAGTGTCATGACCACAAAAAAAAGAACGATCAAAAGTACGCGCGGAACGATTTATGACCGCAATGGTAATATCCTGGCTTCGAACAGGCTGTCGTATTCGCTTACTTTGGAAGATAACGGAAGCTATGAAACCACGCGTCAGAAAAATCTCACACTCAACAGTGTGGCGTATCGCCTTTTGCAGATTCTTGAGGAAAATCATGATGAACCTGACCGTGACTTCCATATTATCCTGGATGATGCCGGAAATTATGTTTTTGACACAGAAACAGAAATCACGATTAACCGTTTCCGGGCAGATATTTATGGTCGTGCACTGATTGAAGATATGGAAGATTCGGAAAAAAACGCTACACCTGAGGAAATGATGGAATATTTGCTCGGAGAAGAACGATTTTCCATTGTTCTGACCGGTGAACGTGCATATACCGAAGAAGAACTGAAAGAATATGGGCTTCCGCAGGAACTGACCAGACAGGAACTTTTGGACATTGCCATTATCCGCTATGCGCTGTCTACAAACAGTTTTAAAAAATATGTTCCTGTTACCATCGCCACAGATGTCAGTGAGGAGACAGTTGCCAGTGTGATGGAGAATAAAGATACCCTGCAAGGCGTCGATATCATGGAGGATTCGGTAAGAGAGTATCAAGATTCTATTTATTTTGCCAATATCATTGGGTATACAGGAAAAGCTTCTACGGAGGAGTTGGATGAGCTGGAAAAAGAGAATCCGGAATACAACAGTACTTCGATTATCGGAAAGACCGGAATTGAGAAATATATGGAGTTGGAACTTCAGGGAACAGAAGGAGAAGAGACCGTATATGTCGATAAATTAGGAAAAGTTCTGAAAATCGATGATTCTTCGCGAATTGAGCCAAAAGCAGGCAACGATGTGTATCTGACGATTGATAAAAATCTGCAGATTGCCTGTTACAAAATCCTGGAGCAGCGCATTGCGGGTATTTTAATCAATCAGATTTTTAATGGGAAAACATTTAATTTTGAGGCAATCGGAGATGCCAACCAGGTGGAGATTCCTATTTACGATGTTTACAATGCTCTGATTGGAAACAGTGTTATTGATATTTCTCATTTTGAGGAGGACGACGCATCTGCAACAGAAAAAAAATTATACAACAGTTTTCTACAAAAACAGAGTGAAGTATTTGGTAGAATAAGGAATGAACTTACAGCCGAAAATACTTCTGCATACAAAGATCTGGACGAAGAAATGCAGGAATATGTCAACTATGTGGTAAATGATCTGCTTACTTCCAAACTTAAGATCATCTCCAGTGCTGCCATTGACACCAGTGACTCCATGTACATTGCATGGAATTCGGAAAAAAGCATCAGTCTGCAGCAATATTTGACTTATGCAGCCAGTCAGAACTGGATTGACTTGTCACAGCTTCATACAGAAGGAGATTATCTGGATTCCATGGAAGTCTACAGTGCCCTCGGTGATTACATTACAGAATATCTGAAGACAGACAAACAGTTCAGTCGTCTTCTATATAAGTATATGCTGATGAACGATGTCATTTCCGGAACAGACCTGTGTATGATTCTCTATGATCAGAAGCTTCTTTCCAAAAAAGATGGAATGTATGAAGGTCTGGCAAGCGGTCAGATCAGTTCCTATGATTTTATGATTCAGAAAATTGCTTCTCTGGAGATTACTCCTGGACAGCTTGCTCTGGACCCTTGTTCCGGCTCGATTGTTCTGACAGATCCAAATAACGGTCAGGTTCTTGCCTGCGTCACCTACCCGGGCTACGATAACAATCGACTGGCGAACAATATGGACGTCAATTATTACAATCAGCTGCTTTATGATGAGTCACAGCCATTTTTCAACAAGGCAACGCAGCAGCGTACTGCTCCTGGATCAACCTTTAAACTGGTATCTGCCATTGCGGGGCTTGGGGACCATCTGATTGACGACAATACTTACATCAATTGCACGGGTAAATTTGATATTGTTCAGCCAATCAACTGTTGGAATAAGCAGGGACACGGCAATCTTGAAATTCGCGGAGCCATTGAACAGTCCTGTAACGTCTTTTTCAACACAGTTGGTTATTATGCCGGAAGAGATTCTAAGGGTGAGTACTCTGAAGGTCGTAGTCTTCAGGTCATGCAGAAATATGCAAGTATGCTGGATCTGGATAAAAAGACAGGGATTGAGATTGATGAGGCAGCTCCCCACGTATCTGACGAGATGGCGATTCCTTCCTACATGGGACAGGGTACGCATCTGTATACGACTGTGGGGCTGGCCCGCTATGTCAGCACTCTTGCGAACGAGGGAACAAGCTATCAGCTTTCCTTGATTGATAAAACAACGGATTCCAAGGGAAATATACTGCAGGAAAACAGCCCTAAAATAGAAAGTACTCTGAATATTTCTCAGAGCACCTGGGATGATGTACATGATGGAATGCTCCGTGTTGTTTCCACTCATGGAGAATTTAACGGAGTAGGTGTGCAGCTCGCCGGAAAGACTGGTACGGCTCAGGAATCCAATATACGTCCTGACCATGGTCTTTTTATTGGATTTGCCCCTTATGATAAACCGGAAATTGCCATGGCAGTTCGTATCCCCTATGGATATGGCTCCGGTAATGCATGCCTTGTGGCCAGTGACGTTGTGAAATATGCCTTCAATGTAGGAAACAAAGAAGAGATTCTGACAGGTACTGCAACTACGACCATAAGCAATACTTCAAATGATTAAGGCAAAATGCCGGATGCAGAGAATGACATAGAATGGGAGGATGGAACAAATGGGTGAGGTTATCGTAATCACTTCTGGAAAAGGCGGTGTCGGAAAAACGACAACTGCAGCAAATATCGGAACGGGACTGGCACAGCTTGGAAAGAAAGTTGTGATGGTCGATACGGATATCGGTCTTCGAAATCTGGATGTAGTGATGGGACTTGAAAATCGCATTGTATACAATATGATTGATGTTATTTCCGGAAACTGCCGTCTGAAACAGGCTTTGATCGCAGATCGCAGGGTAGAAGGACTTTTTCTTCTTCCGACTGCTCAGACAAAAGATAAATCTGCAGTCACACCACAGCAGATGAAAAAACTGACAGAACAGCTGCAGGAGGAATTTGACTATATTCTCATGGACAGTCCGGCAGGAATTGAACAGGGATTTCAAAATGCGATTGCCGGAGCTTCCAGAGCTTTGGTGGTAACAACACCTGAAGTTTCGGCCATTCGTGATGCGGATAGAATTATCGGGCTTTTAGAGGCGAACGGAATACAAAACATCCAGCTGATCATCAACAGACTTCGTCCAGATATGATCGCACGGGGAGATATGATGACCGTGGATGATGTTGTGGATATTCTGGCAGTCGATCTGATCGGTGCAATCCCGGACGATGAACAGATTGTGGTCGCAACCAATCAGGGTGCACCTTTGTCAGGAAAGGATTCTATGGCAGAAAATGCATACCGAAATATCTGCCGACGCATTGCAGGGGAAGAGGTTCCTTTTCTCGATCTGAGCAAAAAGAAAAATTTCTTTTCAAGACTCGCAGATGTATGGAAAGGAAAATGAGGAGAACGGTTATGATTCTATCCAAAAAACATACTTCCAGAGAGTTTGCAAAAGATCGATTGAAGACAGTGATTTTATCAGAACGCATAGACTGTTCTGCGCAAATGCTGATTATGATGCAAAACGATCTGATACAGGCTGTTGGAAAATACATACCTGTAGATGCACAGCACGTAAAATTTCGATTTATACCGGAAAAACAAACTCTTGAGGCAGTCATACCGGTACTTCATATGCAGGAGAAAAAACAGGATTTATGATAAAACAATACAAATTACGATTCTACAATTTTAAATTAGTTGTGCTTTTGCTGGCAATCAGTACCATCGGTGTACTGCTTGTCGGAAGTGCCATGGAATCTTTGAAGTCCAAACAGCTTTTTGGCGTGATCTGTGGTATGGTCATTCTTTTGATTGTATCTTTGATGGATTTCAGCTGGATTTTGAATTTTTACTGGTTTATTTACGGATTTAATATTATCATGCTTCTTGGTATCCGTATTTTTGGCTCTACGGCAGGCGGTGCAACCAGATGGATTGATCTTGGTTTTATTCGCTTTCAGCCAACAGAGCTCTCTAAAATATTGTTAATCTTATTTTTTGCAAAATATTTTATGCTGCATGAAAAAGACCTGAGCGAGCTGAAGACGGTTGGAAAAGCGGTAGGACTTCTGCTGATTCCGCTGGCTTTGATCTATAACCAGCCAGACCTGAAAAATACCATCACCGTTGTCGTACTGTTCTGCGTTATGATTTATGTCGCCGGATTAGGATATAAGATTATCGGCGGAGTTCTGCTGATTGCAATACCGCTGGTCGTAATTTTTCTGTCTATTGTCGTACAGCCCGATCAGAAACTGATCAAGGACTATCAGCGGCAGCGTATTATGTCTTTTCTCTATCCGGAAAACGAGGAATATTCCGATGATATTCAGCAGCAACAGAACTCCATCACTGCGATTGGCTCAGGACAATTGACCGGTAAAGGGCTCAATAACAATGAAGTTTTGTCTGCCAACAACGGAAATTTTGTCTCTGAAATTCAGACAGACTTTATTTTTGCAGTAGCCGGAGAGGAACTTGGTTTTATCGGATGCCTCGCAATTGTTGTACTGCTGCTTTTGATTTCTGTAGAATGTGTGCGAAGCGGACTGAAATCAAAGGATTTATCCGGAAAGATTATTTGTTCAGGAGTTGGTACAATTGTGGCTTTTCAAAGCTTTATCAACATCTGTGTTGCCACCGGCCTGATGCCAAATACAGGTACACCGCTTCCTTTTGTCAGCTATGGTCTGACTTCTTTGTGGAGTCTTTTTATCGGTATGGGACTTGTGATCAACGTAGGACTTCAGCAAAATGCATATTCAGATGCAGCCAGCAAATCTTTGGTTCATAAAGGAGTAGAAAGAAAAAGATGAATAGAAAAAAACGGGGACGACGAAAACGATTAACGAGAATACAGCGTATGCGCAGAAGAAGGATTCTTCATACTGTCTGGCTGACCTGCGTTCTTCTGGTTGTAGCAGCTGCTATTGCAGGGTGCGTCATGATTTTAAGAGACAGAGGCAAGGCAGGACTTGAAAAGCCTTACAATATCGCTTCCGAATTTCCTTTTACCGGAAACAACAGTGACAGCCAGCGAGCAGTTTCTTTTGCTTCTAATCTTTGTGTGGGAGATGACAATGTCGCACTTGATGGCGTGGAACTTCTGGAGTCTCAAAATGGTGCATTGTTTGATCTGGATAACAGAAAGGTCTTATATTCGCATAACCTGTATGAAAAACTGTATCCGGCGAGTATGACAAAGATCATGACAGCCCTGCTTGCTCTGGAAAATGGAAACATGGATGAAATCGTGACCATCAGTGAAAATAATGTAAATCTTGAATCAGGTTCTCAGGTATGTGGTTTTGTTCCTGGAGACCAGGTGGCATTAGGTGATCTGATCGACTGTCTGCTTGTCTATTCGGGTAATGATGCCGCATCCGCGATTGCAGAAACCATTGGCCAGACCGAAATGCATTTTGTGGAAATGATGAATCAGAAGGCAGCGGCGCTTGGTATGACTGGAACACATTTCACCAATCCTCACGGGCTGCAGGATGAAAATCACTATACAACGGCATACGATATCTATCTGATGTTAAATGAGGCTATGAAGAACCCTGATTTTCTTTCTATTATACAACTGTCTTCCTATACGGTAAAATACGAAAGCTATGATGGCTCTTTAAAAACTACAACACTGACTGCGACCGATCACTATCTGACAGGAGAGGCAACACCGCCTATGGGTGTGACTGTACTCGGCGGAAAAACAGGAACGACAGGAGAAGCCGGAAACTGCCTTGCGCTGATCACACAGAATGCCTATGGAGCGCCTTTTATCTCCATTGTTTCCAATGCAGCCAGCAAAGAATTGCTGTATGAACAGATGAATTCGCTGCTCAATAATATTAATTGATAAAAAAGTGAAATAATGATTGAATTTTTTGTCTAAATGCACTATAATTGAACTCATAGAAATTAAGCTTTTGGTAAATTTACCGATTATTACATATGTCTAAGGAGGAAAACAGGATGGTTGAACTGATAGTTGGAAAGAAAGGCAAAGGCAAAACAAAAGTACTTTTAGATAAAGTAAACAGTGAAGTAAAAACTGCTAACGGCAGCATTGTATACTTAGACAAGAGCACAAAACATATGTATGAATTGAATAACAAGATTCGTCTTATCAACGTTACAGAATATCCGTTGAAAAACAGTGATGAGTTTGTTGGATTTATCTGTGGATTGATCTCCCAGGATCATGACCTTGAGCAGGTGTATTTAGACGGATTCCTGACAATTGCAAAATTGGAAGGAAAAGATGTGACAAATACGTTAGAGCAGTTGAATGATATCGGATCAAAATATGGCATTACATTTGTGATCAGTATGTCTCTTGATAAAGAAGAGATTCCGGAATCATTCCAGGCACAGATTGTCACTGCTTTATAAAAGAAAAAATGGAAAATGGACGAAGGTATCAGCGATGGTGCCTTCGTTTTTTTCATATCCTTGCATGATAAGACAAATTGTGATAGAATATTCCAGTTAAAAAAAATAGTAATCGAAATATAAAGGAGATATTTTTGTGGCTGGCAACGATAAAAAGAAAGCACCGGTCCTTGCGGTGGTTCTGGATACTCTGAAGAAAATATTTACCTTAAATATAGGAACAATTCTGTTTGGCATTTTGTTTATTTACATGGTAATTTCCATGTTTATGTATTTGACTGCCAATCATTTTACTTCCTATCAGGTTCTGAACGGTCCGTTATCCAGAAATGAGACTTACACAGGTCTGGCTATTCATGAAGAAACGGTTGTATCTTCCAGTATAGGAGGATATATAAACTACTATGCCAGGGAGGGAACAAAACTGAATGCATCCGGTATTGTATACGGAATCAGCAGTCAGCCGCTGCAAACCTCTGACATCAAATTAGATGCCGAGGATCTGGCAAAAGTGCGGCAGCAGATGAGCAGTTATTCCTACGGATTTCGTCCAAGTAATTTTAATAGTGTGTACAGTTTTAAATCTGAATTAGAAGGAAACATTCTGCAGTATGCAGGTGTCAATGACACGACATCATCGGATTCAACTACCGATTCCGGGGAAGACAGCAGTTCAGATAGCAATTCTGATAATACGGCTGCTTCCGCTTTGACGCTTGGAAATCAGACGTTATGCAGAACAGCAGAGGACGGCATCATACTGTATTCCAAGGATGGATATGAGGACATTACAGCGGATACGATTTCTCAGAAAGATTTTGACCAGAATTCCTATCATAAAGAGGATCTGAAAACACGTGATGCAATCCAGGCTGGAAATGATGTGTACACGATCATCACAGACGAACGCTGGAGTATTTATATTCCTCTCAGTGCAAAACAGATCACACAGTTAAACGACCGTCAATATATTCGTGTCAAATTTTTAAAAGATGGACTCAGCCAGATTGGTCAACTGTCAATTGTTGAGATTGGAAACGGAAAATATGGAAAAATTGATTTTAATAACGGACTGACACGTTATGCGTCCGACCGTTTCCTTGACATTGAACTCGTAACCAATACACAGACAGGTCTCAAAATTCCTATTTCATCGATCATTACAAAGGAATTTTATCTGGTTCCTGATTCATATCAGACAAAAGGCGGAGATGACCGAAGTGCCGGGTTCCTTGTGAAGACAAAATCTGGAACGGAATTTGTAAGTGCAACTGTCTATGAGGAAAAAAACGGCAATTTCTATGTGGAAAAATCCGCATTTGAGAAGGGGACTGTTTTGGTCAATCCAGATACCGATGATACTTACGTCATCAAAGATACCGGCAATCTGGAAGGCGTTTATTGTATCAATGAGGGATACGCAAGATTCCGTCGAATCTCGATCATTGATCAGAATGAGGAGTACTGTATTGTCGAAAAGGGTACGGCATATGGATTGTCCCAGTATGATCACATTGTATATGATGCGTCCGATGTAAATGAAGAAGACATTTTATATTAAGATTTAGGAGGAAAAAAATGCTTGCTGATAATCTGAGAGAAGTACAGAAGAACATCGAGAAAGCCTGTGAAAAGAGTCACCGCAATTCAGAGGAAGTCACTTTGATTGCGGTGAGTAAGACGAAGCCTGTAGAGATACTGCAGGAAGCCTATGATGCAGGGGCAAGATTCTTTGGAGAAAACAAGGTTCAGGAGATTACTGCAAAATATCCGGAACTGCCAAAAGATATTCACTGGCATATGATTGGACATCTTCAGAGAAATAAGATTAAATATATCATTGATAAGGTAGATATGATCCATTCCGTAGATTCTTTGAGGCTTGCAGAAGCCATCGAACACGAAGCAGCCAAGCATGACCTTGTTATGCCAATCCTGCTCGAAGTCAATGTAGCGGAGGAAGATACAAAGTTTGGTCTGAAAATGGACGAGGTCGTTCCTTTGTTGGAAAAAATTTCAGATTTCTCTCACATTCAGGTGGAAGGATTGATGACAATTGCTCCATTTGTGGATGATCCGGAAGAAAATCGACAAGTTTTTCGGGATTTAAAACAATTAAGTGTTGACATCGGCAAAAAAAACATTAATAATATTAATATGCGTGTTTTAAGTATGGGTATGACCGGTGACTATCAGGTCGCAGTCGAAGAGGGCGCCACCATGGTTCGTGTTGGTACCGGAATTTTTGGTGCACGTAATTATGCAGTATAGAAATTAATTTATAGAATGGAGATTAAACATGGGTTTTTTTGATAAGTTTTTAGATGCCATTAAATTAAATGATGAGTATGATGACGAGCTTTTCGATGATGAATTTGATGATGATTTTGAGGAAGAGGAAGAGGAAACAAAGCCTAAAAAGAAATTTTTTGATAAATTCAAAAAAGAAACGGAAAGCGATGCTGATGATTACCGTTATGAGGAGGAACCTGTTAAACAGTCGAAATCGTCCCATAAGACCACTGCTGCCACAAAGGCACCTACACCGGTGGTTACACAAAAGCCTGTAAAACAGACAAAACAGTCATCTTCCAAAATCACACCAATGCGTAATGCCAAGAAATCTACTGCTTCTATGGAAGTTTGTGTCATCAAACCAGTTTCTATGGAAGATACAAGAGAAATTGCAGATACTTTGGTGGACAATTGTACCGTTGTATTGAATCTGGAAGGTGTAGACGTAGATCTTGCACAGCGAATCATTGATTTTACATCTGGTTCCTGTTATTCTCTTGGGGGAAGCCTTCAGAAGATTTCCAGCTACATTTTCATCATTACCCCTTACAACGTAGATGTATCCGGTGATTTCCAGAATATTCTTGGAGATGCGGTTCCATCCATTCGTTCCAATTACTAGGAGTCAGCAGTATTCATTATGGACAGAGATGATTTTTTTGAAAAGAGAATTCAGGAGCTGGCCGATATGGCTTACAACCGAGATATTGTAACCTTTACCGGTTTTCTGAATCTGAATGAATTACATATGGTAAATAGCCTGACAAACAGGAATCCAGGAATACATCTGGGTTCCTTTGGCGGCTATGATTTTGCAGAGCGTCAGATAGTAGCATTTATTCCTGATGCTCTTTCTTATGATTGGGATTATCCCATCCGGTGCATCCGTATCTTAAATAAAGGTGCCAAATTTGAGTATCCGCTCACTCATCGGGATTATCTGGGTGCTTTGGTTCATCTTGGAATTGAACGTTCTACGATGGGAGATATCCTTGTGAAAAAGGATGGGGCTTACGTGTTCTGTCAGGAGCATATGACAGACTTTATCATAGAAAATCTGTGCCGTGTCCGTCATACCAATGTTTTGACGGAACTGGTAACACAGCCGGAGGAACTTCCCTCTCTGGAATTTCAGACAATTACAGGTTCTGTAGCTTCTCTGCGCCTGGACAGTGTCATTGCACTGGCTTTTCATGCTTCCAGAAGCAGCCTTGTCCAGAATATCGAAAACGGGAATGTATTTGTGAATGGAAAACAGATTACATCCAACGGCTATCAATTAAAAGAAGGAGATATTATTTCTCTGCGAGGAAAGGGAAAATTTCAATTTATAGAATCTGGCGGACAGTCAAAAAAGGGACGATTGTTTGTAAAAATCAATCGTTATATTTAGGAGGAATTTATTATGAACAGAGAATTACCAGTAAAACGAGAGAATGAATTCTCATACAGAATCTGCTATCGGGAAGATTTTCAGGATTTTGCCGCAGAACTTGAGCAGGATCAGATTCATTTTTATCGTGCCTGCATCGTGACAGACAGCACCGTAGGTGCATTGTATGCGGATACACTGGCAGAGCAATTGAAATCCTGCTGCCATAAAGTCACCGTGTTTACGTTTCAGGCAGGTGAAGAAAACAAAAACATCGAGACCGTACAGGAGGTCTATGAACATCTGATCCTGGAAGGCTTTGACCGCAAAGATATGCTGATTGCCCTTGGAGGCGGTGTTACCGGTGATCTGACTGGTTTTGTAGCAGCTACCTATCTGCGTGGTATCCGTTTTATTCAGGTGCCGACTACATTGCTCTCCCAGGTAGACAGCAGTATCGGGGGAAAGACTGGCGTTGATTTTCGAAAATATAAAAATATGGTAGGAGCTTTTCACCAGCCCTCTCTGGTATATATGAATCTTTCTACGCTCCGTTCTCTTAACGAAGAGCAGTTTGCCTGCGGTATGGCAGAAATCATCAAAGCGGGATTAATTGCCGACAAAGATCTTTTTGACTGGCTTATGGCAAATCAGGAGGGAATCCGCCAGAGACAGCCGCAGCTTTTGGCAGAAATGATCTATCGAAGCTGTAAGATCAAGCGTGATGTGGTAGAAGAAGATCCTACTGAGAAGGGAATCCGTGCAATCCTCAATTTCGGACATACCATTGGACACGCGGTAGAAAAATTGAAAGAATTTTCCATGCTTCATGGTCAGTGTGTGGCCGTTGGATATGCAGCGGCAGCATATCTTTCTCAGCAGCGCGGTCTGATTTCCACAGAAGACCTGTTTGCAATTGAAAAGATGAATCGCACATACGGACTGCCAAACCGTGTAGCGAATCTGGATGCCAGGGACATTCTGGCAGCAACCAAAAAAGATAAGAAAATGAGTCAGGGAAGCATCAAATTTGTGCTCCTTCAAAACATGGGAACTGCGATCGTGGACACCAGTCTGACCGATGAAGAAATTCTTTCCGGTATTCAGTATATTTTAGGAGAATAGAGATGGAAATTAAAAAACGAAAAACATTTATTGCCATCGGAATGCTGATGATTGCAGTATTAGTTTTGTTGGACCAGTTTACCAAACACCTGGCTGTTCTTTATCTGAAAAATCAGCCGAATATCATCTGGATTAAGGGTGTGATGGAATTGGAATATCTGGAAAACAGAGGTGCTGCCTTTGGCATTCTTCAGAATCAGCAGTGGCTGTTTATTTTGCTGTTCTTTGTTTTTGTAACAGCAGTGATATTTTTTTACTGCCGCATGCCAATGGACAGAAAATATCTTCCAGTTCAGATCATTTCACTGTTTCTGATCGCAGGAGGACTGGGTAATCTCATTGACCGGATACGCCTTGGATATGTCATTGATTTTTTCTATTTTTCACTGATTCATTTTCCGATATTCAATGTGGCAGATATTTATGTAACTGTCAGTATGGTGATTCTCTTTGTGCTTCTCATTTTCTATTATAAGGAAGAAGATTTTGATCTTCTGTTTTCATTTACTGCAAAGAAGGAGAAGAAATAATGTGTGAAGAGAACAAAGAGATTCTTACGATAGGAGAAGAGGGAAGAGGTGTTCGTATTGACCGTTATCTTAGTGACTGTTACCCGCAATGGTCACGCTCTTATCTTCAAAAGCTTTTGAAGGATGAAAACATTCTGGTAGAAGGCAAAAAGATCAAAGCGAATTATAAACTTCGTGTGGGGGAAGAAATCTGTATTTCTATCCCTCCATTGGAGACGGTTGAAATTCTTCCGGAAGACATTCCTCTTGATATTCTTTATGAAGATGAGTGGCTTTTGATTGTCAATAAGCCCAAGGGAATGGTGGTACACCCTGCTGCAGGACACACTTGCGGAACACTGGTCAATGCCATTATGCATCATTGCCAGGGAAATCTTTCCGGTATCAACGGACAGCTTCGTCCCGGAATCGTACACCGCATTGATAAGGATACTACAGGAGCACTCGTCATCTGCAAAGACGATGCAACTCACCGTGCACTTGCCATGCAGCTGAAGGAACATTCTATCACCAGAAAATACCGTGCCATTGTTCTTGGAAATCTTACCGAGGATGGAACGGTAGAAGGACCTATTGGACGCCATCCGATTGACCGAAAGAAGATGGCAATTAATTACAAAAACGGAAAACCAGCAGTGACGCACTATCACATATTGGAGAATTTCCAGAAATATACCTATATTGAATGCCAGCTCGAAACAGGAAGGACCCATCAGATTCGTGTCCACATGACCAGTATCGGCCACCCTCTGCTCGGAGATTCCGTTTATACAAAGGCAAAATGGCCATATAAACTGGAAGGTCAGGTACTGCATGCGATGGTTCTTGGATTTATTCACCCTGCTACTGGAAAATATCTGGAGGTGGAAGCACCTTTGCCGGATTATTTTTCGCAATTGCTTGAAAATCTTAGAAAAAACAGCTAGGATTTTGAGAAAAAATGCTATATAATATTGCTATAATATAAAAGGCAGGAATAATTCGCCTTAAACGACATAAATTTGACAGAAGAAAGGGGAATGATTATGGGCAGTACAAAAACAGTGATTACCATTGGACGACAGTATGGCAGCGGCGGACGTGTTATTGGTCAGCGTCTGGCCGCCGAACTAGGAATCAAATGTTATGATAAAGAACTTCTGGAACATGCAGCCAATGACAGCGGTATCTGCAAAGAATTGTTTGAAAACCATGATGAGAAACCAACAAACAGTTTTTTATATTCTCTCGTTATGGATACCTATTCCTTCGGATATTCGTCCGCAGCTTTTTCAGATATGCCAATGAATCATAAAGTCTTTCTGGCTCAGTTTGACGCCATCAAAAAGCTGGCGCAGGAAGGTCCCTGCGTTATGGTAGGAAGGTGTGCAGATTATGCACTCGCAGATATGAAGAACTGTATGAGTATTTTTATTCATGCGGATCTGGATACCCGCATTAAGCGCATCAGTGAGAGATATCATTTGAGTATGGCAAAGGCAAAAGATGCCGTGAACAAGACCGACAAGAGCCGTTCCAGTTATTACAACTACTATACAAATAAACGTTGGGGCGAAGCCAGCGGTTATAATCTCTGTGTAGACAGCGGTATCTTTGGTACGGAAGGCTCCGTTCGGCTTATCATTGAAGCTCTCAAGATTTTTGAGGAATCTCTGTAGACCATCCGGAAAGATTTGCCCGTCGAATGGCCGTAAACATACGTTCTTTTGTTCCTGGGTTTTGATGATTCAATTCCTTTAACAGGTTTTTGGCATATTCCCGTTTGGTTGTTCCATCGGCAGGGCAGGGACTTTTTGCAATTGGAAGCTGATATTTATTTTTAAAGCCAATGACATCTGCTTCATCCATAAATAACAATGGCCGAATCAGTGTCAATTCCATCCGGTCCAGATAAGTAACCGGTGAAAAAGTATGGAAACGTCCCTCATAGATCAGAGAGAGCAGCATGGTTTCTACAACATCATCCTTGTGATGTGCGTAAGCGATTTTATTGCATCCCAATTTTTTTGCGACTTCGTTAAGCGCCCCTTTTCTCATCTTTGCACAGAGAGAACAGGGGTTGCTTTCTTTTCTGTCCTCAAAAATAATACTGCCGATTTCTGTATGTACCACTTCATAAGGCACTCCCAGTTCTTTACACAATTCTGTGATTTTTTCGAGATTAAAATTCTCAAATCCAAGATCAACCGTAATTGCAACAAGTTCAAAATGATTCGGGTAAAAGCGCTGAAGTCCATGGAGTGCATAGAGAAGAGTCAGACTGTCTTTCCCCCCGGAAATGCCAACGGCAATTTTGTCTCCCTCCTGAATCATATGAAACTCATCAACGGCTTTTCTTGTCACACTTAATAATTGCTGTAATTTCATTGTTATTTTCCTCATTTCCTGTCATTCATCAGAATCAGAATCTTGCAGACCTGATCTACACGATTTATTATAGTATATTTTGTTTATATTGTGTTATATTTTTTTAAAAAATGTGACAAGTTCATTAAGCTATGTTATAATTAAAAGGATTTTAAGATGGAGGCTTACTTTTACATGAAATTTCGTTGGGACAACAAATATCTGTACTGGGGTATGACTGGGTTTCTGGTGATTGCTGCCAGTCTGTTATTTTATTTTGGAATCTTTCATATGGGGATTTTAATCGATGGCATCAAAAAAATTTTAAATATTCTTATGCCAATACTTTACGGTGCTGCCATTGCTTACCTGTTGAATCCTCTTTTAAAATTTTATGAAAATACACTCGTGTATCCTTTTTTGAAGAAAAAAAAGGTAAATATCACAAAACGCAAAAGCAAATTTATACGCTATTTGGGAGTGCTCCTTGCAGTCGCATTTATGCTCATGATTGTTTACACACTGATTATTATGATCTTACCAGAGATTATTAAAAGTATTGTCAACATCATCAATAATTTTCCTCTCTATGTGGACAGTATAAGAAGATGGATTACACATATTTTGGAAAACAATGCAGATATCAACAGTCTTGTGGTGGGAATGATCGATCGTTATTCTTTAAAAATGGAGCAGTACTTGACACAGGATATCCTTCCTCAGCTGCAGAATCTTTTGCTGCACTTTTCCTCTGGAATTCTGGAAGTCATTACATTTCTCAAAAATGCATTGATCGGAATTATTGTATCTATTTATATACTTGCGGATAAAGAAGTGTTCAGAGGCAAGGTAAAAATGGCATTGTTTGCGATTCTTCCACAAAAGAAAGCAGAACAGCTTCTGGAAAATCTTCGATTTACAGACAGAACCTTCGGTGGTTTCATTGGCGGAAAGATATTAGATTCTTTTATTATCGGAATTTTATGCTACATCGGAATTTCTGCTTTAAAAATGCCTTATACTGTACTGGTAAGTGTCGTAATTGGTGTCACCAATGTGATTCCTTTTTTTGGACCTTATCTTGGCGCAGTTCCCTGCGCATTTCTGATTCTTCTGGTAAGTCCGATTAAATGTTTGTATTTTATCTTTTTTATATTAGTACTGCAGCAATTTGACGGTAATATCTTGGGCCCGAAGATTCTCGGAGACTCAACTGGATTATCCAGTTTTATGGTTATTCTTTCCATTCTTATTGGAGGAGGATTATTTGGTGTATTTGGTATGTTTATCGGTGTTCCGGTCTGTGCCGTACTCTATGCAATGTGCTGGAGAGGAATCAGCCGTTCTCTGAAAAAGAAAAATCTTTCTACAGAGATACAGGATTATCAATAAAATTTATAAGGAGTAGCAAATCACATGAAATTTGTAATTCAAAAGGTAGATGAAGCCAGCGTTTCTGTGGATGACAAAGTCGTAGGGAAAATTGGAAAAGGTTTTCTCGTTCTTGTTGGAATTTCAGAAGAAGACACCACAGAGATCGCAGACAAGTTTGTCAGAAAAATGGTAAATTTAAGATTGTTTGAGGATAGCGATGGGAAGACAAACCTGGCTCTCAAAGATGTGGGAGGACAGGTGCTTTTGATTTCCCAGTTTACACTGTATGCAGACTGCAAAAAAGGAAATCGTCCAAGCTTTGTAAAAGCAGGAAATCCTCAAAAAGCAGAAGAGTTATATGAATATATTCTTGCAAAAACAAAAGAAAGTATTTCTATAGTTGAAAAAGGTGTGTTTGGTGCACATATGAAAGTATCACTTGTCAACAACGGACCATTTACAATTATTTTGGATGAATCTATAATTCATTAAATAACGTAAAGTATACAAAGAAAAGGGTAGGAAAGTGCATAATGAGGAATAAAACAGGAAAAAGATTTGAATATTTTTTAAGCTGTCTGGTTCTGACAGGCGTGATGGCCCTGATTGTTTTTGGACGGGCAAAAGAAGTCCATGCCGCATCGAGCAGCAATATGGTAATGGCTGACATCAAAAATTCCTCCAGTGCTACTGGCTGGTATCTTACCAAATACGGCAATTATTATTATTATAAAAATGGAACCATCCAAAAAGGATGGATGACCTTAAATAATCAGACCTTTTATCTGGATCCGGAACGAAAAGGCGCAATGTCTTTGGGATGGAAAAATATAAGCGATGATCGTTATTATTTCCGCAAACAGCCAAAAGGATTTCAATGGATCGGATCCGCTATGAAATCCAGTTGGTATAAAAGTCAGAAAGGAGAGTACTATTATTTTACTTCGGACGGTTCTCTTGCTGTCTTATGGCAAAAAATCAATGGTAAGTACTATTATTTCCGCCCTCAGGCCAAAAACGGACATCCCCGTTTTTCTAAAGCAACGGGTTGGTTAAAATCCGGTAATTATAGATATTATCTGGGCAGCAACGGAGCCAGACAAACTGGTCTGAAAACAATCAACGGAAATAAATATTATTTCAATTCTTCCGGTCAGATGCAGACAGGGTGGGTAACGATAAGCGGGAAAAAATATTATTTTAATTCTGCCGGTATTATGCAGACAAATCGCTGGATTTCCGCTGCCTACTATGTGGGAAGTGATGGAGCACTGATCGAAAATTATAATGGAACTTCGACGACAGGACTCAATTTTCGCTGGCCATTGTCAAGCAGCTGGTCATATATCAGCAGTTACTTTGGCAATCGGGAGTCACCAGGTGGAATCGGAAGTACCAACCATAAAGGGATTGATATTCCTGCAACTACAGGAACACCAATCTATGCAGTGGCAGTTGGAACGATTGTAACCCGTCAATATGATTCTTCCGGATTTGGCAATTGGATACAGATTAACCATTCCGGTTCGCTTCGTACAGAGTATGCCCATATGAGCAAATTTGAAAGTGGGCTCGATGTTGGTGATAAAGTAAAAAAAGGACAGATTATCGGCTATGTAGGTTCTACGGGAAATTCAACAGGTCCTCATCTGCACTTCGGTGTGATTTTTAATGGGGAGAGAGTAGATCCTATGAAATATGTCAAACAGCCTGGTTAAAACATATATATATAAATGAAAAACAGAGGTTTTCTGCAAAAAAAGTCAGATGTCTCTGTTTTTGTTTTTTTATCTCAATCTATTCGTTAAACTATGGTTTGTGGAATAGATATATCTGCTTATATTATCGAACAAACATTCCGAATATCTGTTTGCATATCAGTACTCTCTATGCTATAATGTGAATAAAAGAATTGTTGTGTAAGAATTATTTATTTGTTCGGGAGGATCTATCAATATGGCGTATGGAAAAATAAGCAAAAAACAACAGGAAATTCTTGATTATATCAAGCACGAAATTTTGAATCGCGGATTTCCGCCTGCGGTACGTGAAATCTGTGAGGCAGTCAATCTGAAATCTACTTCTTCCGTGCATTCCCATCTGGAGACACTGGAAAAAAACGGTTATATCCGCCGTGATCCCACAAAGCCGCGTGCCATTGAAATCGTGGACGATCAATTTAATCTCACAAGAAGGGAAATGGTCAATGTTCCTCTGGTAGGTACAGTTGCTGCAGGTCAGCCGATCCTGGCGGTAGAAAATGTTGAAAGCTACTTCCCTGTCCCATCGGAACTGATTCCAAATAATCAGGTATTTATGCTCTCAGTCAAAGGTGAAAGTATGATTAATGCCGGTATTCTGGACGGTGATATGGTGCTGGTTGAAATGGTCTCCACCGCCAAAAATGGTGATATGGTCGTGGCTCTTGTCAATGAAGAGGCCACAGTAAAAACTTTCTACAAAGAAGACGGCCATTATCGTCTGCAGCCGGAAAATGACTATATGGATCCGATCCTTGTAGAGGGAGATTTATTGATTTTGGGTAAAGTGATTGGCGTGATGCGTTTTTTCAAATAACGAGAAGTTTTAATTAACATAATCTTATTATTGTAAACTCTTCTGCTCTTCTGCTATCAAAGACTCAAAAGAATCAATGAAAGAAAATAAAAAACACAGAAGTTAAGAATCTTGTTTTTCTATTCCTGCTTCTGTGTTTTTTATTATTTTCCTATAACTCTTCCGGATTGATTTCCTTTCCATCTCTCCAGATTCTTTCCAGATCATAAAACAGACGATTTTCTTCATCGAATAAATGAATGATCACATCGCCGTAATCCAGTAAAATCCAGCTGGAGTTTCTGGAACCTTCAGAATGTTTCATCTCATATCCGGCGCGGCCAAGCATCTCATCCACATTATCCATCATTGCCTGCACCTGATTCTGGTTGCTTCCGCTTGCAATAATAAAATAATCTGCCATTACCGATACCTCATGGATATCAATCACTTTGACATCCAAGGCCTTTTTATCATCTAAAGCCTTGCAGGCCAGTTTTGCCATTTCTCTACTGTCTTTATTCATGCATGCTCCTCTCTCCCTGTCTGTCCATATGCAGAGTTTTATAATAATGAAATGCCTTTACGGTTGTCTGATCAATCTCTTTTGGATTTTCTTCCAGATAATCAAGTGTATCTTTCAGAATCTCATAAATGCACTCATCCAGATCTTTGTAGGCCATCGCACGTATTTCTTCCAGACGTGGTGCTTTGCATCGCATAGGCTCAATATAGTCTGCAATATATACGATTTTTTCAAGAACACTCATATCCGGTCTTCCGGTTGTGTGATAAGTGATTGCGCGAATCACATCAACATCGTCCACGCCATATTCTGTTTTGGCCAGGTAAGCTCCCAGCTTGGCATGGAGAAGAAATGGATTCTGCTCCTCAAAATCGCTGACAGAAAGGTTATTTTTTCTGCAGAGTTTAATTTTCTTTTTGTTTGGAATACATTTCGCACAGTCATGGAGAAGACCCGCCAGCAATGCCTTTTGAATATCCGTATGATGAGCCATGGCCAGAGCTGCACTGGTATACATGACTCCAAGTGTGTGCTGATAACGATCCTCATCCAGTTCTTTATACAATTTGTTTTCTATTTTCTTCAAATCAAAGGTACTCATTTCATTGTCCCCCTGTACATTGACTGTTCTTCGATATAATGTCTTACTTCATCAGGAACATAATAACGTACCGATTTTCCATCATGAATCCAGCTTCGGATATTTCTGGATGATACATCCATATTCAGTGTATCGAGCCGAAGAAATCTTCCGTTATATTTTTTAGAAAGCTGCTCCATTTTTAAATCAAGGTCTTTGGTGGAAACATGATCTCTGGTAGCCACAACAAGGATCGCGGCAGCACAGATACGCTCCGGTTTCATCCAGCCTTCAAAATCAAAAAGGGAATCTCCGCCGATGATAAAGTAATAATCCGTATCCGGATGTTCCTCATTCAGATGTTCCAATGTACGAAACGTATAACTGTATCCCTCTTCGTTCATCTCCACCAGGGACAGTTCAAAGTGCGGATTCATGGAAATCGCGCGCCGGACCATCTCCACACGCTGCTCATCAGAAGCACGTCCGGGACGATTTTTCTTGTGAGGCGGGTTTCCGGAAGGCATAAACAGAACTTTATCCAGTTCCAGCTGTTCATATGCCTTTTCTCCTAAAATCAAATGTCCGATATGGATCGGGTCAAATGTTCCACCCATAATACCCACTTTTTTTCGTTTTTGTTCCATATATTTTTCCTTATTATTTTCTGGGAAGTTCGATTTTCTTTTTGTCACCTTTTCCCTGTCTGTACAACACGATCTTGCGTCCAATTACCTGAACTACCATGGAATTGGTGCGCTCGGCCAGCATATCTGCCATTTCATGGATATCAAACAGGCAGTTCTGCAGTACATTTATTTTGATCAGTTCTCTTGCAGCCAACGCCTCCTCCACGGATGCAGTGATTTCCGGTGTGACACCAGACTTTCCGAGCTGCAAAATGGGATCAATTTTCATGGCAAGCCCTTTTAAATAAGCTCTCTGTTTACTCGTCATTTTTATGCTCCTTACTTATAATAATCAAAATCAAAGCCATACATTCTTACGGTATCGCCTTCTTCAATTCCGGCAGCCTCCAGTTCAGCCAAAATACCGCCTTCTTTCAGGAATTTCTGGAAAAACGCAAAACCTTTTTCGGAATCGAGATTGGTATAACCAAGCATTTTCTCAATTTTTGGTCCCTCTACAATAAAAATGTGAGCATCCTGCGGGTCTCGCTCAACGGTGTAAGGAAGGTTTTCTGTGACAAGAACATCTTCCGGGAAGAATTCCTGTTCAAAGGTAATCGGCTCCACATCAATGTGATCCAGCATATCTTTTACATGATACAAAAGCTCCTTCAATCCCTTTCCGCTGACTGCAGAAATTGGAAATACAGGAATTCCTTTTGGCTCAAATTCTGCTTTTAACTTATCAATCATACTCTCCGACTCATCGTACACGGCATCCATCTTATTTGCTGCGATGACCTGTGGACGTGCGGCAATCTCCGGATTGTATGCTTCCAGCTCCTTATTGATCTTGTAGATATCATCGATTGGATCACGACCTTCCACAGATGCTCCGTCTACCATGTGAATCATAACTCTGGTACGCTCAATATGACGAAGGAACTCATGGCCCAGGCCCACGCCCTCGGAAGCACCCTCGATCAGTCCCGGAATATCCGCGATGACAAATCCGTCAATCCCCTGGTAATCGACAACACCAAGGTTCGGGTTGATCGTCGTAAAATGATAGTTGGCAATTTTCGGTCTTGCATTCGTTACACGGGAGAGAAATGTTGACTTTCCTACATTCGGAAAACCAACCAGTCCCACATCAGCAATCACCTTCAATTCCAGAAAAACTTCCAGTTCCTGTGCCGGCTGTCCTGGCTGTGCATATTTGGGAACCTGCATGGTAGCAGTCGCATAGTGCATGTTGCCTTTGCCGCCTCTTCCGCCTCGCAGCACAATCTGCCGTCTGTTGTCTCCGGACATATCGGCAATGACTTTGCGGCTCTGAGCCTCCATGATGACGGTTCCCTCCGGCACCTTCAAAACGATGTCATCGCCATTTGCACCATGGCAGCGGCGTTTTCCGCCAGGTTCTCCATCCTGTGCTTTGAATTTGTGTCTGTGACGATAATCACCCAGCGTATTCAGTCCTTCATCTACTTCAAAAATAACGTCTCCGCCTTTGCCGCCGTCTCCGCCGTCAGGGCCGCCGTTTGGAACATACAATTCACGTCGGAAGCTTACGTGTCCGTCTCCGCCTTTGCCGGAACGGATATATATTTTTGCTCTGTCTGCAAACATAGTTCACCTCATTATCTCAAAAAAGGCTTCAAACCCAATCAGATTTGAAGCCTTCCACGCTATTTACTCTTCTACTGGTACGATAGAAACCTGTTTCTTATCGCGACCCTTTCTTGTAAAACGTACTACACCATCTGTTAAAGCAAATAATGTATGGTCTTTACCGCATCCTACATTTACACCTGGATGAATCTTTGTTCCACGCTGTCTGTAGAGGATGTTACCTGCTTTTACAAACTGTCCGTCTGCTCTTTTCGCACCTAATCTCTTAGACTCGGAATCACGTCCGTTCTTTGTAGAACCAACTCCCTTTTTATGAGCGAAAAGCTGAAGGTTCATTTTCATCATGACTCTACACCTCCTTGATTGTAATCTTCAGATATTGTTTATCGTAATTCTCCTGTATCTGAGTCAACCCTAACACAAGAGAATCCATTAATAATCTGGTTTCTCTGCTTGTCCCGGAAAGGAACTCCCAAGCCAGATAGCCTTCTTCACTCTTTACATGCATGATATCGTCCGTGAATGCATCAATGGAATTCACTGCATTAATCGTCAGAGCAGATACCGCTGAACAGATAATATCTCTTCCAGCTTCTGCAAAGCCTGCATGACCTTTCGATTCAAAGGCAATATATTCACCGTTTCTTTTGGTTACTGTCACTTTTATCATAGCGACACACCCTGATTAAGCGTTAATCTTTTCAATCTTAACTGCTGTGTACTGCTGTCTGTGACCGTTTTTCTTGTGATATCCAGTTTTTCTTTTGTATTTGTAAACGATAACTTTTTTTGCTTTACCGTTCTCAACTACAGATGCAGTAACACTGGCATTTGCTACGTCTTCACCAACTTTTAATCCGTCATTGCTTACTGCAATTACGTTATCAAAAGTTACTGTCTCGCCTGCTTCTACACCAAGCTTCTCTACTTTAATGATATCGCCCTCGGCTACTTTGTACTGTTTACCACCTGTTGCAATAATTGCGTACATATGGCACCTCCTATTATCATTACTCGCCAGATATGGTGGCTTTTTGCTCTTAAAACCTCTCTGTGCGGCATACTCGATTATCTTAGCACGCATGTCGCATTCTGTCAAGTGCTTTTCCTTGATATTTTAAATTTTATTTTCAAAGAGATGATTCTGCAGAGATTTTTTCACCTTTTCTACTTCCTCCCGCAAGTCCAGAAAGATTTCTGTCAGAATCGGGTCAAAATCCTGTCCGCCTCCTTCTTGAATGATTTTAAAACAGGTTTCCAGAGGAAGTGCCGCACGATAACAGCGATCTGCCGAGACCGCGTCAAATACATCCGCAATCGCCATAATTCTGGCACAGAGCGGTATTTCATTTCAATTTACTGAGTATTGCCGCAGTGCTGTCAGTTCTTCTGATAAAGGTTTTTCTACTTTTTTTCGGGTTACTTCGACCAGATTTAACTGTGTCATATCGTGAACGATGGCTTTTACCGGATCTTTTCGCAAATACTTTTGCAGGACGTGCAGCAGTTCTTCGTTGTGGTCAGGATTGCTCATGTTGATAAAATCAATGAGAATGATTCCAGACAAATTGCGGACACGCAGCTGTCTGGCAATCTCTTCTGCAGCTTCCAGATTGATCTTTCGATACGTTTCCTCCGCTTTTTTCTTTCCGATGAATTTTCCGGTGTTGACATCAATTGAGACAAGTGCTTCCGTCGGCTGAATGACCAGAAAGCCGCCGGATTTGAGCCAGACTTTTTCCTGTCGGACCTCATCGAATTTTTTCTCAATTCCGTACAGCTTGATCAGAGGAAGCAGCGCATCTTCATAAAAGCGCAGTCGACCCAGATCCTCTGGCTGGTTTTCTGTCAGATAAGACATAATCTGCTGATACAGCTGAGGAATATCTGTAACGATTTCCTCCAGATCACGTGTATAGGTATTTCGAAGCACGGAAAGATAAAAGGCTTCCCGTTCCTCAAGAAGACTGAAACAGGTACGGGAGACACCAAACTGAAGAATTCTCTCACATCGTTTTTTTAATAATTCCAGCTCCTTTAAAAGCTCCTCTTTGGATGCATCTCTGGCATTGGTGCGGACTACCAGCCCATATGTAACGGCATCAGCTTCTTCCAGCCATCCTTTCAGACGTTTTTTCTCTTCGACATCGAGTTTTCCGGACAGACCGATTCCTTTTTTTCCGGTAGTGAGTACCAGATATTTTCCTTTAAAACTAAGATTGGTGGTGACAGCCGGCTGCTTGCTTTTGATGGCATCACGACAAACCTGCACCAGCACTTGATCGCCCGGAACCATTTGAGCAGATTTCTTGGGGGATGTGTAGATGGCTGTGTTCTGTTCTTTCAGATCATAATAGCAGGGTGTATCTTTGTTAATTTTGATGAAAGCGCCCTGTATATTTTTGACCAGGTTGTCGACCTGTCCCACATAAATATTGTCCAGAATGCTTTTTTGACTTACAGGCTGGAAATGAAATTCCAGTAATCGGTTATGGTCGATAAGAGCCGTATAGTCACAAAGGATTCCCTCTATTTCCATACGGCTGATGATTAATTTACTCAACTTCTTCTCCAAGACTTTCCAAAGTCACAAATTCATGTTTTTGTTCGTTTCCATTGTCGGCATATACGTCCATACGGTGGACCATATAGGCAAATGGTTTCTGTTCAATACCGAGCCACTGCGCAAAACCATCCATAACCTGTTCTGGTTTTGTATAGTTTGAGCTGGCAGCAGCCAGCTGAAGAAACAGCTTTTTGTCCCGAATCTCATAACGATAGATAAATGGCCGGATGTCTACGGTTCGCTCGCTTCGCTTTGTCTTTTTAAAGACGGGAAGCTCTGGCTGGGATAAATACTCTTCGAGTTTTTCTTCCCAGTTGGAAACAAATTCTCTTCCCTCCCGAAACGTTACTTCATAATCGGCAGCAGCCACAAGAGACATGGCTTTGCTTGCCTTTCCATCTTCCACACGGACAGCACTCAGTACCTCCATACCTTCCACCATAGCAGTGTTCAGGCGTCTTACCAATTCTTTTGTAGGCATATCGTTTGCAAGCTGCATATCAAAGTATTCTCCGCTGCTGGTCGTTCCGACTCCCAAAGGAGCTGCAAAAGACATGATCATATGGGGACTGAATCCCTCTGAATAAGCTACCGGGATGTCCGCACGACGGATTGCTTTCTGAAAAAAACGCATCGTATCCAGATGGCCGATAAATTTCATTGCTCCTGTTTTCGAAAATTTAATTCTTACTTTCAATACAGACACCTCCTTTGTAACGTCCTGCGCCGCAGCCGGAACATTTCATGCGACAGTTCGGAGTAATTTCCTCCTTTGTTGCGTGTTTCCATTCTCTCTGCAGAAATTCTTTGGTTACTCCAGCATCAATGAAGTCCCATGGCAGCAGTTCATCCAGATCACGCTGGCGAAGTGTATAGAAATCCGGATCTACACCAGTCTCCGTAAAAGACTGTTCCCAGATATCCCAGGAGAAGGTTTCTGACCAAGCATCATAAAGAGCACCTTTCCGGTAAGCAGTTTCAATAACATCGGCAGTTCTTCGGTCACCTCTTGCCAGAAATCCTTCAAGAACGGTAACATCTGCCTCATGCCAGTTATAACGAATGCTTTTCTGGTTGAGCTGTGCACGAATCTCGCTTTTTACAACTTTTGCTTTGCCAAGATAGTCTTCTTTCGTACACATTGGCGCCCACTGGAATGGTGTGAATGGTTTTGGCACAAAGAATGATGTACTGACGGTAATCTGTACCTTTCCGTGGCGTTTTTCTTTTGGAACCGTATCGTAGTATTCCATCGCAATCTTTTCAGCAAGGTGTGCAATGCCTTTCATGTCTTCTTCTGTCTCCGTGGGAAGACCAAGCATAAAATAAAGTTTTACCTTATTCCAGCCGCCTTCAAAAGCCTCATGTGCTCCGTGAAGAATCACTTCTTCTGTCAGACCTTTATTGATGACATCGCGCAGACGCTGTGAACCTGCCTCCGGAGCAAAAGTCAGGCTGCTCTTTCGGATATCCTGTACTTTGCTCATAACATCCAGTGCAAACGCATCAATACGAAGAGACGGAAGAGAAATATTTACACCTTTGCTTTTAAATTCATCAATCAGGAATGTAACCAGCTCCTTCAGCTGTGAATAATCACTGGAACTTAAGGAACTCAGAGAAATCTCATCGTATCCGGTGGCAAGCAGCAGTTCTCTCGCACATGCTTTCAGTCTCTCTACCTCTTTTTCTCTGGTTGGGCGGTAAATCATACCTGCCTGGCAGAAACGACAGCCGCGGATGCAGCCGCGCTGGATTTCCAGAGTCACTCGATCCTGTGTCGCCTTGATAAACGGTACAACTAATGTTTTTGGATAGAAAGAAGATGTCATATCCATGACTACCTGCTTCTGGACTTTAGCCGGAGCCTCTGGCTGGACTGGCTCAAAAGAAGCCAGCGTTCCATCCTCATGATAGGCTTCCTGATAAAAAGAAGGCACATAAATTCCCGGAATCTGTGTCGCCATTTTCAAAAAGTCCAGCTTGCTTCCGCCCGCCGCTTGATTGGACTTGTAGGCTTCCAGAAGATCATCATAGACTGTTTCTCCCTCTCCAATATAAAACAGATCAAAAAACGGCGCCAACGGCTCTGGATTATAGACGCATGGGCCACCGCCGATCACAATCGGATACTCCTCTCCTCTGTCCTTTGCCCGAAGCGGCATCTGAGAGAGATCCAGAATCTGCAAAATATTTGTGTAACACATTTCATACTGAATCGTGATTCCCAGGAAATCAAACGCTTTGATCGGATCCTGAGATTCCAGTGCGAACAGAGGAATCTGCTCCTGACGCATCACTTTATCCAGATCGGTCCATGGAGAGAAGACTCTCTCACACCAGGTATCTTCTCTCTCATTAAACATATGATACAAAATCTGCATGCCGAGATGAGACATTCCGATTTCATAAACATCTGGAAAACACATACAGAAGCGAATTTTTCCTTTGGGGTCTTTCATCATCGAATTTACTTCACCGCCGATGTAGCGGGCAGGATTTTCGATTTGTAATAAAATATCATCACTAAGTGCTAATTTTCTCATTCGATTTTCCTTCTATTATAAATATCTATTTGTTTCACTAATGAACTTTAACATAAATCGGCTTTTTCAGCAACAGAATTTATTCTCACGAACATGTAAGCAAAATCTTCTCCAGAGTCGATAATAAGACTTTTATATCGAGAGGCTTTGTAATGTGTGCGTTCATACCATTTGCAAGTGCTTTTTCTTTATCTTCCTCGAATGCATTTGCCGTCATGGCAATAATTGGAAGATTTGCAACATCCTTCCGGGAAAGATAACGGATTGTCCTGGCAGCCTCATATCCATCCATAATCGGCATCTGGATATCCATCAAAATCAGATCAAAATAATTTTCTTCAGAATTCTTCACCATTTCAACCGCAATTGAACCATCGGCAGCAGTTTCTATCTGAAAACCATTATTCTCCAGAATTTCTGTTACAATTTCACGGTTTAATTCATTATCCTCCACGACGAGTACACGATTGTTATAAAATTTCTTTTCTGTTTCTTCTTTTAATATTCTTTTTTTCGAACTGCACCGGTTTGTCTCTATCAGAATATTGCGGAGATCTGACATAAACAGAGGTTTATTACAAAACGCAGTAACACCTGCCGCACGTGCCTCCTCTTCAATTTCTGTCCAGTCATATGCAGTAAGAATAATAATAGGCGCTTCATTTCCGATTACTTTACGAATACGCCGAACTGTCTCAATTCCATCCATTTGCGGCATCAGCCAGTCAATGATATAACTATGGAAGGAATCCCCGTCATTGTGGGCTTTCTGCGCACGAAAAACAGCTTCTCGGCCAGAAGTTGTCCATTCCGAACGCATTCCAATCTGAGAAAGCATTTTTGTCACACTGTCGCAAATGTTAAAATCATCATCCACTACCAGTGCCCGCAGTCCCTGTAATTCTCGAATCTGCTCTTTCTTACGAGCCACATCCTGACGTTTAAAATCAAATTCTACAAAAAATGTACTTCCCTTGGCCGGTTTGCTTTCAATTCGAATTGTTCCGCCCATAAGATCGATGGTATTTTTGGTAATGGACATTCCGAGACCGGTTCCCTCAATTCCGCTGATCGTAGACGTCTTTTCGCGTTCAAACGGATCAAAAATATGATTCAAAAATTCCTCAGACATACCGATGCCGTTATCTTTGACAATAAATTCATAATGTCCATAACCAGGCTTTTCGGAACTGCTTTGGCGAATTGTAAAAGAAACCATACCACCAAGAGGGGTGAATTTTACTGCATTGCTCAAAATATTGATCAGCACTTGATCAAGTCGAAGAGGATCAAAAATCAGCTCCTCATCCTGAACATCAATCGTATCCACAAAAAATTCCAGTCTCTTGGCAGTCATCTGCGGGCGAATCATATGTACCAGATTATGGATACGCTCTGAAAGATTGCATTCCTTCTCCTGAATTGTGATTTTTCCGCTTTCAATGCGGCTCATATCCAAAATATCATTAATCAGTGACAAAAGGTGATTGCTGGAGGACATAATTTTTTCCAGACAATCCTGTACCCGCTCTCTGTTATCCAGGTGACTGGCTGCAATACTGGTAAATCCGATAATCGCATTCATCGGAGTACGGATATCATGGCTCATGTTCGATAAAAATGTAGTTTTGGCACGGCTGGCATGTTCAGCCTGTGCAAGTGCATCTTTGAGCAGATCCTGGCGCCTTGCCTCCTGCAGCACATCGCCATCGACATCCTTGACAGCGATCAGAGCTGTATTCGCCTCTCCATCCACCTGCAGACGTACAATTCGCCATTCCACATATCTATATTCTTCCAGTTCCGGTCCTTTGCGGCGCAAACGTATCGAATACGCATCTTCTGTTTTTAATCGTTCCCGAATGTAGGCAATGCCAGCTTCCAAAAGCAAAATTTTCTGGTCTTCCGGATGGACATATTTTTTTGCAAATATCTCCAGGCTTTCAGAGTAAGAATGCGTTTCACACAGAACCTGTTCGCTCGAAAAAACACTTCTCATATTTTCATTTCTTTTTAGAACCAGAAAATCTTTATCCAGATCCACCTTCAACAACGCATAATAATCTCTGCTCAATGCATAAATCATATCCATCTGTTCACGGCTTTCCACACGCATCTTTTCTTTGAATGTGATAAGGTCTTGCCTTGTCTGTGTCTGCTCTGTAACATCGCGTAAAACTCCGCAGTAAAGAGACGTTGTTCCCTGCCTGTTTAACAAAAAGAAGTCAATATCCAGCCAAAGTAGTTTTCCATCAGGCATAAAATGCCGGAATTTACAGGATTTTTTGTCGTCTGTACATTCTAAAAGAGCCTGATGAAGCAGTTCGTGATCCTCTTCACAAATATCACTCAATATGTCATGCTTTTGAAATTCTTTTTCTGAAAGCATATCTCCATACATCAGCTTCAGATAGGATACATTCGCTTGCCTGCGAAGACATTTTCCCTCACGATACTCAAAAATAGTATAGGCTCCCAGTATCCGGTCAAGAGTTTCTGCATGAAAGATCCCTTCACCAATCAGATTTTTCAATAATAGACTTGTTTCATTTAATTCTTTTTTTGACATATATATTCCTCACTATTTTCGTATTGTATCATGATACCCTATCCTCGTTATTTTAATTATCTGTTCGCAAATGACTCTTCCTATAATATACATAAATTTTAAAAGAAGTTCAACTACAAAAGAAAGAAGTTGTGAGGAACAATTTTAATTTTATGTCTACTGGGTTTTTATTTATTTTTAGAGAAAAGTAATGTTTTTTTAATATAAATAATTTTATTTACCGTGATAAATGATATTTTAATATATTATTGACACATTAAAAAAAGAAAGGTATACTGATTTTATACAATCATGCTCACCTCAGAAAGGAGTTTTCTATGCAAAAAAATCATGAAGTTACCAGTCTCCTGCAATCTCAAAAATTACAGCAGTACATTCGGGAACTGCCCGACTTCTGCCGGGATTATTTTGACGGTATCGAAGAAAAAAACAATCTGGGTACTCGTATTGGATACGCCATTAATTTAAAGTCTTTCTTCTCATATTTCATAAGTCACACAGAAAAATATGAAACTATTTCCATAAAAGAATTCCCCTTTGAGGGTCTGAAAGAAATCAAAGCACAGGACATTGAAGACTATCTGCAGCATCTTATGCTTTACAAAAACACTTCCAACAAAAGCATTACCAACCATGAGTCGAGCCAATCCCGCCATCTTTCTGCGCTTCGCTCCCTCTACTGCTATTTCAATCGATGCGGCCGACTGGAAGTGAATCCTGCCCTTATGGTAGAAACACCAAAAGTTCCGACAAAACGGCTCGAAATCCTTCACGATCAGGATATTACAACTCTTCTGCGCGGAATACGCAGCGGACAAGGCTTATCGCCCAAAGCACGCTCCCGCTATTACCGCACATGGTTTCGTGACATTGCCATCATTACCGTTTTCCTCGACACAGGAATCCGGCTCTCCGAACTGATCAATCTTGATATCAGTGATATTTATTACGAGGGAAATCTGGAATACGCCCTTGAAAAAATGGATCTTATCACAGAAGAATATGACCTGGAAATGCCTCCTCTGATGCCGCGCCGCGGCGCTACAGAGAGGCTGGAACAATGGAAAGAAGAATGCAGAAGCTGTTTTGATCAGATTGCTTCTTCTGCCGAGGATATTTTTCCATCCCTTGCCTATTTGTCTGTCGAAAAAAAAGGAACACAGCCGGATACTTTGTACATCAGCTATCGAACTTTAGGAGTTCTGATTCCTTATATCCGCTACTTCCGCCCTTCTCTCTTGTCACACAAATACGACGAAGACGAGGCACTGTTTCTGTCCATGACAGGTGACCGGATGGCCAAAACATCCATTGAGGAAATGATGGATAAGCACAGTATGCGCTATTTGAAGAAACATTTAAATCCTCAAAAGCTTCGGGATACCAGAGGAAACTTTATTTTACGCGAAACAGGCGATCTGGCTCTTGCAAGCGAAGTTATGCGCCACAAAAGCATCAATACCCTGAAACGGCATTATCCCCTGACGGATGAAGAAAAAAAGCGTTCCATCGCATGGAAAACGCAGCGCTGATAGATTTCAAAAAACAGCTGCCTGGCACACCTGCCTGACAGCTGTTTTATTTACATAATATTTTTATCGTAAATTAATCCCGCAGATTCTGCAATCTCTCGTACCAACTACAAGATGATTCTGATAGACAGCCGGAGATGCCTCAATCGTTGTCTGACCAAATTCAAATGTATTTCTGACTTCGCCGGTTATTCCATTCAAAAGATACATTTCCCCTCCCAGACCGGCACAGTAAATCACATTTCCGCTTCCATCCGAATTGTACACACAGACGGGGGAGGACCAACTGTAATAGCCCTTGTGCTCCCACACAATCTCTCCTGTCTTTTTGTTCATGCAGGAAAGTACACCATCCGACTGTCCGCCCGTCCTGGATACCGTCACATAGATATAATCAGATAATTCATTTGTTCCCGGTGCAATCGTAGACTGTACACCACCCGATACCCCATCCTCTGTATAACACTCATACGATGTTTTCCATACAATTTCACCGGTCTCTGCATCCAACTTCCAGATTGGAATCTCTGCAGTATCATAACTTCTCCATCCCAGATGGAACGAAGTGCTGACATACACATACAGGTGATCATCTTCAATCGACAGAACCGGTGTAGAATTGGAATCATCCAGGATATCCTGTACCCAGACCAGTTCCAGCCTGTTCAAGTCAAGACACATCATATGCCCTCCGTTATCCGCCACAAACAGATAGCCTTTATAAATATCAGCACTGTCCTCCATTCCAAGCCAATATGTATCCAGACTGGAGCGTTTGCCTTTGTAACGCCATTTTACGATATGATCCGGCTGAATGGACAGCGTTCCAGCCTGTTCGTTGTACTGTGTATTCAATTTCATCAGGTAGATAATTCCATTTTCTCCCGGATAAATCAGCGTATCCGTCTCCTCATCTACAAGCGCAGAGCCGTCAAAAAAACTCAATGAACCTCTCAATGAAAATTCATCTTCGCAACCAAAGGTATACATCACACTACAGTCAAGCAGATTGATGATAAACGCCTTTGCCGTTCCTTCATTGCTGTTGTAACCGGCACCCACATACATGATCGGATAACCGCGCGGATCCAGCGCGCCTGATCCCTTAAAAGTAAATCCCAGATACATGGACTCCCGTGTCGGCTTCCCCGTCTCCAGATCCAGAAAATAGATATAACCATCCATACAGGCATAAATCACTTCTACCAGCTCATCGTCTTCTTTCGCCCAGTCATACATATTCATGACAGCTTTTGTGGACGCAGGCCACTTCATAATCAATGGCTGACCCGTCCATCCGCTCCCGCTCCAGGAAGCACTTCCAGATCCAAGCGATCCCGTGCTCGCTGTCCATTTTTCCTCAAAACGGTATTCCGTCATATCCGCATATCCATAAGAAGCGGTATCACGAAAATTGTTGCCGCGAAAAGTAACGATTCCATCCACATCGGTATAATCTGATCCAAGCCCAAATTGAATCTCCGACTGTGGCTGATACTGTGACAAATCTGACAGTGTCTCTCCATCCACCTGAATCTCCGTCAGCTCAATCATATTGGATGGTCTGGTCGTATCCGTGCAGGCAGGTGTAAAAGCAATCTCCTGCTGCACAGGCTCCATCTCCACAATTTCTTTTGTTTCATCCGCTGATGCCTGCTGCTCCACAGCCTTTTTTGCCGGTTTTTCCATTGAAACTGCTGCATAAATTGCATGTCCGATTCCAGAGACCAAAACAATCAGCAGCATGATATTCAGCCCCAACGGCAGTATTGGCTTAAAACAACGCAGCGATGCCAGAAAGCCTCTGTTTTTCCGCCTGAAAGGCATACTGCTTCCTTTGTATTTTGAACGCCGTAACTTCTTTTTTGCTTTCATACCGTCTTCTTCTCAGTTTTTCTTTCTCATTATTTCATCAGTTCTGCCACTAAAGCAGCCCCTTTTTTCAGTTCCTCCACCAACGCATACTCTTTCGTGGAATGAACCTGAAACATGCCGCAGGACAGCACAATTCCCTGAATTCCATGCAGAACAAAGTTATTGTTATCGCTTCCTCCAAATGTGGTGATAAGTTCCGGTTTGATTCCAAGTGCTTTGCAGCTTTGTTCAAATCGTTTCACAACCGAAGCATTCTTGTCTATCTGATAGGCGACTGCATTGATACTGTAATCGAACGTACAATGCGCCTCTGCCTTATGTGCGTGTTTCATAAAATTCTCTCTCGTCTGCTCCACACACGCCATGACAGCCCGATGGTCATACCCTCGTATCTCACCCGTACATCTGCAGATTTCCGGTACAATGTTTACAGCCTCTCCCCCGGAAATCGTTCCGATATTGAACGTGAGATCTCCATCCCGCCTGCCCTGCAAAAACTCTGCTATGGCTTTACTCATAACAGAAATCGCATGGATTCCGCGCTGCGGTTCAAAACCTGCGTGGGCCGCTCTTCCCTGTATCTTTGCCTCAAAAGAAACAATCGACGGTGCCTGAATGGCAGCCCTTCCGACTTTCCCACTCATATCCAGCACATAAGCTTCCTTCGCACGTATCTTTTCAAACGCAAACACATTCGTTCCTTTTACATAGACCTCCTCGCCAATTGGAAACAGGACTTCCACATCGCGGTGCGGAATTTGATTTCTCTGCAGAAAACGAACCGCCTCCAGAATTTCAACGATCCCGGCAAGATCATCTGCCCCAAGTACCGTATCTCCCTGCGAAGTGATCCTTCCATCTTCCGTAAATACGGCTTTTTTTCCAATTCCCGGCTGCACCGTATCCATATGCGCGGACAAAAGAACAGGAGCCCCAGGAAGTGTTCCTTTTAGAAAGCCATACAGATTGCCCGCATTGCCTCCATAATTTTTGCCGGCTTCATCTTCCGTCACTGCAAACCCAAGAATTCTCAGCTTCTCTGTCAGACAATCTGCCAGCTGACGCTCAGAAAAAGAAACCGAGTCAATCGCCGCTAGTTCAGAAAATTCTTTTTTTATGGATTCTTCATCGATGTTTCTCAAATTGCCCATAATCTCTCGTCTTTCGTACTCTTACTTTACTTCCACAAGCTCGATTTTGAAATTAAGTTCTTTTCCAGCCATTTCATGATTGGCATCAAGCGTAATTGTACTGTCGTCTTTCGCGGTAACTCTAACCGGGAATGGACGTCCCATGGCATCAGACAAAAATACCTGCTGCCCAACCGTCAAGTCTTCGGATCCCGGAAGACTGGCAATCTCAAAAGTCATAACGGCATTCGGATCCGGCATGCCATATGCTTCTTCCGGCATAAGATGAATATCGACAACCTCTCCCACTTCCATATCAACAACAGCGGCATCAAATCCCCGAATCATCATGCCGGCACCGCATACGAACTCCAGCGGTTCTCCGCGATCATAAGAAGAATCGAATTGACTTCCATCGTTAAAGGTTCCCTGATAATGTACTTTGCATGTTTTTCCCGCATTTTTTCCTTCCAGCATGATTTGATGAGAACCACAGCCACCGCAGGAATGACCTTCCCCATGTCCGCCACAGCCATGCTCTCCGCATCCGTGTTCTCCACAGGAATGACCTTCTTCATGGTCATGATGATGACAATTTGCACCTGTTGAGATCAATTCTCCTCTCAAATAAGTCTCAACCACTTCATCTGTATTTCCCTCCGCTCCTGCAACCAGCTCAATTCCAGCTTCTGTAAGCGCATTCTGTGCACCACCGCCGATTCCGCCACAAATTAAAACATCAATACCCTCACCTGCAAGAAATCCTGCAAGTGCTCCATGACCGCTTCCATTGGAAGGGATGACTTTACTGGAAACAATCTTATTATCTTCTACTTCATATACCTTAAAATGCTCTGTGTGTCCAAAATGCTGGAATACTTCTCCGTTATCATAAGTTACTGCAATTTTCATGTTTTGTTCCTCCAAATACTTACATTTTTCATGTTTGAATTTATCTTATCACATCTTCCCGGATTTCTCTATAGAAAAATTCAGTTCCCTGTACAACCGCTCCTTGACCTCATCCCCAGCAAAGGAAACCTCAATCGCATTTCCAGTCATCTGCATCATCTCTTCATCGGTAATCCCAAACGATTCCTGAACAAATTGAAACTCTTTTGTAAGTGTACTGTTGCTGACGGTACGATTGTCTGTATTGATGGTGACGAGCAATCCGTGATCCAGAAATTCCCGCAGCGGGTACCGGGACAGTTCTTCTACCGCCTTTGTCTGCAAATTGCTGCGCGGACACATCTCGATGCCGATATGGCGTTCCCTGCACAGTTTCTGGATTTCACCATTCCCGCGCATGGCAATGCCGTGACCGATTCTCTTCGCGCCTGCCTCAATGGCATCCCTGATGTTCTTTGCATTTCCACATTCTCCGGCATGAATGGTAAACGGCATATTCATCTTTTTGACCTGATCAAACAGCTCCACAAACTCCGTCATCGGGTAAGCAGCCTCGTTGCCTGCCAGATCAGCCGCACAGACGCCTTCACGCAAAAACAGACGTGCAGCTTTCAGCATCCGGAGATTCTCTTCCTGACTGTGGTGGCGCATCGCACAGACAATCACCTGATAATCAACAGCAAATTTTTGTTTTCCCTGCTCCAGTCCCTCCAGTACTGCCTGAATCACATGTTCTGGAGACAAGCCTTTTTGCAGAGACAGCATCGGTGCAAAACGTACTTCGACATATTGTACATTTTCTGCTGCACAGGATTGAATAAAATCATAACCTGCCCTACGCAGTCCCTCTTCTGTCTGCATACACAGTAAAGGAAGATCAAATTTTTCCAGATATTCCGCCAGATTTCGACAGTCTTCGCTTACCTGAAGCTGTGAAAGCGTAATATCCTCTCCTAACTGACTTCTGATATAAGAAGGAGACAGTGAACCGTCCAAATGACAGTGCAATTCTACTTTCATTATTGTTACCTCTTTTCTGCAATTTTTTTCTTTTACTTGTACCTTACCAGAACCTGTGTTATGCTACAAGAGTTTGTTATTATGAATATTAGAAAGGGGATTTTTTATGAGTCAAACTTTGTCAAAAAAAACCGGCTCCATCTATCTTCTGTTTACCCGGTATGTATCACAAAATATCCTCGGCATGATCGGCCTGTCAGCCTATGTACTTGCAGACACCTTCTTTATCTCACAGGCAGAGGGAAGCCGTGGAATTACTGCTTTAAATCTGGTATTGCCTGTATACAGCCTGATTTTTGCAATTGGTGCCATGATCGGGTCAGGCTCTGCCACACGTTTTAAAATCCATCGTGCAAGAAAGGAAGACTGTGCCGATGCTTATTTTTCCAATGCAATCTGCTTTGCACTGCTTTTCAGTCTGATTTTTATGGCAATCGGCATCTGCATTCCGGATAAGCTGGTTTCACTTTTGGGCGGCAATGAGGAAATCGTGGCAGTTGGAACCTCGTACACCAGAATTTTTATGTCGTTTGCACCTTTTTTCATGTGGAATCATATTTTTAATGCCTTTGTCCGCAACGACAATGCACCATCCCTGGCTATGGCTGCAACGCTTTTCAGCAGCCTGTTTAACATTGTAATGGATTATATCCTGATGTTCCCGCTGAAAATGGGCATGAAGGGAGCTGCTCTGGCAACTGCGATCTCCCCAATCGTTGGTATCCTGATCTGCAGCCTTCATTTTCTTTCCCGACAAAATTCCATTCGTTTTTGTATCATGCGTCCTTCTATCCGACGCCTGATCCAATCCTGCCAGCTCGGAGTGGCAGCCTTTGTCGGCGAGATTTCCTCCGGCGTGATCACAATGGTTTTTAACTTCCTGATTCTCGGTCTTGCGGGAAATGTCGGCGTTGCCGCCTATGGCGTTGTAGCAAATACTGCAATTGTGGCAACCTCTGTTTTTAACGGCGTTGCCCAGGGGGCACAGCCGCTTCTCAGCGATTTCTACGGGAAGGGAAACAAAAAATCGGTCAAAAAAGTGTTCTTTCTATCCGCAGGAACTGCACTGGTACTGTCTGTTCTGGTAGTAATGTTCGCCCATTTATCTGCCGAAACGATCACATCCATTTTTAATCAGGAACAGAATGTACAGATGGCAGAATACGCCGTTGCCGGAATGAAACTCTATTTCATCGGTTATTTATTTGCAGGCTTTAACATCATCGGCACTGGATTTTTGAGTGCCACTGAAAAAGCTGTGTGGTCGTTTGTCACTTCTATCCTGCGAGGTTTTGTAGCTATTACAGCCTTCGCATTTTTCCTTTCTCTGCTGTTTGGTATGACTGGTGTATGGATGGCATTTCCTGCTTCCGAATGTCTTACGGCTGCGGTCATGTGCTTTGCCATCTATAAGAGCCAATCTTTTTAACGCACAACAACGGGGCTGGTCTTTCGAACCAGCCCCGTTTTCACGCACGTTATCTGTATTAGAAATCTACTTCTGTTCCATAATAAATGCAGGTGAACAATTTTTCCATTGTTGGAGGATCAATTGGTCTTGGGTTGGAGCCTGTACAAGCATCTCCAACTGCATTCTCAGCGATTGTTGCAATCTTCTCTTTGAACTCATCCTCGATGATACCGAATTCTTTTAATGTATTCGGAATTCCAAGATAATCGTTCATAGAACGGATTCTGCTCTTTAATGTTTCGATACACTCATCGTCTCTTCCCTCGATACCGATAGAGTTTGCAATTTCTACATAACGTTTTGCAGCTTCCGGAACTTTTGCATTGTATGCAATAACATATGGAAGGTACATTGCGTTAGCAAGACCATGTGTAATATGTCCTGTTGAGAATACAGCACCTGTTTTGTGTGCCATGGAGTGAACGATACCGAGCAGAGCATTTGAGAATGCCATACCAGCCAGACACTGTCCATAATGCATCATCTCACGGCTTTCCATATCACCGTCAAAAGATTTCAGCAGCTCTTTGTCAACGATATCAATCGCTTTCAGAGCAAGCGGATCTGTGAATGGGCAATTTAATGTAGATACATATGCTTCGATCGCATGTGTCAGAGCATCCATACCAGTACATGCAACCTGATTCTTTGGAAGTCCCTCAACCAGCTCAGGATCAACAATTGCAACATCTGGGGTAATGTTAAAGTCTGCCAGAGGATATTTGATACCCTTCTGATAATCTGTGATTACTGAGAATGCAGTAACCTCAGTAGCTGTTCCGGAGGTAGACGGAATTGCTGCAAATTTTGCTTTCTGTCTTAATTCCGGGAATCCAAATGGTACACATAACTGCTCAAATGTTACATCCGGATACTCATAGAATGCCCACATAGCTTTTGCTGCATCGATTGGAGATCCTCCACCCATTGCTACGATCCAGTCCGGCTCAAAGTTTCTCATTGCCTCTGCACCCTTCATAACTGTTTCTACAGAAGGATCCGGCTCAACACCTTCAAAAAGCTCGACTGCCATTCCAGCTTCTTTCAGATATCCAACAACTTTGTCCAGGAAGCCCTGTCTCTTCATGGAGCCTCCACCTACAACAACAATTGCTTTGTTACCTTTCAAATTTTTCAGTTCTGCTAAAGAACCCTTTCCATGATACACATCGCGTGGCAAAGTAAATCTACCCATTATTTATTTGCCTCCTTTCATTTTTTTCCTTTTAATTTTTGTATGTCACGTTGGTCCATGTTTGTATTATATACTAAATTTTCTGTATTTTCAAGTATTTTTTTGTATATTTTTAATATTTATTTTAATTTTTATATTATTCTACATTTTTTATCCATTTTTGAAAAATCTTTCCAATTTTTATCTATTTTATTCCATATATCTTTTGTTTTATCTGTATTTTTAAAATTGTGTGAAACTGCCTTGTGACAGAAACTCAAGTTTGAAAAAATGGAAACCTTGATGAACCGTTTAAAATATTGTATACTGAATCATGCCTGTAGATTTTAAGCAGAAAGGAGACTTATCTTCATGAAATTTATATATCCGGCAGTCTTTCGAAAAACAGAATCCGGAACATACCACGCCTTTTTCCCGGATCTGGAATGCTGCGAAGCACAGGGCGATACCCTGGATGAGGCGGTCGAAAACGCCAACGAGGCGGCTTACAACTGGATTTCCGTCGAATTGGAAGATGAATTCGGCGAACTTCCGCCTGTGACCGATGAGGCGGATATGCCTTTGCAAGAGGGTGATATTGTGCGCAATATTTCTGTCAATATCCGTTTCTTTGAAGGCTGGGACGAATAAAAAAAGACCGGGTGGCTGCACTCTCAAACAGAGGGAACCATCCGGCTTTTTGTCATTTATAATAATTCTTCCAGACTTCTTTTTGCCTGCGCATAATCGGCAAATGTTATCGCGTGCATGCCGTAAGCTGCTGCCGCGTCCACATTTTCCTGTTTGTCATCAAAAAAGACACATTCCGACGGAATCAGATCGTATTTTTGACAGATCCACGCATAGATTGCCAAATCCGGCTTCAGCAATTTGGCATCACATGAAAAAACACCGCCATCCATCAGAGGAAGAAAATCAAGCACCTTCCAGTTGGATGCCATGGCATGTGTGGAATAATTGGAAAGATACAGCACCTGAAATCCACGTTCTTTCAGTTCGCAGATCCAGTCCTTCGCATACGGCATCGGATAAAATCCATCTCCGATGTGTTCATAGGCATAAAGAATCTCTTTTTCCCACTGGGGAGCTGCGTTTACAAAAGATGCCCGAAGCTCGCAGTCACTCAAAACGCCACGATCGACTTCATCCCATCGTCCGTCACCAAACAACGCATTTGTCACGCCTTCTGCGATCTCACGATCCTGGTACAATTGATGTACAAACGCGTCGAAATCATAATCCATCAATACTTTTCCAATGTCAAAAATAATTGTTTTAATCATAGTCTCCTCCCATACTGTATCCATCTGTATGACTTTATTATAACAAAAAAGGACCGTAAAAACAGTCCTTCTTTGTGATTAATATCTCTTAATTTTCTTCGATGGTGTTTTCGGGAATTCCTCACTGCGGATTTTCAGCTTATAAACTTTCTTGTAAGCCGGTGCTCCCTGATTATACTCATCGATGATTGCCTGCAGTGCAGCCGGTACATCCTTGATTCTCTTTTTCTTCACATATTCGTCATCCGGGAAAATCTCTGCCTCAATGACACCTTCATTCTCTCTAACGAGGATTTCTTTTACCAGACGCTGTTCCCCGATCTTGTTCTCCAGTTCCTCCGGAGATACGTTTTCTCCGTTCTTAGTGATGATCAGATTTTTCTTTCTTCCAGTCAGGAAAACAAATCCCTCTTCATCCACATAACCAAGGTCTCCAGTTCTCAGCCAGCCATCCACCAGAGTTTCTTTTGTCTCCTCCGGCATTTTGTAGTATCCCATCATGACACTGCTGCCGCGAACCCAAAGTTCCTCATCTACGGTTTTTGCCTCACAGTTCGGCATCAACTGACCGACAGAATTTTTCTTAATGTTCCAGCTTCTGTTCGTACTGATAACCGGGGCGCACTCTGTCATTCCATAGCCCTGCTGGATGGTGATGCCATATTTCTCAAACAGATCAATCATGGCAGGCGGCAGATACGCACCTCCGCTGCAGATTGTATGGAACTGTTTTCCGAATACCGTTCTTTTTACGATTCCAGCCGGCAATCCGGAAACTTCCTCCAGTTTCTTTGCCATCGTTTCAATCATTAGCGGCACCATCAAAATCATATTTGGCTCGAACAGCTTGATATTTTTCGCCACACGAAGCAGAGAATCATTGATACAGATGATGCTTCCGAGGGAAAGTCCCTTCAGAATATCCATACTCAGGCAGTATGCATGGTGAATCGGAAGAACGGATAAAATGACCGTTCTTGCCGGAATCTTCATATCCAGGCAGGTTGCATTTTCGGCAAGATTGCGGTGTGTCAGCATAACGCCTTTGCTTTTTCCTGTTGTACCGGATGTAAACATGATGGTACAGAGCTGATCTGGATTGATTTCTTTTTCAAAAGCACCGGCGTGCTCCCCAAGCAGTTTCCAGAAAGACAGTGCATGGTCATCGCTTTCCTCCTGCTGCATGGAAATCAGATATTTCAGCTTTGGACAGCGTTCCTTTACGATTGCCGCAACATCCTTACGGATCTCATCCAGAACAAGAACCGTTACATCTGCGCGATCAATCAGTTCACACATCTCCTCTGCCGGAAGGGAGACATCCAACGGCACGGCAACACTTCCGCTGTTAACTGTTCCAAGATAAGTCACCAGCCATGGATAAGAAGTCATACCCGTCACAGCAACGTGTGCCCCCAGCTCACCAAGGGATTCCAGCACACGAGAAAAGCTCTCACTGTCTTCCTTTAACTGGCGGTAGGATTTTGCCTCGATTTCTTTTTTGCCTTTTTTATAACGAATGGCATCCTCTGTTCCGAAACTCTGCTCTGCCTGTACTACAATCTGTCGAATTGTGCTGCAAACCATAATTGACCTCTCTTTCTACTGTTCTGCTGCCAGCTTCTCTAAATAATCAACGGCCTCCTGTACAGTGCGGATATCTGCTACCTCCTGCTCGTCAATCTCAATATCAAACTCATCTTCCAGTTCGCCGAGCATACTCATGAAATCGAAAGAAGTAAATCCAAGGTCTTCCATAAAACGAGATTCCGGATGTACGTCACTCTGCTCCACTTCCACATAATTACAAACAATTTCAGCTAACTTCTCAAACATTTTTCTTCCTCCTGTTTTCCTGCAAACAACACTTCTTCATTCAAATTAAACCAGTTTAATAATATCTCCGATTGGCAGATTCGGATTTTCCACGCCCTTAAACATAATCTTGCAAAGATAATAATACAGATACTCCAGCTGCTCTCTGGATACAGCCTTTACCTGATGTTCAAAGTTAAAGTCCAGTCCATTGTCATCCGGTCGATGCATAACCGTCAGATACATTGCCTGTGTGGTAGCACCGTTTGGATACCATCTTGTTTTGTATTTGATATCACCAATCTGCTCCAGTCCCTTCTCTTTCAAAGTCAGCGGCTGATAAGTCAGTGACATCGGCTCATACGTCTGTCCCGGCTGATTTGGATACATTTTCGCTCTCTCTGTAAAATAAGCAACCGGATCATAGTTGGCATGACGAAAATATTCATTCTGCAGATTTCTAATCTCGTAAATGCCCTCCAGGAATGTCTTGTCCTGTGAAATGATAGTACGGAATGGGAAAGAATGAATTCTCGTTCCGCCGGATTTTTTCTCTTTTAAGGTTGCACGTCTCGCAATAGCGGTATTGATGGACACATCATCGTTGCCGTTCATCTTCTGGAAATATGTACGAAGTCCCATCAAAAGCAGCGTTGCCAGTGATACATGATATTTCTCGCAGAAATCCATCAGACGTTTTGTCGGCTCCTCTTCCAGATGAAAAATATCCAGTGCGGAGTCTACGGAATCCGATACATTCACTGCCGCACGCAGATTTGGATTGTTGCAGCGTTTTCGCTCATTTTCCAATGTCTGCGGTCCAAGCAGACCATTGTAGATTGGTTCGGATGCCGCTATCAGCTGACGGAAAAATTCCGCATCCCGCTGCTGCGCCTTGCTGCCTGCCTCATAGGCAAGATCCTTCTGAAGCTGCTCGATATAAGAAGCCATATCCTTCGGATACGGAACATCCTCAAACATTGCATTGCAGTAAAGCTCAATGATATCCTTCATAAAACAGATCAAAGACTGTGCATCCATGATCATATGATCTCCCAGAAGATACAGACCATTATAACCATCCGGAGTCTTGATCATCACAATACGATTCATCGGAGAATCCTGACGTTTGAAAGGCACCTGTGTCCACTTTGTCATGATCTGTGCAGCCTCTTCCATCGTTTTTCCTGTAAAGTCCACGAATTCAATATCACGGTCTTCTTTGTCTACCACATACTGATACCAGTTTCCCTGTTTGTCAGCCGCAAAACGAACACGCATGCCTTCACAGCGCTCATATGCTTTATAAATAGACTGCTTCAGCACATCCCAGTCCAGATCCGCCTGAATCGTCAGACTGGTTCCAACATTGAGAACTTCCTTCTTTGGACAGAAATTCTGGTAAAAGAAATGAAATTTCTGAGCTGCTGTCAGTGGATATACCGGATATCCGTGTCTTTTTCTCATCATTTGATTATTCCTCCAATAAATTCCGTTAACATTTTTTCGTAAGCTTCGGTATCTTTAAAGTAACTTTCTGCGTGTCCTGCACCTTTTACAATCATTTTTTTCTTCACAGGTGCTGCGCAGTTTTCATAAATCTCATCACACATCCAGCAAGGCACAAACGTATCACTGTCTCCATGAATCAGCAGCACAGGAATCTTTGCTTTTTGTACTTCTCTGGCTGCATTACACTCATCCAGTCCGTATCCGGCTTTCTTCTTATTTACCCGATCTGCAATCTGGATCATTGGAAAAGCCGGCAAATGATACATGCTGTGCAGTACATGTGTAAATACATATTTCGGCGAAGTAAACGCACAATCGGAGACAATTCCTTTTACCTGCTCGGGAAGCTCCAATCCGCTTGCCATCAACACAGTCGCACCTCCCATGGAAGTTCCGTGAATCAGAATCTGCACGTCCTCTCCACAGGTTTGGATCACCCATTTGATCCACATCAGAGCATCGTAACGATCCTTACAGCCGAAGCCGATATAATGTCCTTCACTCTCTCCATGCGCTCTTGCATCCGGGAGAAGCATCGCATAGCCGTTATGCAGGTAATAATCCGAAAGTCCTACATAGTCACTCATTCCCTTGCTTGTATATCCGTGAAAACAGATTGCCACTTTTTTGGCATTGTTGTTTGGAATCCAGGATGCATGAAGCATCAGTCCATCATCCGATTCCTGATAAATATCTTCTCTCGGCTGAGCCATGAGATATTCCTTTCTTGGCTGAATTTTTGGAATATACTGACTCCAGTCTGTGCCGGACATCTTCATGGTGCGCTCTACTTTCACATTGTTCCGTATCATGGTTCTTCGATAAAAATATGCTGTGCCTCCCGCCTCTGAGAGTGCAAGAAGTCCGAGGAAGACACCTGCCAAACCTAATTTTTTCATAATTTCCTCATCTACTTTCCGCTGTCTTTTCTTATTTTATTTCCGTTTGCTGTCAATCAATTCTTTTAATCTTAAAGCTTTGTCTACATTTCCCTCAAACTTCAGTTTCTGAAGTGTCACTGCAAGAACAGGATCCAGTTTTCCTTCTGCGATCTTCATAAAAGTCTCTGCCTTACCGATAAAAATAACATCTCTGTCAAAATATTCATAAGGCTCTACAGAAAGCTGTCCGTCTTTTACCTCCACATAAAAGATGCCTTCTGCATCCCCGATAATATTAAACTGGTATGCAAGATGCTCTGTTACATCGCTCACATCCGCCTCCATAAATTTTCCTTTTATCTCTGAAAAGAACTCTGCATAAGTCATATCTTTTATCCTCCATTCGATTTCGACCAGTGGTCGACTTGTTTCTTAAACAAAATATCACTTTTTCGACCAGCGGTCAACTATTTCTCATCCAAAATTTCCGACAAATTTTTTCCCATTTTTTGTATTCTTTCCCAGTTGTTTCCTGCACTTTAACTGTGATATACTATGAAGATAGTTAACTATGGAGGATTGTATATGCCAAATTCAACAAAATATGACAAAATTCTGGATGCGCTCCAGACATTATTGGAAAACAAAGACATGAAAACAATCTCAGTCAGCGAGATTGCCCAGGAAGCCGGAATCGGCAAAGGAAGCATTTATTACTATTTTCCTTCGAAAGAAGCAATCTGGGAGGCTCTGGTAGCCCGAAATTACGAGAAGCCTCTGGAGACTGCCAAAAATCTGGCCAAACAGACAGACATCTCTCCATTTACAAGAATGGCTATGATCTTTCAGGCATGTCGAAGCTCCTCCTCTGTCTTTCTGAAACAGCGGCAAAGTGCCATGTACAACAGCGATCAGGACCAGGCATTTCTACATCAGAAGTACATCTCTCACCTGATTTCCGAATTAAAACCGGAAGTGACTGCAATCATCGAACAGGCCATGCAGGAGGGAAGCACACACTGCCTGTCTCCGTCTGCTCTGGCCGAAATCGTTTTGATTGTCCTGACCGTAAAACTCGATAACACGTTAGTTCCTTCTTCAGAGGATGAGATTGAAAAGACTATTCAAGAATTGATTCATCTGCTGGAAAAGGGCAGTGGCACACCAGAAGGCGCACTGAATTATCTGACGGTATTATAAAAAGCACGAAAGTTTTATCTCTCGTGCTTTTTTCATACCTATCTTTCTTATACAATTTTTCTCATTGCTTCCAGTCGGTTGATACTTCTGATTTCCGCAATGTTGGATACATGATTCACAATTCTGGAGTAACTGTTCAGCGCCTCGATAAATGTCAGTCCCTGCTCAGAGCCACATTTTCCGGATTTCATACGCTCCATATGACCGCTCTGTGCCTTAGATATGTTCCGGTTGATCTTCTTCTCTGTCTTTTTGAATTTGAACCATTCCTCCGCAGAGATTTCATTTTCCTTAAAATATTCCAATGCATCACCCAGAAGTTTTCTGTCCGCCTCATAGATTTTTTCCAGATCACTTTTTGCAGATTTGGAATAGGTCATACGTGCACCTGCACATTTTTCCGTCTGCATGCAAATCTTCACGGCATGATCTCCAATCTGCTCCAGATCGTTGATTACATGGAAGGTATCACCCAGATAACGGGCAACCTTTTCCGGCATCTCTGTGGAGTTGGCTTTTACCAGATAATCGGTAATTGCTGCTGCCAGATAATCGATGATCTGCTCCCGCTCCTGAATATTGTGCGTTTCTGATATATCTGCATTAATCAGACCATTCGATGCAGCTTCCAGATTTTCACATACCAGGTCTGCCATACGATTGACTTCTTTTTCTACCTGCAGAGACATAACAGCCGGTGAACCCTGCATATCCGGGTCGATATACTGAAGGCGGAATGCACTTTCATGCTCTTTCTTCGGAACCAGCTTATAGGTGAAGGTTACTACCCAGTTGATACATGGCAGGAGAATCATACCGGTCACCAGCTTAAAGATGATGTGATACATGGAGATCCTGAATTTCGGATCCGGTACGACCGCCTCGATCATGCTCGTGATCGGTGTGATCATCGTAAGCGGTATAAAGATGATGGAACCTATCACATTGAAGGTCAGATAAATCAAAGCCGCACGTTTTGCATTGTTCTTCGCATTAAACGAAGACAGCAGCGCCGGTGTCGCAGATCCCACGTTGATTCCGCAGATGATGTACGCGCCAAAGTGAAGCGGCATCAATCCCTGCATCGCCAGTGCCTGAATGACACCGACAGCCGCAGAAGAGCTCTGGATTACCGAACAGAATACAAGTCCGACAAGGAATCCAAGAAGCGGATTTTTGGCATTCAGAATAAACTCCTGGAATACCTGAGAATCCTTCAGCGGCGCCATAGCCCCGCTCATGGTGTCCAGTCCCAAAAACAGCATTCCAAATCCAAGAATAACCTGTCCGGTGTAACGGATATTTTTCTTCTTGGTGTAAAGCATCATGGCAGCACCGATACAGATACAAAGCGGTGCAATACCGGATACGTCCAACGCAATGATGATACTGGTGATAGTCGTACCAATGTTCGCACCCATGATAACGCCGGCAGCCTGTGCCAGATCCATAATTCCGGCATTGATAAAGCCCATGACCATAACCGTTGTCGCAGAAGAAGACTGAATGACAACGGTTACCAGCATACCAAGCAAAAATCCGATCACCCGGTTACGGGTGAGTTTCTCCAACAGGTCTTTCATCTTTGGTCCTGCTGCAAGCTCAAGTCCCTCTCCCATGTAGCTCATACCGAACAGAAAAAGGCCAAGTCCCCCAAGCAGCAGTATAATGTTGTTAATTCCCATTTTCGTTTGCTCCTATTTTCTTATGTAATTTTTTTGTAAATTTCTTGACATTCCGTATAATATTTAACATAATTTACACATAGAATACAACTGACAATTTTGACAAAAATGTATATTTCTTGACAAAATCAGATATTTGTTAAGAACTTTTGCAGATAAGGACAAAAAATGGAAAAAGAAAATAAAAAGACACGAAAAACAGATCATCGAACTTTATACACAAAAAAAATCATCCAGGATTCTCTTCTGGATGTTTTATACTACAAAAATTTTGAACAGATCACGGTCACAGAGGTATGCAAGCGTGCCAACATTACAAGAGCTACTTTTTATCTCCATTACAAGACACTTACCGATGTACTCGACGAACTTTTGACAGAGGCTCTGGAGACAGCAGAAAAAAACGTCCATAATCCAGATAAAGATATCGACCAGATTCTCAATCTTTTGCATTATAATAAGGAAAGCTCTGTCATCGGGCACGAATCCATGCTTCCTGTCACGCAGAAAGTCGGACAGCTGTCCAAATATCGCCCGATTTTCAAGGATGAGACGCTGTCCAGCTATGTCGTAAACAAAATTTACCAGTCACAGCGCAAAAAACTGGTTCCGGCTTTTATAGATCATTTCAGCCTTTCTCAGAAAGAGGCTGAAATGCTTGTGCTCTTTATCATCAACGGAACGTTCAGTGTCAACAAGGCCATGAACTGGACCAAAGACGAGACATGGTACGAAATCCACGCCATGCTGATGAAATTTGCCGCGGGCGGATACGACAATCTGAAAAAATAAAGCAGACGGCCGAAGCCGCCCTTGCCTTATTCTTTTTCTTCCATCACACTCATATAGGCTGGACGGATAATCTTATCGGTACAGATCAGTTCCTCAATGCGGTGTGCACTCCACCCCACAATTCTGGCCGTTGCAAACATTGCAGTATACAGTTCCACCGGAATTCCCAGCATATCGTACACAAATCCACTGTAAAAATCGACATTCGGGCTGACTCCTTTGAAAATATGTCTCTTTTTGGCAATCAGTTCCGGTGCCAAATCTTCAATATTCTGATAGAGCCGCATATCTTCCTCTCTGCCCTTTTCTGCTGCCAGCTTTTCAACATACTGTTTAAAGATGCGCTCTCTCGGGTCGGATAACGAATAAATCGCATGTCCAATTCCATAAACCAGACCTTTTTTGTCAAATGCCTCCTTATTGATAATCTTTTCCAGATAAGCCGCGATTTCCTCTTTATCATCAAAGTCACGGACATGCTCACGAATATCTTCCATCATCTCCATGACCTTAATGTTAGCACCTCCATGCTTTGGTCCTTTCAGAGAAGACATCGCCGCCGCCATCGTCGAGTACGCATCGGAGCCGGAGGATGTGACGACTCTGGTAGTAAAGGTAGAATTGTTTCCACCTCCATGCTCCATATGAAGAAGCAGTGCCGTATCCAGAACCTTTGCTTCTGTTTTGGTATATTTCTGGTCAGGGCGCATCAGCATCAGCAGATTTTCTGCTGTGGAAAGTTCTGGATCCGGATGATGGATAAACATGCTGGCGCCTTTTTCATAATGAATATAGGCATTGTATCCATATACAGCGAGAAGCGGCATCTGGCTGATCAGCTGAATACACTGGCGCAGAGAATTGCTGACGCTGATATCTTTTGCATTTTTATCATACGACGCCAGAGTAAGAATACTCTTTGTCATAGAATTCATGATATCCTCCGTAGGTGCCTTCATAATTACGTCTCTGACAAAATTCGTCGGCAAAATCCGATACTGTCCAATGTAATGTTTGAACTCTTCCTCCTGCTTTTGATCGGGCAGTTCTCCCATCAGCAAAAGATAAGCAATTTTTTCAAATCCCAGCTGGTCTTTCCCCAGATCCTGAATCAACTTCTCCACCCGATAGCCGCGATACCATAATTCTCCGTCGCAGGAAACTTTTTTCCCGTCCACGATTTTCGAGGATACAATCTTTGAAATGTTGGTCAGTCCTGTCAGAACACCATTTCCATTCTCATCGCGCAGTCCCCGATTTACGCCATATTCCTCATACAGGCGAAGTGCAATGCTGTCATTTTTGCGGCAGATTGCTTCCTGCTGTTTCATATAATCATTCGTCAAATTCTCCATCGGCTTCTTCCTCCCATTCTTCCATTTCACTGCTCATAATCGTTTCCAGCTGTTTCATCATCTGAAGAAGATGGATCATATTGTCCTTTCCAAACTTCCCGATTACCTTCTCATAGTAATTTTTCAGGATTTCTTCCTGCGTTTTCAAAAGCTTCTGTCCGTTTTCTGTGATGGTAACGTAAGTTCCCTCACTTCCATTGCCATCGTGAGACCATATTACAAGTCCTCTGTCTCTCAGGCTGCCGATCATCTTTGAAGTCTGACGGATTGTCAGCTGCATTTTCTCCGACAGTTCTTTTAAATACGTTCTTCCCTCATAGATATCCGACTCTGCACCGTTTTTCTCAATCGTATGCAATGCAATATACTCTGGAATACTCATCTGTTCAAAAAAGTCTTTAACCTTTCCACGGTTCATCAGATATCTGTGATAAGTCAGTTCATTTGATAATTTTGTAATATCAATATTTCCCATTCTGCCCATATCCTCCTTTGCTGTTATAAAAACAAGGAGTAGCAAACAGCTGCTCCTATATATTTTAATTTTAAACTATTTGATTTTAAAATATTATCATAAAAAAATATTTTTTGTCAATAGCGTTCATTCTTTTTTCACAAATCAAAAAACAGAGCATTCTCACGCCCTGTTCTCTGATCAGATAAAAATATTAATAATTCCAATGACCGCACCAATCAAAGCCCCCAGATTGATGACCGCCTGAAGTTCCTGTTTCATGACAGACATGGTAAGAGCCTCCAGTTCTTCCACATTCATGCTGTTGACTTTCTTCTCCACGAGATCTGCGATATGAAAATGCTTCAGTGCCTCCTGTGCTTTTTCCTCCACAAGCTGATCGTAGAGGTCACCTACTGTTTTTTCTACAAATGCCTCATCTACTTTCACAGCAGCAAGCATTTCGTTCACAGAAAGATCCTGCATCTTATCTATTTCGTTCTGAACGATTGGTCTGAAAATTTCTGTTCCATTGTCCTCCATATACCATCGCACCGAATCACCGATCGGTTCCACAAAAGACTGAAGCATATTCTCATTGACAAACATCGCAAGCATGGAATTTTGTACCTTCTGTAAAATCGCAGGAACAGCTGTTTTGGAAATCAAATCTGTATAGTCAATGCGGCTGGCACCTTCCACAACCTTTTCGGTCAGAATATCTCCAAGCTTCTCCATTGTCTCACTGGCACCGGAAGGACTGAATTTCTCCACACAGCTTACCAGGGTTACTTCCGGATTCATAATCTGACTGGCAGTCTCCCTTGCAATGGCATCTTTGATTTCGTCACTTTTGAGTGCCTCCACGATGTCTTCCGAGGTCAGCAGGCTTTCTCCCACGGCACTGCCCACCGCCTGGGCAATCCGCGACTGATTTTTTGGTATGACTCCCGGTGTAAACGGAAGCGTTTTTCCCATAAATGTTACTGGTTTCCTTGGATGAAACAACATTTTGATCGCTATGTAATTGGTGCAGTAGCCAATCAGAGCACCAACTGCAATCGGCAAAAGAATTCGTATGATATTCATATTTTTACAGCTCCTTTTTTGTTTGCATGCAAACTATTTTTCAGGAACTATCATACGTCATGAAAACGAATCTGTCAACGTGCGATTTTCCATGCGTGGATATTCCGATTCGCCTCAGATCAATTTTTCCATGTTATTTCGTATTTTTGCAGCAACGCTCTGGAAAATTTCCAATTCCTCTTCCGATATCCCATCCAGAATTTTGCAATTCAGTTCCTCATACTGCGTCGACAGTTCCCGGACAATCTCTCTGGCAGAGTCCAGCAAAATATAGTGTACGTAGCGTCTGTCACGTTCATCTGGTATAGCAGAAATAAATTTTCTTTTGCAAAGGCTGTCCACAGCCTGGGAGATATGCCCCCGGTTCATCAGCAGCTGGTCATGAATATCCGTAGAGGTATTATGCCCATCACAGCGTGACAAAAAATACAGAATTTCAAGCTCTGCCTTTTTCATATCATATTTTTTCCGTATCTCTCCAATCTGTTCTTCCATCAGCTTTCTGAATTTTCCGCCTTTGAGAATTGATTCTATTTGACCGTCCATATTGTCCCTCGATTTTTGTTCTTTTACCAGAAGTTTACCACATTCTTTCACTTCCGTCACGCTGCAATTCTATCTTTTCTTGTGTGAAAAACAAGTTCCTGTTATAATAAAAAAATCAACAGTGAAGGGAGAGATCGTTATGACACAAACAATTGCGCTGGCACAATGCAGCTCCGGCAACTTGATAGAAGAAAATCTTCAGAAAGCAACCATTTATATGGATAAAGCCCGTCAAGGAGGTGCTTTTCTGATTGTTTTTCCGGAATATTTTATGATGGCATACAATGCCCCTGCCTACGTCAAAGAGGCACAGACACTGGACGGCCCTTTTGTGTCCCGCATGAAAGAGCTGGCACGCAGCTATCACCTCTGGACTCTCTTCGGTATCAATGAGTCCGCCGATGATGCACATGCAGATAAATGCTACAACACGCTTGTTCTTATCGACAGCAGTGGCCAACTGAAGGGTTCTTATCGAAAAACACATCTGTTCGACGCCTTTCACTGGAAAGAATCCGACTTGACTCTTCCGGGAACAGAAATATTTACTCCGATTGATACTCCTGCCGGAAAGCTCGGCCTCGGAACCTGCTTTGACCTTCGTTTTCCGGAGCTGGCACGCAGACAGGCACAGCTCGGCGCACAACTGATCATCTATCCTGCCGCCTGGGTCAACGGAGAGGGCAAGGACGTACAGTGGAAAACACTGCTGGCCGCCCGCGCCATCGAAAACGGCATGTACGCGATTGGATGCAGCCAGTATACGCCGGATACTTACATGGGAAAAAGCTTTGCCAGTGACCCGTTCGGCAAAGTCATCGCGGAAGGCGGCTTTCGAGAGGAACTGCTCTTCGTGTCCGTGGATTGCGCACAGTCGGATTATGCACGAACGCTGATCCCCTCATTGCCTTCCGAACTTTTGTAGATTATCGTACAATTTTATAATACTCCCTGGATGTAATCACGAAGACGATTCCGTAGAATACGGCAAACACGATCACGGTTCCCACAGTACAGACAGCCTCAAGCCTGACATTGACCAAATTCAACGCTGCCATGATCTTGGTCAATGCCGGGAATGCGGCCGCCATATGGAGCATGGCTACAACCAGAGGCAGAAAGAATACCGTCCGTATCTGACTTTGGATGGCTTTTCTGATTTCCAATTCATCCAGCCCTACTTTTTTCATGATCTGATAACGTTCCCGGTCATCATATCCCTCAGAAATCTGTTTATAATAAATGACCAGTACCGTTGCCATCAGAAACAGCGCACCGACAAACACGCCGAGGAACAAAAATCCACCATACAGAGAATAGCCGCTTTCCCTGAATTCCTCTCTCGACTGTACCAGAGTCTTCTCCAGTTCCTTCTGCGCTCTCTGCTTAATCTGAAGGATAACAGATTCCTTCTGCTCCGAGTTTCCAGACAGATCAAAATATTCTGTATATGAAACAGTACCGGCATTTTCATACGCATATTTTTTGCTGTACATCTGCAGTTCTTTTAGATCGGGCATAACTATATACACATTCGGCACTACATATCCAGCATCCCGTTCCTCAATCGAAATGGTGGAGAGCACTTTTTTGACCTGATAGGTATGGTCCTGCAGGGTTACCGTCTCTTTCCGATACGTATCTGCCGGAAAATATACCAACACCTGACCGTCTTCTAAGTTTTCCTTCTCCTGCTCCATCGCATTATAATCCTCCAAAGGGAGAAGAATCACATTTCGATACCCGGAATCTTTGTAGGAATCGTCCAATTCCATTTGCTCCAGAATCAGTTTGTCTCCATCCAGAATCGAGGGCAGATTTACATTGTGATAAGCAAGAATTTGCTCCCGCTCCACACCGCCACGCTTCGTCTCCTCTGAGAGAATGGTTTCCAGTACCTCTTCCTGCTGCTGTGCAGAATCCGAAACCTCCACATATAGTTCACTCGGAAATCTTGTCATAATCACATTTTCCATACCGGCATACAGCGACACCGTCACAGAAACCAGAACAATCACAATCGTACTCATAATGCAGATATTCGCCAATCCCACGGCATTTTGTTTCATTCGGTACATCATGCCGGATACCGTGATAAAATGCCTTGTCTGATAATAATACGGTTTCCTTTTTTTCAAAATTTTCAGAAAAGCAATACTTCCGGCAGTAAAAAGGGCATACGTTCCAACAATGACAAGTGCAACAGCAATAAAAAACTTTCCAATAGCGCTCAATGGCGTCTCTGTCGTCAGTGCAAGAAAGTAGCCGCTTCCCATCGTTGCAATTCCTACCAGTGTCAGAAGAAGCTTCGTCTTTGGTTCTCGCTCTCCCTGATTCTGGCCATGCAGAAGTTCTGCCGGTGTTGTCCTTTGAATCTGAATCAGATTCCACAAAAACAACACCAGAAAAATAAAGAAAAACAGCCCTGCCGTGCGCAAAAGTGCCATTTTTTCAATCGCAAAAGAAAGCACTACTTCAAAGTGAATCATTTTCAGAAGAATTAAAAACAGAAGTTTTCCAAAAACAATTCCACCCAGCAGGCCGCCCGCAATGCTGCCGCCCGCCAACAGTACACTCTCAAACGCCATCATCCAGGTCAGATTTTTCTTATCCATGCCAAGAACCTGATAAAGGCCAAACTCTTTTTTGCGCTGTTTGATCAGAAAACTGTTCGTATAGAAGAGAAACACAGCCGCAAAGCCTCCTGTGATCCATGTGGCATATTCCAAAATCAGCTGTAGATTTTCCGAAGCCGGCATCTGCTGCAGACCCGAATTTCTGCTGATGGCATCCATCATATAGAAAAGCATGACCGTGATCATGCAAGTCAGAAAAAAGGGGAGATAATTTTTATGATTTTTCTTCAGATTCGAGCAGGCGAGTTTCAAATAAAACATCTTATCGCTCACCTCCCGCCGCTAAAACCGTAAGTGCCTCCGAAATTTTCTGGAACATCTCTTCATTCGTCAGATTTCCGCGATAAATCTGATGGAAAACCTCTCCATCCTTGATAAACAGCACACGGCTGGCATTGCTGGCCGCCTTCACACTGTGCGTCACCATCAGAATTGTCTGTCCGTCCTGATTGATCGTGCCAAACAGCTTCATCAACTCTGCCGCGGCTTTCGAATCCAGTGCTCCGGTCGGTTCATCTGCAAGAATCAGCTGTGGTTTTGTGATCAGTGCTCTTGCCACTGCCGCCCGCTGTTTCTGTCCGCCGGAAACCTCATACGGATATTTTTTTAAAATCTCAGAAATACCAAGCTGCTGGGCCAGCGGATGAAGACGCCCCCGCATTTCCTGATACTTCATTCCCGCAAGCACCAGAGGAAGATAAATATTATCCTCGAGAGAAAAAGTATCCAAAAGGTTGAAATCCTGGAATACAAATCCCAGGTTTGACCGCCGAAAAGCGGCCAGTTCCCGGTTGCTGACATTGCCAAGATCCATGCCTTTCAGATAAATTTTCCCGCTGGTGGGACGATCCAGAGCCGCAAGGATATTCAAAAGCGTTGTCTTTCCGGCACCCGATTCTCCCATGATTGCCACAAATTCTCCGCGCTCAACAGAGAACGTCACATCAGAAAGTGCCTGTACCTGATTACCACCAAGTCTGGTCGTATAAATCTTTTTTACATTTTTTACTTCTAACAAAGCCATATCGTTTCCTGCCTTTCTATCGTTTCTACCTGTTTAGTATACTGTGAGAAAGGCCCCTTTTTCCATCGGTATGCCTTGCTTTTTCCTTACATTTTCGTAAGATTACTCCAACATTTCCAGCTTCTGTCTATTCATTTCCAGATACAGCTTCGTCCCCTTTCCCGGCTCGGATTCTGCCCGGATTTTGTGATTCAGTCTGTCACAGACCGTTTTGCATAAATACAGACCAAGTCCGGTTGATTTTTTGTCTTGGCGCCCGTTGTACCCGGTAAATCCTTTTTCAAAAATGCGCGGCAGATCTTCCTGCTGTATTCCAATTCCCGTATCTGCAATCACAAAACTGCCCTGTTCCTCATAAATATGAATACTGCCCTCATAGGTATACTTCAGTGCATTCGACAGCAGCTGCTCCAGCACAAACTGCAGCCATTTTTCATCAGTCAAAACAAGACGGTCACACGTTTCATACTGCAGCCGGATCTTTTTCATGATAAACAGCGGTGAATATTTGCGGACTGCCTGCCGGATGATCGCATCGAGAGAAACTTCCTGCAAGACGAGATCCTTGCTCATATCTCCCATTCGAAGATAGGAAAGCACCATTTCCACATACTGCTCTGTCCGAAATAACTCCATCTTCATATCACGCAGAAACTGTTCTCTCGCCATTTCTTCCCGACAATAGAGATCATCATTTTCTGCCGACTGGAGCAGAAGATGCATAGCAGCAATCGGCGTCTTAATCTGATGCACCCACAGACTGTAATAATCCAGCATATCCTGTTTTCCGATCCGCATATCCGATTCCTGTTTTTCAAAATTGCGGTAAAGCTGCTGCATTTTTTCCTGATAGAGCAGCTCTGTCGCATCTTGTGCCCCGGGGAACGCTCTTAGTTCTTCCGGAATGCCATCCAGTGCCTGACGTACCAGATCATCATGGCGCCGGCACCGGATTCCGTCACAAAGAGAAAACAATCCCCCTGACACCAGCAACAGTATCACAGCATAAACAATGGAATCCTTGTCTGCGTGGTACAGAAACAATACCAAAGCCAAAAGTCCCATCATGGCAAGATAAAAAACGATCTGCCTCCACCGCATGTTCCAATATCCGCACAACATTCGTTTCACTCAATCAAATACCCGATTCCCTTTCTCGTGGTGATAAAATTCTCAACTCCGATTCCTTCCAGCTTTTTGCGAAGCCTCGTCATGTTGACTGTCAGAGTATTGTCATCCACAAACTCATCACTCTCCCAGAGCCTCTCCATAATCCGGTCTCTGCGAACGATTTTGCCTGCATTTTCCATCAGAATCTGAAGCAGTTTGAAATCGTTCTTCGTCAGATCGAATTTCTGTTGTCCAAAGGAAACAGTGGCGTCGTTGAGATTTAAGGTTACGCCTTTGTAAGAAAGCTGGTTACCCGGCTCTGCAAAATCATAAGTTCTGCGAAGCAATGCCTGAATTTTTGCAGTAAGCACATCAAGATCAAACGGTTTTTCAATAAAATCATCGCCGCCCATGTTCATCGCCATCACGATATTCATATTGTCGCTTGCCGATGACAGAAAGATCACAGGTACCTTTGAAGTCTGGCGGATCTTGCTGCACCAGTGAAAACCATTATAAAACGGAAGCAGGATATCCAGAAGAATCAGATGCGGCTTCGTCTCATTCACACACGCTTCTACTCCTTTAAAATCAGAAACACAGTACACCTGGTAATCCCATTTCATCAAATGTTCCCTTACGATTTTCGCTATGGTAAGGTCATCTTCTACAATTAATATTTTATACATTGATTTCCTCCCGGTTCAGGCTCTCCTCGGCTTCCCTGACAACCAGCTTCTGCACTTCCTTCAGGGGAAGATTATGCTCTTTTGCCAGCTTTCGCACACTTTCATACTCTGGATATACCCAGGTTTCCCCCTCAAAACAGCAGACCTTCACAACTGCCTCTCCCAGAGAAGAAGCAAAGGTACGAATCTGGCGCGGAAGTATCGTCCGTTCCATCTGTGTTCTCCGAATTCCAATCGTCGTTGTCTCTCGAAAAAGGATTCGTTCCATCTCTTTTCTGTCCTGTTCTGCACAGAGCACCGTCAAAAGATAGGCAGGTCTATTTTTTTTCATATAAATGGGCATATAGAAGGCATCCTTCGCGCCTGCATCCAGAAGAAGCTCCATCACATATCCGAGAAGTTCCCCCGAACAGTCATCTACATTCGTCTCCAGTTTCCAGATAACATCCTTTGTTTTGCAATCTTTCATTTTTCACCTTTTCTGCATCCACTTTTTCAGTATTTTTGCAAGTGTATTTAAATCAAGAGGCTTGGCGATATGCTCATTCATGCCTACCGTCTTAGCCGCATGAATATCCTCGGCAAACGCATTTGCGGTCATGGCAATAATCGGGATCTGCCTGCAATAGTTCCTGTCCATCGCACGGATTGCCCTCGCCGCATCATAACCGTTCATTCTCGGCATCTGAATATCCATAAAAATCATATCATAATATCCATCTTCGCACTCAGCTATTTTATCAACGGATTCAATTCCATCCGCCACACATTCCACAGTCAGTCCAGTCATTTCCAGAATCTCCGCGGCAATCTCTGCATTCAGTTCATTGTCCTCTGCCAGAAGAACACGTCCTCCCGCAAGATCTATCGTTTCCAACTGGGAAAACGGAGTTTCCTGATCTTCAGGTTCATCCTCTCCCACAAGAGAATTGAACATCTTTGCAAGCCTGGAACGAAACAGCGGCTTGCTGATAAATGCATTGGCACCGGCAGTGCGAGCCTCCTGTTCGATATCTGACCAGTCGTAAGCGGAAATGATGATGATTGGCACATCCTTTCCCACCGCTTGCCGGATTGCCCGTGTGGTGGCAATTCCATCCATATCCGGCATCTTCCAGTCAATGACACATGCAAAATAGTCTGTTTTCATCTGATGGTGAGCCACAACTTTATCCACAGCTTCTGCTCCGGTGAAAACTCCCTCTGCTTTCATGCCAAGATCATTGAGCATCCCACAGCACGATTCCAGACTGATTTCATCATCATCTGCCACCAGCACATCCAGATTGACAAATTTATCATACTGGACTACTTCCGTATCCTGAAGCTTCAGATACATGGTGACGATAAAACGTGACCCCACTCCCAGCTTGCTTTCAACTTTAATATCGCCACCCATCATACGGACAATATTCCGGCTGATCGCCATTCCGAGACCTGTTCCCTGAACCTTATTGACATGGCAGTCATCGTTTGATCTCGAAAACGGCTCAAAAATCTGCTCCAGAAACTCTTCGCTCATACCGATACCGTTATCTTCAAAGACAATCTCAAAGCATCCGACTTTCGCATGCAGGGATGGTTTTTCCGAAATAGAAAGATGAATTTTCCCACCGTCCGGTGTATATTTTACCGCATTGCCCATCAGGTTGGTAAAGACCTTCTGGATTCTCAGACTGTCCCCCACTACCGCCTCATGCGTCACACAAGAGATATTCACAGAAAGCTCATGATGATGCTCTTTAATCTGAGCGCTGGTCATAGTAATCAGGTTATCAATCAGATCCGAAAGATTGAATTCTTCTTCCATCAAATCGACCTTGCCCGATTCAATTTTACTCATATCCAGAACTTCATTGATCAGACTCAGCAGATGCTTACTTGCCTGAGTGATTTTCCTCAGGCAATCCTGCACCCGTTCTCTATCATCAATATGCGCTGCCGCAATAGCAGTCATCCCAATAATTCCATTCATTGGTGTACGGATATCATGAGACATGTGGGACAGGAAATCTGTCTTAGCCCTGTTTGCAGCTTCTGCAGCGTCAAATGCTTCCTGCAGAGCCATTTCCTGCTGGCGCTCCTTCTTGATCAGGTCATCCACATTCCGTGTTCCGACTACAGCCACCAAGGTTCCGTCCTTCTCATGGACAAAAGACACTCGCGCCTGAAGATAAATGATTCCATGATTTGTCAGCTTTTCATAGGTGAAAGAATAATCTTCTCCATCTGCCTGAATATGTTTCAGGGACAGTTTCTCAACAAATTCACTGCGGCTGGCATCCGAGATCATTTCTTCCGAATAACTGTGCAGACCCATTGACCAGCAGTTATCGTGTCTGAGGAAATATTCTGCAACAGCCTTGCCTTCCTCTTCCTCCGCACGGTAAATCGTAACCTTATCCGTATTCGGATTTACAAGAAGAACAGAATAATATTCTGAGCCAAGACCTTCTATGATTTCACGCTGCACTTCCATCTCTCTGGTCTGCTTCAGCTGTCGCCGTGATTCCTCGTCCACATTGCGTATCCCCAGAATAAAAGTGACCTCTCCGTTTTTGTCCACTGTTTTTACCGTGTTCATTTCATAATAGGCAATAACACCATTCTTAATTCTTCGGTATCCAAGTTTATACAATCCAACTTCCGGAACTCTCTCCATCAAAATAGAGAACCCTATAGATTCCCTGAGCCGGTCACGGTCTTCCGGAACAACAAAGGTATCAATATACTCCGATAATACCGCCTCATAATCGCCAAGGGTAAGCAACTCTTTCAGAATCGCTGGAGCCATACTGATTCCATCGGTCCGATAGAGTGTCATTTTTCTTGTCTTTGCATCAATTTTAAACAAACTGCAGTACTCCTTGCTCAATGCAGTCGAAACTACAGACTCCTGCTTAAGTGCCACATTTATCTTCTCCACTGCCGCAAGCGCTTCCTCAACCTTTCTCTGTGCGGCAAGTTCCATATTTTTCTCCTCGTTGATATTTTTAAATCCAATGACAAACTCATTCCTGTCAAGGTTCGGCTTTACGATCTGACACTGAAAATACTGCACCAGACTATCCCGTAGAACCCGATAGTTAAAATAATATGTCTTTTTGTCAGCCAACAGTTCATTCACACCGTCTACTGTGCGTACCTGGTCAAACAGATGCCTGTCTTCTTCCAGCACATCATTCTCAATATAAGTCTGAATGTTATATTCATAGTTACCGGCAGCGAATTTATGCCCATATCGTTCCGTCATGGTCTGCCCCATGCAATAATAAATGGCTTCACACGTGTCAGCATTGACCGTATAGATATTTTCATACGGAATCGCAAGTGCCTGAATCAAATTTCCCTGAGACTCCACTTCTTTTTCTGCTGTAATAGAGCGGAGCGTACACATGACGGTACGATTCTTTCCGTTATAATCTCTCTCAACCGGAATAAAGGAACACTGAGTCCATCCGCCGGTTCGCGTGGCATACTCCTGTACAATGATCGCCTTATCACCCAGCCGTTCATCAATGGTATCAAAATCCGTAAACTTAAGCATAAGCGGTTGATAGGCATCCCCCGCCAGCTCATTTGTCATGTGTTTCAATACTTCCCGGGCATTCCCCTTCTCCCCAAGCGTATGATGAATCTTATCGAGCGAGATCAATTCCTGAAACGTATTTCTTTCCAGATCTATGTAATAAAGCCCGAAATACACATTGCTCAACGCACCAATAATGGCCGTATACTCTTTCTCCTCCGCAAGGAGTGTCGTAAGATTCTCATTCGTCTCATGCAGTTTCTGCTGAGCCGCCAGTCCCTTATTAACCCTGTCCGTCATCTCTTTTTCGGTTTGTTCGAACTTTGCATCCACTTTGCGTCTGCTGGAAATCTCACGATAACAGACAGATGCCGCCACGGACAAAAGCAGTAGATCTCCTGTGTTTCGCTGCGGGTTATCTATCCCCAGAAAGCCCATGACTTTTCCGCTCACAATAATCGGGGCAGCCATCAGACAATCTGCTCTCTGAAATTCCAGCATCTGGCTGGCTTGCCAATCTAATCCGTTGTCCATGGAGAAAGAAGAAAGAAAAAACTCTCCCTTTTTTTCAAGCCATTCAAACCACAGCTTCATCCCATCCAGTGGGATATTCTGCTGCTTCTCCATTTTCGAAGCGACGCCTTTACTGCACCACTCGCATGTATTACTGGCATGGGTATATTCCTCGTTTATCTCAAAAATGTATGATCTGTCCGCATCATAATATCTCCCCAGTTCCGCAAGAATGTGGTCAATGATCTGTTCCTCTTTCTGTATGTCCAGACAGTTATACATAAAATCCTTAATTGCTTTTTCCTGTCTCAACATATGATTCATTTGTTCGTTCATAATGCACCTCTGAAATACTACCTATTACAAAATCTCTCCCTAATAATTTATTTTTATTATATCATCCCCCTCTTAAAAAAATCAATATTCAGCGCACAAATAGAGCCAGAACCCAAATGGATTCTGGCTCTATTTTACCCGCTTTCCTACACATCTATATTATCTTCTTGCCAATTCTCTCGTGATTTCTTCCCAGGTAACGTCTTTTTCTGCCATCAGAACCATCACGTGATACAGGAAGTCAGAAATCTCATATTTGATTTCTTCCTTATCCGGATTTTTTGCTGCAATGACAATTTCTGTACACTCTTCACCGACTTTTTTGAGAATCTTATCAATTCCCTTATCAAACAGATAATTGGTGTAAGAACCTTCCTTTGGATGTACTTTCCGGTCAAGAATGACATCATACACATCCTGAAATACACGAAGCGGATTCGTATCGTCATACTCCTTCTTCATCAGTTCGTTGAAAAAGCAGGTGCGGTTTCCCGTATGGCAGGCTGCACCGATCTGGTCAACCTTTGCCAGAATTGTATCTTTGTCACAGTCAATCGTCAAAGATTTTACATACTGGAAATGTCCGGAAGTCAACCCTTTCATCCAGAGTTCGTTGCGGCTTCTGCTCCAGTACGTCATTTTGCCGGTTTTCAGTGTCGCATTGTACGCTTCTTCGTTCATATAAGCCAGCATCAAAACTTCATCTGTCTTATAATCCTGCACGATAACAGGAACCATACCATCGCTGTTCAGCTTAAACTCGGACCATGGGATTTTGCTCTCATAGACCTTTACGGGAATGCCGTCTGCTTTGCATTTTTCCTTAAAGTCCATCAGTTCCACATCCATACGGCTTACATAAGCACCGCTGATGCCGTGAACGTTTTTGAGGCTTTCCATGGTATCTTCTTCATTACCCTGGTTGATATGTAAGATCACAGGAATCGTGGAAATCGCACCGATATCCTCCTGCATATTGTCAAGAGCCAGCACTTCACAGGCATATTCCTCAATCTTCTGCTGGTTATCGGTAAACTCAGACAGTTCCGAAATACTGACTACAATCTTATCTTTTCCGAATTTTTTGGATACTTCCTCAATAAGATCAATGTTGCTCTGCTTAGAGAAGTTTAAAACTGCTTTGGCACATCCTGCATAAAGCAGTTTTTTTACATCCTCCATACGTTTGACATTGCCCGCACCGATCACGGGAACTTCTGCAGCTGCGCAGATTTCCTTGATTTTTCCAATTGCCTCTTCATGTTCCTGATCTCCGCAGGAAAAATCAAACACCAGAAGTTCATCTGCACCGTGATCACTGTAAAAACGAGCCAGATGCTCTACATCTCCGCTGTCAAAGATATTTTTCTGTCCCCAGCCTGTCACAGCCTGTCCCTTCAGCAGATACAGACAGGGACTAATAAATTTCACACTCATAATAAATCTCCTTTCATATAAAGTACACATTGTAGAAAGTACATCGGTAATCCTCGGATCAAACATGGCTGCCTGATCCAGAGCTTTCGCAAAGCTCTTAAACATCGCCTCCGCGATATGATGATCATTTTCTCCGGAAAGAACCTTCAAGTGAAGATTCATGCCTGCTGTATAGGAAATGGCATAGAAAAATTCACGAACCATCTGGGTCGACATATCTCCCATTTTATCCCCGGAAAACGCTCCGTCAAACACAAAATAAGGACGGCCTGACAAATCCACTGCACACAGCACAAGTGTCTCATCCATCGGAAGGATACAACTTCCATATCGACGAATTCCTTTTTTATCCCCAATCGCTTCTTTGATCGCGGTTCCAAGCACAATGCCTGTGTCCTCAATCGTATGATGGTCATCTACCTGCAGATCGCCGTTTACACGCAGCTGAAGATCAAACAGACCGTGACGGGTAAAGCCGTCCAGCATATGATCAAAAAAGCCTACACCGCTCTGAATATCTGCCTTTCCGGTTCCATCGACCCGGTATGTGAGCTGAATCTGTGTTTCCTTCGTATTTCTCTCTACAGTTGCTTCTCTGTTCATGTCCTCACCCTCTTTAAATCACAGTCTTCAAATCCTGAATAATCTTGCGGATTCTCTCGTCTTCCATCTTCATACTTACCTGATTTACCACCATTCTTGCAGACAGCGGGCAGACCTCCTCGAGAACATCCAGACCGTTTTCACGAAGTGTCGTTCCCGTCTCCACAATATCAACGATCACCTCTGACAGACCTACGATCGGAGCAAGCTCAATCGATCCGTTCAATTTGATGATTTCCACCGTTTGATGTTTTTTATTATAAAAATAATCTTTTGCAATATTTGGATATTTGGTAGCCACACGAATCAGCTGGTTGTGCTCCAGAAGCTCTTTGGCAGATTTTGGACCGCAGACACACATTCTGCACTTTCCAAATCCCAGATCCATAACCTCATAGAGTTTTCTTCCTTCCTCCAAAATGGTATCTTTTCCTACAATACCAATATCTGCAGCACCATATTCAACATAAGTAGGTACGTCCGGTCCCTTTGCGAGGAAAAAACGCAGCTTCAGTTCCTCATTTACAAATATCAGTTTACGTGAATCTTTATCCTTCATCTCTTCGCAGGTAATGCCGATTTTTTCGAACAGCTGCAATGTTGTACTTGCCAGACGTCCTTTGCCAAGAGCAAATGTTAAATATCTCATCTTACGCCTCTTCCTCCCTGATCATCTTTACTTTTTTGCCTTCACGCCGCAGGTTCTGAGCCTTCAGAACCGACTCTTTGAGATTGCTGTCATTATAAGAAATATAAGACACTTCCTCGTTCACTTCAATCGGAATGTTCTGACGGTCCAGTGCATTCATCAGATTCTCCAGAGGAAGCGCAAAGCCAATCGCCGGAGAAGATTTTCCAAAGTACTGCAGCAGATGATCATAGCGGCCGCCTTTGACAACTGCCTCGCCGGTTCCGTATGTAAATGCTTGGAAAATAATACCGGTATAGTAATGATATTTGCTGAGCATGCCAAGATCAAAAGAAATATATTTTTCACATCCATAGTAGGATAAAATTTTGTAAATTTCTTCGAGGCGGCTGATCGCTGCCTGAGCTTTCGCATTGGAGGTCAGTGATTTGGCCTCCTCCAGAATCTCAATTCCTCCAAAAAGCTGCGGAAGACGCTGGAAAATCTGTTTGAGTTCCTCATCCATCGGCTGCTCTTCAATCAATTCCTCCACACCAAAATAGTTTTTCTGTGAAATCAGTGAGCGGAGCTCGTTTACCGTCTCCTCAGACATTTTTGATTCTTCCACGATTGCTTTAAAGAACTCCACTTCACCCACGCTGACCTGAAATTCAGTCAGACCGGCTTCTTTCAAGACATCCACAACCAGAGCAAGTACCTCCGCATCGGCTGCCGCAGAGCCATCTCCAAAGAACTCAACGCCCATTTCTGTCGCCTCTCTGAGACGTCCGCGATAGCTGTTGATATTCTGAAACGTGCTTCCAGAGTAACACAGACGAATCGGCTGTTTTTCTTCCATAAAATACATGGATACCGCCCTTACGATCGATGGCGTAAAGTCCGGGCGCAATGCCAGTGTGTTTCCCTCTTTATCAAAAAATTTATACAGCTCTCTGGATGGAGTTGTTCCAATCTCACGGCTGAACACATCAAAATATTCAAAGGACGGTGTCTCGATGTCTTCGTACCCATAAGAATGCAGCACCTGATGAAGTTTCTGCTTCAAAACCTGCTTTTTCGCGCATTCGCCATTATAGACATCTCTGACACCTTCTGGTGTATGAATCATTCGTTCCATTTTTCTTCTCCCACTTTACTTTAATATATTACAGTGCTAATATGTTAGCACAGAAAAATCACATTAGCATTATATCCAAACACAGAGTGCCTGTCAATCCCTCAATTCCAAATCTTTCTGGATTCCCTCCAGATAAGGAATAAAAATCCCGCCAACGTTCTGCCTCAAATAAAAATCAGGACAAAGCTCCGACTTTTGAAAACTCTTTCTGCCTCCCTGCTTCATGCGGTTCCAAAAACGCATCATCTCCTGATAAGTCAGATAATAGACCTCATCTGTAGCAGTAAAATAGATCAGAAGAAATGCAATTCCTCCCTGCCGTTCCATATTCGTCATAAAGTTCACCTGATGTTCATGGAGATTTTGCAGTTTAAAAAGATTCTGATGACACTCCTTGGCATCAAAACATACGGGAATTCCCTGTACTGCACCGATATAATCCACCGTGCTTTTTTTTTCAAAATACGCTAGTGTAATCTGATGATGCTCTTTGTCCATCTTAATCGGTGTGATTGGTGTTGGAATCTTTTGGATCAATGCAAGTCCCTTTTCCATATATAACTCATTGCTTTTATTGATCAGATCCTCAAGCAGAGATCCACGCAGCCCTCTGGAATTCCATGTTCCCATAAGCAGCTCCCCTAATCCATCACTTTAATGGAAGGATAGTATCGCAGCACAGCTTTTCCTACAATCTGATCCTCCCGCACATACGTATTTTCCCAAAAGCGGGAATCCTTCGAGCAGTTTCGATTGTCGCCAAGCATAAAATAGCAGCCCTCCGGCACGGTGTACGGTCCAAAATCACCGATCGGGGTCTCCGGACAGAACGAATCATCCAGCGGGGTCTGCTCCCCGTCAATGTATACCTTTCCATTGACTATGTTGACTGTCTCACCTGGAAGTCCGATCACACGTTTAATATAAAGCTCCTTTTGCTCCGGATCATCCGGATATTTAAAAATCACAATATCAAAACGCTCTGGTTCCTTAAATTCATAGGCAAGACGGAATCCAAAAATCCTGTCACCGGTCATAATGGTTTTTTCCATAGACTCTGAGGGCACCAGCGCATTGATCAAAATAAAATTATTGACGATCAGCACAAATACCACTGCAAAAACAATGACTTTCACATAATCCAATACTTCACTGAGTATGGCATTTTTTTTCTTTTCCTCCATTTATCATACTCTCCTCTGGTAAGTTCTCTCCCTTCAATATGTTTGAAAAATCCTCCGGGAGAGGTGCAAAAAAACTTTTTCCTCCGATTTTGAGTTCATCCGGTTCCATATCCGGAAACTCCAGATTCCAGGCATGCAAAAGCTGTCTTCGCAGCCCATATTTCTGCCGAAAATACTGATTGACAGGCGCGCTGCCATATTTTGTATCTCCGATGATCGGATGACCGATACTGGACAAATGACTTCTGATCTGGTGGGTGCGCCCGGTCACAAGCAATACTTTGCATAACGTGATTGTTCCATTGTTCCCCAGCGGTTCATAAACCGTCTCAATAAAAACTGCGTCTCCCACTTTGGAAGGATAAATTTTGACTATATTTCGGTCGTTATCTTTGTATAAATACCCCTTAATTGACTGTTTTTTCTTCAAAACCCCTTTTACCAGACACAAATAGTATTTGTGTACACTGCGGTTTCGAATCAAATCCGACAGCTGCTGAAGCGCAGGCAGTGTCTTTCCAGCTATAATCAGACCGGAAGTATTGCGATCCAGTCGATTGCAGACTCCCGGTCGAAACGTACGAAGCTGTTCTTGACTGATCGCCTGTGTATCCAGCAGATAACTGATCATCTGTTCCACCATGGATTCTTCTTTTGCGTCCTGCCTCTGCGAGAGTACACCCGCCGGTTTGTTGATCAGCAGTACATCTCTGTTTTCAAAAATAATGTCCAGATTCTGTGTGGTACGGCAAAACTCTTTTCGTGAAAACTTTTCAAACGTCTCATCGCTGAGAAAAAATGTTACCTCATCCTGTTCTTTTAGAATTTCATTGCCAGATGCTTTTTTACCGTTGAGCGTAATATTTTTTTTACGCAGCATTTTATACAGAAAACTTTTCGGAGCCTCTGCCAGAACTTTTGCCAGATATTTGTCCAGTCTCTGTCCTGCTTCATTTCTGCCAATATTCATCGCTTTCATTGTTCATCCCTCTATAACGAAATCGCAAGAATCGTATGTTTGATCAATTCATTTCTGCTCAGATGCGGATATCTCTCATCGGGTGTAAAACGAATGTCTTTTTCCAGAGCTTCCCGATTCTTCTGCAGAGACTGCAGTCGATCCAGATAAGGCTGCAGTTCCTTTAAAATCTTTACATTTACTCTGTATCCATTCTGATAAAGAATTTTCTGCACCTGAGATGCGGTATACTTCACATCGATTTTCGGATCATGGCTGTATCCGACCACCTCATTGCCGCAGATGGCAAATGCATCCACATAGCTGCTCTTTTCCTGCGAGGTGAGATACAATTCGTACGCCATCGTCAAATCTCCCGCATGTTCATGAATCCGCCGATACTCTTCTTCCGGCAATGACTTCTGCATCCACACCATGATCAGATTCACCATGGAACGGCAGGCAGGCAGACAGCCCACAATCGAAATCACAGTCAGGACGGTTTCCCGTTTTCCATAATAGAGCAGGCCTCCAAAGAAGACAGCCAGAGGAATGGCAAACAGTCCGAGTGTGATCAACAGTCTCCTTTTTTTTTCCTGCTGAAAATATCCATAATTTCCTTTGTTTGATTTCATCTCATCACTTCCTGTTTTTCTTTTTATGTACATTACGAATCGTTTTCTTCTTCTGCTTTCTTCCTTCCCGCTCCCTGGACACCGCCTTGACTGCCTCTCCTTTTCTCGGTCTGATCAGGCATTTTCGATCAAATCCAATCAGGTCTTCCCTGCCCGCGAGTGCGAGTCCTTCCCGCACCAGTGCTTCATTGGCAGGATTGCGATACTGAATCAAGGCTCTCTGAATCGCCTTCTCATGAGGATTGCGAGGCACATAAACATTTTCTCCTGTCAGAGGATGGATTCCTGTATAATACATACAGGTAGATACCGTAGAAGGCGTTGGATAAAAATCCTGCACCTGCTCCGGCATAAAACCCATATCCCGGATATATTCCGCCAGCGCTACGGCATCTTTCATGGTACATCCCGGATGCGAACTCATAAAATAAGGCACAGCATACTGCTTTTTGCCGATTGCCTGTGTCTCTTCTTTAAACCGCTTCACAAAACGCTCGTACACATGATGGTCTGGTTTTCCCATACATCGAAGTACCGGATCCGACACATGTTCAGGCGCTACGCGAAGCTGCCCGCTTACATGGTGAGCAACAAGTTCTTTTAAAAAAGCCGGATTTTTATCGGCAAGCACATAGTCAAAGCGAATACCCGAACGGATAAATACTTTTTTTACACCCGGAATATTTCGCAGCTTATGCAAAAGCTCCAGATAATCTTCATGATCCGCCTCAAGATTGGGACATGGCTTCGGAAACAAACATTGCTTTTTGGTGCAAACGCCTTTTTCAAGCTGTTTTTTGCAGGATGGATGACGAAAATCAGCAGTTGGTCCTCCCACATCATGAATATATCCTTTAAAATCTTTGTCCTCTGTACAGGCTTTTGCCTCCGCAAGAATCGATTCATGGCTTCTGACCTGAACCGTTCTTCCCTGATGGAAAGTCAAAGCACAGAAGTTACAGCCACCGAAACATCCTCGGTTGCTGGTAAGGCTGAATTGAATTTCTTCAAAAGCTGGAATACCTCCCAATTTGTCATAAGACGGATGCCAGGTTCTCTGATAAGGCAGTGCATAAATATCATCCATCTCCATCGTTGTCAGCGGTCGGGCTGGCGGGTTCTGTACAACATATCCCTGTGCACCGTAGCTCTCAATCAATGGCTTTGCCGTGTGAGAGTCCGTATTTTCATATTGAAGCTTGTAACTGTCCGCATACGCCTTTTTGTCGGCGCAGATTGTATCATAATCCGGAAGACGAATCCCGTCCTGCACGGCCGATACATCTTTTGTGCAGTAGGCGGTTCCCGCAATAAACGTCAGATCCCGTACTTCTAGACCGCTGTTTAATGCATCTGCAATTTCCACAATCGAATGTTCTCCCATTCCATAGGAAATCAAATCGGCACCGCAATCCATCAAAACAGAACGACGCACTTTATCATCCCAGTAATCATAATGGGCCAGACGACGCAAGCTTGCCTCGATTCCTCCAAGAATCACAGGTACATCCTTGAACGTTCTGCGGATCAGATTGCTGTATACAATACATGCACGGTCCGGTCTGCGTCCCATGACTCCACCTGGAGTATAGGCATCCTTCTGCCTGTGTTTTCTTGAAACCGTATAATGATTGACCATGGAGTCCATATTTCCGGCTGACACAAGAAAAGCCAGACGGGGCCTGCCAAGTACGGCAATACTGGCATCATCCCTCCAATCCGGCTGTGATATGATTCCAACTTTATATCCATGGCTTTCCAAAAGCCGGCTGATAATCGCCGGCCCAAAGGAAGGATGATCCACGTAGGCATCCCCGATCACATATACAAAATCCAACTGGTTGATGCCTGCCTCTTTCAGATTCTTCTGACTCATTGGTAAGAATAAATTCTTCATCTACAACTCCTCAAATGTTCCATTGAAAATATCCTGATACGAATCAATATAATAATCTGCCAATTTTCTCTTCTCCTGGCGATAAGGAGCACTATAAGAGTCCTCCACTGCACAAGTCACCATGCCTGCCGCTTTTCCCGCCATAATTCCCACAGGAATATCTTCAAACACCACACAGTCCTTTGGCTCCACCTGAAGCCTTCTGGCAACCTCCAGATAAACATCCGGCTCTGGCTTTCCCTTCTTTACTTCGCAGCAGGTAAGCACCGCAGAAAAGAAAGAGCGGATGCCATGTGCCCTCAGGGCTGCATCTACCAGCTGTACACTGTTGCTGGAAGCAACACCAAGCTTGAATCCATGCTCATACAGATAACGAACAAATTCCACCGCTCCATCTTTTGCCGGAACTTCATATAAATATTTATCCATAGCCATACGATTCCACTCATTTTTAATGAAATCCACAGATTCTTTCAGTCCAAAACGTTTTTTAAAGTAAACTGCAACTTCTGAAAAGGATAAACCCTCAATGTCCTGCTGCAGATCCTCCGGAACTTCCAAATGAAGTTTTCCGAGGTATTCTACATCAATATCTTTCCAGATTCCCATAGAATCCACCAGGGTTCCATCCAAATCAAAAATCGCTGCTTTTTTATCTTTCAGCATTCTAAAATCCTCTAATCTCCTATGTAATCATAGGTAACGGCCTGCGCACGATACCCTTCTGAAATAATATCCAGCTGCCGGTGAAAACGTTCCAGCTGCTGCAGGTCATTCGTCTTATATACACGGAAAAATTCTTCCTGTATCTTCATAATTTCCTGCTTACTGGAATATTTATACAGATTTTCAATATTACTCAAAATATTCGCCACCAGATTGGTCTGCATCTGAGAAGAATTCTGTGCATCCATAATTTCATTGCGCACAGAAGACATTTCATGATCCAAAGAAATAATGGCATCCGCAGCCTTACTCAAGCGTTCTGCCACATGAGGCGGCATATTTCCTTTGTATTTATACTGAAGTGAATGTTCGATTGTAGCCCAGAAATTCATGGCAAGTGTGCGGATCTGAATTTCTGCCTGCAGTCTCTTCGGTCCATCCAGAGTTTCTACTGTATAATAAATAATCAGGTGATAACTGCGGTAACCGCTTTCCTTCATATGTGTAAGATAATCCTTTTCGGATTTGATTTCCATATCGGTACGTTTCTGGATGATCGATGCAACCACATCAATGTCTTCCTCGAACTGACAGATAATCCGGATTCCTGCAATATCTTCTATTTCCTGCTCCAGTCGCTCCATGGGAATCTGCTTTCTCTGCATCTTCTCCAAAATGCTGGAAATGCTTTTTACTCGTCCTGTTACCTGCTCTATGGGGCAATACAGATCTTTTTCCCGATGTTCACGCATCATATGGTTAAATTTTAATGTGATTTCTCGTACAGCCAATTCGTATGGACTTAATATATTGCGCCATAATTGTATTTCCATACTTCTCTCTCCTTACATTTTTCCATACTTTATTCAGTATATCATAAATCGGATCAATATGCTCGTCAATATGAATACTTTACATTTTTTTTATAAATGTACCGCAAAACTCCATAAGGATTCACACTGAGTTCCCGGTTCGTTGTCGTCTGTATATAAATTCCCAGATGCAGATGCACTGGAAATTTCCCCGTTGTACCTTCTTTCCCATATCCGCTGTTTCCCATATAGCCAAGAATTTCTCCGGCAGACACAAAATCTCCCACCTGAAATTCCCGCTCATAAGAATCCAGATGGGCATAATAATAATAACCGCCCTGAGACGCACGAATTCCAATCCGATACCCACCCAGCGGCAGCCATCCAATTTTCTCTACAGTGCCCTTTGTCATACTGCATACGGGGTAATATCCGCTGATATCCTTCTGACCAAAAATATCACAGCCTTCATGCTGCCGATGGCCGCCATAATCTCTCGCACTCATCCAGGTATCTTCCCAAAAGGCAACCTCAGATACAACTGGAAAGCATTCTGCATCCGACCAGACGGCCTCATATGCATCCAGCATTTGTCTGTACTCTCTGCTTTTATATAGAGCCAACAGACGATCATCCGTCAAAAGTTTTTGAGGCTCATAATCCTGCATCAGCATGGAAATGGTCAGCACCCTCGCCGTATCTGACTCTTTGCAATGCGCCAGCTGATCCAAAAACTCCTCACAGCACTGTTGTTTTCGAAATTTGTCTGACTCCAGGTCCTCCGTCGTAATTTTGGATACCTGACTTCGATTCCGGATACCGACCAGAAGACCAAGATTCAAACTGATCAATAAAATTGTGAGCAAAAGCCATTTTAACCCCTTCATACCTGAATAATATATGCAGATACAGGAAATCCTATGACTTTATTTTAACTCTTTCAGAACCTCCAGGAGATATTCGTAATTTCTCTGTACAGAAGAAATACTCAGTCGTTCCTCCACGGTATGAATTCCCTTGATATCCGGGCCCATCGATACGCAGTCCAGATTGTCAATGTTTTCAAAGAAAATACCGCATTCCAATCCTGCATGCAAGGCCTGAATGGATGGTTTTTCTCCATACATCTTCTCATAGACTTCTGACATCACACTCTGAAGTCTGGAATCTGCACGATACTCCCATGCCGGATAAATACCGGAAACGGTATATTCACCGCCGAGCAATTCCGTCAGATATCCAATCTTGTCAGAAATATAATCCCTTGCAGAAGCTACAGAACTTCTCGGTGCAGAGGAAGCAAGCAGGCTGTCCTTTGTCAGCTCCAGCACACCTATGTTATTCGAAGTTTCCACCAATCCTGGGAACGTACCACTCATTTTCTGCACTCCATTCGGAATGTTGACAAGGTAAAATACAATCTTCTCCAAATCAACCGGATGAACAACCGAAGCAGTTGTCGCCTCTTTGGTTGTAACAGAAATTTCCAAATGTTCTTCGATACCGGCATACTCTTTCCGAAATTCTTCCTCGAGACGTTTTACCTCACTTTTCAAAAGTTCCACATCCTCTGGGTTGACAAGAACTGTACAGCCGCACTCTCTGGTAATTGCAGTTTCCTTACTTCCGCCATTCAGGCTGGCAAGCTGAATCAGCATTTCCTCTTTCAGCGCAAACCAAATCCGCGCCATCAGGATATGTGCATTCGCTCCGTTTTTGTGGATTTCCGCGCCGGAATGTCCGCCCATCAGTCCCTTGACCTGAATCTCACATGGGATGCCTTTTCCCTCCTGGAAACGCACAGATAATTCACTGGTACTGGTCATACCGCCGGCACAGGAAATATAGAAAATCCCCTCTTCCTCAGAGTCCAGATTGATCATTGTTTTTCCGCAAAGCTGGCCGAAATCAAGTGCTCCAGCTCCCAACAGACCAATTTCCTCATCTACCGTTAAAACCACCTCAAGGGAAGGGTGCTCCAACGTATCATCCTCCAGAATTGCCAGGACATATGCCACTGCAATACCATCATCGCCTCCCAAAGTCGTGTCTTTTGCACGGATAAAGTCATCTTCGATAAAAAGTTGCAATCCGTCTTTTTCAAAGTCATGACTGCTTTCATCTTTTTTTTCACAGACCATATCCATATGTCCCTGCAAAATGACTGTCTGACTGTTTTCATACCCTTCGCTGGCCGGCTTGCGTATGATGACATTGTTGCTGTCATCCTGTACACAGGAAAGGTTGTGATCCTTTGCAAATTTCACCAGATAATCACTGATTTCTTTTGTATTTCCTGAACCATGAGGAATCTTACAGATTTCCTCAAAATAATAGAATACTCTCTCTGGTTTTAAGCCTTCTAATACTGACATAAAGTTTTCTCCTTTAAATTAATTATTTTATTTTGGCATAATTCATAAATAAATGCAAGGTTCATATACTGTAAAAAAGAAGAGGAACACCACAAAAACAATGAAAAAAGGTCAGAATTTGTTTCTAAAACTATTTTTGCTTCTTTTTATATCTTATCTTCTCCTCGCTCCGACCCGCGCACTGGAAGGCTCCAAACGCGGACTTTTACTGTGGTTTCATACCATTCTCCCAACCCTGCTTCCATTTATGATCTTCTCCAGTATTTTTATGCACACTGGAATCATCACAAAATTAATCCGACCTTTTTCGCCGGTCTTTCAATATTTTTTCGGCTTCAGTTCCTATGGGGCATATGCTTTTCTTACGGGATTGTTTTTTGGATTTCCCATGGGAGCCAAGGTAACTGCCGACTTGTATACAATGAGAAAAATCACCGACAAAGAAGCGCGCTGCCTCTTATCCGTTGCCAACAATCCCAGTCCGGTATTTCTTCTCACGTATGTTCTTCAGGAAGAACTGCGCGTTTCACAGAAAGCAGATCGCCTTCTTTTTGTTTTTTACAGCAGTGTGTTTGCAACTGCTTTTCTTTTCGGTTTCTATTTAAAAAAAGAGACTATATATCCTACTTCCTCCAATTCCTCATTCGCAAAAAAAGAGACATCTCGTCCGCTCTCGCCAGGAGAACTGATCGATGTCTCTATTATGAACGGATTTGAAACCATCACAAAACTGGGCGGATATATCATCCTCAGCTCTATCGCAGTATCTGCCGTAGAATTTATTCCTGCCAGTCTGTCATACCTCAAACTCCTGCTGTATGTGACTCTGGAACTCTCCACCGGTATCCACACCATTGCCAGTCTTTCTCTTGCCTGCAGTCTCAAAGCATCGCTGGCCATATGTTCCTGCGCATTTGGGGGAATCTGCGTTCTGCTTCAGACTTACAGCGTCACACGTCAAACCGATCTCGGAATTCGTTCCTACCTGACAGGGAAATTCATTCAAACATGCATCACTGCACTTTTTTTATTCGTTTTCCTCTAAATCGTCCAGTTCATCTTCATCCATCACGTTCTGAGAATTGGAAATGGCGGCTGCCTGTGCAGTCTGCGGTGCCAGTTCACGGCGATTGGATACAATGACATCACTGCATGCCTTCAGTGAATCCATAAATGTTTTGTATTTTACACCGGCATCATCCAGCGTTGTCGTGATCACATTCTGAATGCTCGCCATCATGTCATCTGTATAAGTAATCGCACTGAGACGAATATTATTGGCATCCTGTGTTGCATTGTCAAGAATATCCTGAGCCTGTTTGTTCGCACTGTTGATCGTCTCATTTGCCTGTGCATAAGCTCTCTGCATCACTTCATGTTCAGTCACCAACTCCTGAGCTTTCGCCTGTGCCTCTGCGATCATCGCATCAGCTTTCGCCTGTGCGTCCTCAAGAATCGCATCCTTATTGCTGATGATCTTCTGGTATCTCTTGATTTCCTCAGGTGTTTTCAAACGCAATTCGCGAAGGAGTTCTTCCATTTCTTCTTTATTTACAACAATCTTGGTAGTAGATAACGGCTGATATTTACAGCTGTCCACATACTCTTCAATCTCTTCAATAATCTGCTCAATTCTGCTGCTCATAGTACATTCTCCTTAATTTTGATTATTCCTTTGTCTGGATTTGTTCAGCACATTCACAGATACGAATCTACTGAACAGTTACCTTTGTTTATACTTCTCCTGCAGTACCTCTGCCACAAATGGAGGTACAAATTTGGAAATGTCACCCTGAAATGCATTCACTTCCTTTACAATCGTAGAGCTTAAATAGGCATATTCCAAATTTGTAGTCAAAAACATTGTGTCAATATCAGGTGCAAGAACACGATTTGTCTGTGCCATCTGCAGTTCATACTCAAAATCAGTCACTGCGCGCAGACCTCTTACAATCACCTGGGCACCACAGTCTCTGGCGAAATTAACGGCAAGGCCGCTAAATGCTTTTATTTGTACATTTGGGACATCTTCTGTGACCCTCTTTAGTATATTAACACGTTCTTCTACAGAAAACAACGGACTTTTTGCAGAATTATTCAAAACTCCAACGATGATCTCATCAAAAAGGCTGCCCGCCCTCTGGATGATATCAATGTGACCGTAAGTAGCCGGGTCAAAACTTCCCGGATATACCGCTATAGCCATTACAGTTCCTTTCTCTCAATAAAAACATGAGCATTTGTCTTGTATTTTTTGTATTTAAAGATCTGAAATCCCAGATCTTCCAGGTAATCAAACTCTGTTTTTAAATCTGCCTCAGCAACAATAATCGTACACTCGGATACGAGCTTCGAATGGCTCAAATACTCTAGAATTTCTTTTTCAATTTCTTTTCCATAAGGCGGATCCATAAAAATACAGTCAAAAGGTTCTTCCCCCTCGAGCATACGCAGAGCACTGATGGCATCTGCCTTCAGAACAGCTGCATTCTCCTGTAATTTTGTAAATCGCAGATTCTCGCCAATGCATTCCACCGCCTTTGGATTCTTTTCAACAAAAACAGCGGCGGCGGCACCTCTGCTCAAAGCTTCGATTCCTATGGCACCGCTGCCACTGCATAAATCAAGAAATCTGCAATCGCATAAATACGGCTGCAAAATGTTGAACAACGTTTCCTTTGTTCTGTCAGTTGTCGGACGCGTTTCCAACCCCGGAAGCGTCTTCAAGGGCAGTCGTCTTGCTTTTCCTGCAATCACTCTCATTTTAAATTCAGTCTCCAATCCAAGTCTCCGCGGGCAAGGCCCAAAATCAAAAGCTCTGCCGTTGCAATATTCGTCGCTACTGGTATATTATACTGGTCACAACATCTGGATATTTTCTCGATATCCGGCTCCTTCGGATCAATCATGGCAGGATTATAAAACAGAATAACCAAATCCATATCTCCCCGTTCAACCATCTCCATAAACTGCTTGTCACCGCCAATACTTCCTGCAAGAAATTTATGAACATGCAGGCTGGTAACTTCTTCAATTCTTCGTCCTGTAGTGCCTGTTGCATAAACTTCGTGCTTTGCGAGAATATTTTTATAGGCAATACAAAAATCTTCAATTAATACTTTTTTACTATTATGTGCAATAATACCTAAGTTCATGGCAACCTCCTATCTTTTTTTCCGATTCTCATTATAACAAATAGCCAAATAAAGTGCAATTATTTTTTCATTATTTATACATAATTAATAAATTGTACGGGATTTAAAACAAAATCATCTATTTTTAAATGACAAGAATCGCAAAAAGCAGCACTGCCTTATAACCGTTTTACAATTATAAAGCAGTGCTGCTTCGGACTTTCTCATTCCTAGTCTTCTACAAGACCATAACCGAATACATTTGCATTACATCTGGCTCATACCACCCTGACCAGAAGACATCTGTCTTTCCTGTGCTTCGATCATCTTTTTCACCATATATCCACCAACAGATCCGTTCTGTTTGGAAGTTAAGTTTCCATTGTAGCCATCGCTCAACGGCACTCCCAGTTCGTTGGCCACCTCAAATTTAAAACGGTCTAACGCACCTTTTGCTTCTGGAACAGCTGCTGTGTTTGAAGATCGATTTGACATATTGTTGCCTCCTTTGTACTCTGTTTTCGTGTTACAATGGTAGTATGCGCACATATGTATACGGCTAATCTGGAAGTTTTTAGCATTTCAAAAACCGTGTATTATAATGGAAAGCTTCCTCTTACGTCTTCATTGATCACGTAATAAGCAGTCGCCTGATCGATATTTGCATATACCTTCACATCTTTGATGTCTTCCGCTTTATTACCCATTTCTTCTGTCCAGATTGCTGCTGCCTTGCTGACCAGATCGTTTGCCAGGATATCATTGCCCGCAAACTGGATGTGAACTTCTTTGTTCATCTCAGGTGCTGTTTTTTTGGCAGCCGTTTTTCTGGTTGTTGTTTTAGCAGTCGTTTTCTTTGCTGTTGTCTTGGCTGCAGTTTTTGCAGTTGTCTTTGCAGGTGTTTTCTTTGCAGCCGTTTTTCTGGTTGTCTTTTTTGCAGGTGCTTTTTCAGTTACAGTTTCCGGAGCTTCAACTGTCTTCTCGGCTGTCTCCACAACTGGCGCCTCAACAGTATCTTTCTCTGCAGCAGCTCCCGCAGTGGTTATCTCTTCTTTGTTTACAGTTGCCTTTGTAGTCATAATTGCCTCCTTACTTGTGCACTTTTTGGATTTCCTGTATAGAATACTACTTTTTTCCAGAAAACACAAGTATTTTCAGGAATTGGCCTGCAAAGCCTCCATCAGAACACGATAGGACTCTTTCACTTCCGGGAATTTTTCCCGTGCAGTTTCCAGATTTCCCTTTCTCAATTCCTCCACACAGGGAAGCAGCGCATCGTAAAGTCTGATACAGCTCAGATTTCCAGCAGCCCCCTTCAGAGCATGCGCAGCCTGAAACGCCTGCTGCACATCTCCCTGCTCAATCGCTGTCTCCAGCTGTGCATAATAAGTATCTTCACAAAAACGATTTAGCAATTCTTCATACAATTCTTTGTCATTATCCAGGCGTTTCAATGCCTTATTTGCATCTACCCCCGCTTTAAAAAGTTTATATCTGTTCATGGCTCTTAAAAACCTCCTGAAGTGTTTCGTATAAAATATGAATTTCAATTGGTTTTGCAATATGACCATTCATACCGGCATTCATTGCCTCAGCGACGTCTTCCGAAAAGGCATTTGCCGTCATCGCAAATACCGGAACGGTATGGGCATCCGTTTTCTGGCTTTTTCGGATGGCTCTTACGGTTTCATATCCATCCATGTGCGGCATATTAATATCCAAAAGAATACAGTCGAAAAAACCATCGGGAGCCTCTTCGTAAAGTTCCAGCGCTTCCTTTCCGTCCATTGCACAGCTTACTTCGATTCCCACCATCTTCAGCATCTTAACCGCCACTTCCATATTCAGCTCCACATCTTCCGCAAGCAGCACATGTTTTCCGGAAAAATCAAAGTTTTCCGCCTGTTTTTCTTCCTCCGGCTCTATCGTTCTTCCGCAGATCCGATTCAGAACATTGAAGAGACTTGACTGGAAGACAGGTTTGATCACAAAATAATCGGCTCCTGCCTCTCTTCCATCCTCTTCAACCTCATTCAGGTCGTATGCCGAGGCAATCACAACAATCGCGTCCTCTCCAAAAACAGAACGAATCTGTCTTGTCAGCTCAACACCATCCATGATCGGCATCTGCCAGTCAATGATGCAAAGGTTATAGGCATCTCCTTCATCCTCCGCTTCTCCTAATGCTTCCAATGCAGCTTTCCCATCCGTCACATAATCATAGCGGATACCAAGACGTTTTAGAAGGATACCGCAATACTCGCAGGCATCTTCGTCATCATCCACGATCAAAGCACGGATTGCGTCAAAACGATTTTGTTTCGTCACCATCTTTTCCCCACTGGAAGAAAATGGAAGATCTACCACAAACATGCTGCCTTCATTTAATTTACTTTCCGCCCGGATACTTCCTCCCATCATCTCCACAAGATTTTTCGTGATTGAAAGGCCAAGACCGCTGCCTCCATGCTTACGTGCCGTAGAAGCATCCTGCTGCTCAAATGGACAAAACAGCCGGTTCAGCATATCATCATTCATGCCGCAGCCATTATCCTGTACGGTAAAGCGCATATAAACTTTATCGTGAGAACGGCTGGTCTGTGTGACGGTAAAATCAATCTTTCCCCCCGAAGGTGTAAATTTGATCGCATTCGATAAGAGATTGATCATGATCTGATTTACCCGCAGCTCATCTCCGATCAGAGTTTCCTCCGTCACACCATTCATATGAAGCTTAAAGTCAATCTGTTTTTGTTTTGCCTGCTGATAAAACATAGACACGATCCCAGAAAGCTGCCGTTTAAAATCAAAGACCTGCTTATCCAGTTTCATTTTTCCCTGCTCAATCGAAGACATATCAAGAATGTCATTGATAATTCCCAGAAGAAGCCTGGAACTGTTTTTGATTTTAGCCAGGTATTCCTTTATTCGATCCGGATCTTCTGTCTCCGTTTCGGCCAGTGTCGTCAGACCAATGATCGCATTCATCGGTGTCCGGATTTCATGGCTCATCTGCGCCAAAAACTGCGATTTTGCTCCGTTGGCGTTCTGAGCCGCCATCACGGCATTGGCAAGCTGTCGATTTTTATCCTCGAGCTCCGCACTTCTCTTTTTCTCATAAACAGCCCGCATGACCAGCACAACAAAAATCATGAGCACGGCAGCAGCACCAAGCGTAACCTCGATCACTCTTCCGTATTGTTCCCAAAAACTCTGTTTTTGATTGATGATAACTGCATCCTGCGGAATCAGTTTTGAAGAAATGTGAAAGCGATCCAGCACATTCTGGTCCAGATAAAAACCATTCGGGCTGTTACTTTGCATCGCAATGGAAGACGGATCCGCTCCATTTAAAATCTGCATGACCATTCTTGCGGCAATCGCTCCTGATCCTTCATGGAATACAATATTTCCGCCAAGCACGCCTTCACCGATTCCAGCCTGAACAAAACGGTAAACCGGCACATTTACATATTCCTGAATCATGCGGCAGACTTGTTCATTCGTATAGATATTTCCCTCACAATCTTCTGAGAGGATCAGATACACGAGAATCGTATCCTCCCTCACATCGGAAAACGCAGCGATCAGTTCCTCCTGCTTCAGAATCGAAGCATTGATCACATCAAAAGACAGCTGCGGGTACTGTTTTTCCTGCTCAAAAAACTGTTTTTGCTCCCCGATTCCAGTGACCGTATTGTCTACGATCGCGGTGATTTTGTCTGCCTTCGGCTGAACTTTCATCGCAAAATCCAGATTGTCCTTATAAGAAAAGCGCTCAATCACTCCTGTGATCCATGGATTCTGGCTGACTTTCTGTGCATATTCCACATCATTGATTCCCTCAAATACGATCGGCTTCTCTCGAAACAGTTCTTCCTGATATTTCACCGCAAACTGAAGAGCTGCATCATCTCCCACGATCACGGCATCGTAAAAGGCAACATTTTCTTCTTTAAACCGCACCCGCTCGAGCAGCTCTTTCTCTGCTAAATCCAGAGAAAGTGTTTTGGTATCCATAAATTCAACATCCAGCATCACATCATCCGTCAGTTCTGATTCAATTCCCCTCATCTGAAGAGGAACTGTCGACCATGTATAAGAATAAGAGCTGATAAACAGCACACGAAATTTTCCTGTCTGTGTCCCCGAATCTGCACAAACCAAACACGCCCCACCATTCAAACACATCAGAATTACTGCCAGAAACAACGCAAGCAGTCTGCCGCATTTTCCTCTTTTTTTCATAGATTTTCCTCAACATTTGTTGTTTTCTTTCGTTTTCTCAGAGTTGCCTGGATGGACAGCAATAATAACTCCTGATGATATGGCTTACCCACGAAACGATCGGCCCCCATCTGCAATGTCTTCAGCTCGCTGTTTTCATCCGATTCAGAAGTAATGATAACCGGAATTTCAGAAAATTCTTTATTCTGATTTTTCTTTTTCATGAAAGTAAATCCATCCATCACCGGCATCAGCATATCCAGAAGAATCACCGATATCTCCGTCGAATTCATCATCAGATAGTCATACGCTTCCTGCCCGTTTCCGGCCTCTTTCACATGATAATAGGGGGATACCATATTTCTTAAGATTTCCCGGTTCATTTCATTATCTTCTACAATCAGAACCGTGTCTTTTTTCTCTTCCATATCCAACTGCTCAGAAGCATCAGCCAAATTCTTTTTTTCCGTCCGCACTTTATATACGTCTTTCTCAAGACATCGTTCAAATGCCTCCTTTGGCATAGGCTTTGCATAGTAATACCCCTGCACATAATCACAACCAAAGCTTTTGAGCTGTTCCACCTGTTCTTTCGTCTCCACACCTTCTGCTATGGTCTCCAGATTCAACCATTTGGACAGACTGATCACAAATCCAAGAAGACTTCTGCGGTTATCCGCATGTTTCTGGATAAACTTCATATCCAACTTCAGCACATCAATTGACAGCTCACTCAGCACATTCAGAGAGGAATACCCTGTTCCGAAGTCATCCATCTCTATTTTGAATCCATTCTGACGCAGCTGATTGACTGTCTGCGTGATATGCTCTCGATCCTGTGTATAAACCGTTTCCGTGATTTCCAGATGAAGCAGTTCTCTATCAATTCCATATGCATCTACCAAACTGGTAATTTTCTCTGCAAGATCCAATACAGCAAAATCCATCTGCGAAATATTGACAGATACCGGAATCGGTCTTCGCCCCTCTGTCTTCCATTTTTTCAGATTTTTGCAGGTCTCTTCCCAAATATAAAAATCAAGCTTTGTGATAAAACCATTCTTCTCAAAAAGTGGGATAAATTCTCCCGGAGACATAAAGCCAAATTGCGGATGGAACCATCTCACCAAAGCCTCCGCACCCGATACATTCTCATCTTCCATATTATATTTGGGCTGGTAATATACCTCAAACTGATGCTCTTCCAGAGCCTCTTCCATCGTATCCAGAATCTGCTGTTCCCGCACAAGATGTGCCCGAAGCGAATCGTCATATCTGGAAATATGTCTTCCATACAACTTCTTAATTCTGCTCAATGCCAGCATTGCCCTGTCACACATTACAAACGGAGGGACTTCATGATTGACATTTTCATAGATTCCATACTTAATATCAATAGTTCTTAATGGAATTCCCTCCACAGGTTCATTCCATTTCCACAAAAGCTCTCTCTCCATGTCTTTCACGCCATGCACAACCATCATTGCAAATACATCACCGTGAAGACGGGTACAGATTCCGTTTTCCCCAAGAACCTTTCTATAACGGTCCGCCATATAACAAAGCACCTTATCTCCTAACTTCATACCAAGGCGCTCATTGATCACTTTAAAACCATTTACATCCGCAACTATCATATCATAGGATTGCTCAGGATTTTTTTCCAGCAACTGTTCTGCCTTTAAATAAAACGATTCTTTGCTGTAAAGACCGGTAAGACGGTCATGTTCGACCACATTTAAGATTGCCGCTGTCTCTCTTAAATGGATAATACGGTCCACTCTTTTTCTTACCACTTCCGGATGATATGGTTTTGACACAAAATCCACTGCCCCATGTTCCAGGCATCGGATTTCATCTTCATCCTGATCTCTGGACGTCGTCACAATAACCGGAATTACAGAAAACTGTGCATCCTTCATAATATAATCCAGAAATTCATACCCATCCATCACTGGCATCATCAAATCAAGAAGAATAAGGGAAATCTCATATTTCTGTTCATTCATGATTTCCAAAGCTTCCTGTCCATTTCCCGCCGTCAGGATGTCGTAACGATCTTCCAGAATACGCCTGAGTACAGAACAACTGATCTTCTCATCGTCAATAATCAGTATTTTCCTTTTTCTGTTTTCCGTCCTCTTATGATACTTCTCTAAAATACCGTCCCCGCTTCTGTCGTACTTTCCATCTGACATTTCTAAAAAATCCCCCTACATTGTCATTTTCGTAACATTGTATGATTTTTAATTATAACACAATATGCGAAAACCAACAACTGGATAACACTTTTAAATGCTGATATTTTCCAAGCCATCTCTTCCGTAACATTCAATCCTGTCCCGCAATTCCCGATGCTGCGGCAGACTCAGGGTTCTGTCCAGTTCCAGAATTTCCTCCGCCGCCTCACTGGCACATTTTAATACATCTGCATCCTGATAAATGTCACCGATTTTAAATTCCATCAAACCACTCTGGCGGATTCCGAACAGATCCCCCGGTCCGCGAAGTTTCAGATCTTCTTCTGCAATAAAAAAGCCGTCATTCGACTGGTTCAGAATCTCCAGCCTTTTTTTCGTTTCTTCTCCCTGCGTTCCCTGCACAAAAATACAGTAAGACTGCGCATCTCCACGACCCACACGGCCGCGAAGCTGATGCAGCTGGGCAAGACCGAAACGATCCGCATTTTCAATCATCATGACCGTCGCATTTGGTACATTGACTCCAACCTCAACAACGGTTGTCGAAACCAAAATCTGAATCTCTCCTTTTGCAAACGATGTCATAACAGCATCCTTCTGGGATGGCTTCATTTTTCCATGAAGAAATTCCACATGCAAAGCAGTACCAAAATATTCCTGCAGATGTCTGGAATAATCCACGACATTCTCTCCCTCCATTTCTTCACTTTCCTCCACCATCGGGCAGATCACATAAGCCTGATGCCCTTTCTGCACTTCCTTTTTGATAAACTCCCAAGATTTCTGCCTGTATCGAGTATCCACGACACAATTTTTAATCGGGAGTCTCTTTGCCGGAAGTTCGTCGATCACTGAAATATCGAGATCTCCGTACAAAATAATCGCCAGCGTTCTCGGAATCGGTGTTGCACTCATGACCATCACATTCGCAGGTGCCTCCTGCCCGGAAAGTGCCTCTCGCTGTTTTACGCCAAATCGATGCTGTTCATCCGTGATTACGAGAGCCAGATTTTTATAAGAAACTTTTTCCTGTATCAGGGCATGTGTCCCTATGATCAGGTTGGCCGTTCCATCTGCAATCTGTGCATAAATTTCCCGCCGCTCTTTTGTCCTGGCAGATCCAGTCAGAAGAACCGGTCTGCAAAAGTCCATATCCTGCTTCTGCAAAAGTGTAAGCAGATCTCCATAATGCTGCGCGGCCAATACTTCCGTAGGTGCCATCAAAGCTGCCTGATATCCGTTTTTTGCCGCCATGATCATAGCCAGAAATGCAATGATCGTCTTTCCGCTTCCCACATCGCCCTGAACCAGCCTAGACATCAGACGGCTGCCCTGCAAATCATTCTCAATCTCCATCCAGGTACGAATCTGCGCCTTTGTCAGCGTATAGGGCAGAGACTCCAGAATCTCCTCTGTCTCCCAAACACGTTTCATCGGATACGCATTTTCCTGCACCTGCGTCTTTGCCTTTAACCTCTGCACCATCAACATAAAAAAGAAGAATTCATCAAACGCCAGACGTCTTCTTGCAATCTTATATTCTTCCATATTTGCCGGAAAATGAATCTTCTCCAGCGCGTAATTATAATCGGCCAGAGAATACCTTTGCTTTTGTTCTTCCTCCAGCCAGTCTCTGCAAAGCTGCTTATTTTCCAAAGCCTGCCGTACAGCCTTCACCACTGTCTGATTTGTCAATCCCGCTGTCAATCCGTACAAAGGCTGCATCGTATGAAGCAGCGGTTCATACTGCGCCGGAGTATAAATCCTGGGCTGTTCCATTTCCAGTTTTCCATTATGTGAGACCACTTTTCCGCGGAATAAAAAACGATATCCTTTCTTCAGCGTATTGCGCAAAAAAGGCATATGAAACCAGACAAGCGAGAGCTGTCCGCCCTCGCCTGCAATTGTTGTGGTCACAATGGATAAATTGCGTACTTTCCTGACACTGACACTTCGTACGACTGTCCCTTCGATCGTCTGAACTTTCCCCTGCTGTATCTGCTGTATGGATACCGGCGGTTCATAAATATCATAACTGCGCGGATAATACTGCAATAAATCCTCAATGGAATGGATATTCAGTTTTTGAAAAAGACCGTCTGTCTTTTCCCCTATTCCTTTTAATTCCCGCAACGAATGTTTCTGCATATCACTACTCCACAGAAATTACATAATAGTAAATCGGCTGTCCGCCATAATTCAGTTCCACATCACAATCCGGATATTTTTCTTCCAGATTCTCAAGCAATTCCTGTGCTTTTTCTTCATCGATGTCCTCACCAAAATATACACTGATCAACTCGGAATCCTCATCCACCATGGCCGCTACCATCTCCAATGCAACGGAAGAAATGTCTGTTCCGACCGCCAGAATTCCATGATCTCCGATTCCCATAATGTCATGTTCATGGATTTCTTTGTCATCAATATGTGTATCGCGAACCGCATAAGTAACCTGTCCTGTCTTTACATTCTCAATGGCCTCCAGCATCATCTGCTCATTTTCCTCCACCGAACTGTCCGGAGAGTAACTGATCACAGCTGTGATACCCTGCGGAATCGTTCTGGTAGGAATTACCACGATATTTTTATCCTCAGTAAGAGCCTGTGCCTGGTTGGCGGCCAGGATAATATTTTTATTATTCGGAAGGATATATATGTTTTTGGCCGCTACCTGTTCAATTGCATTGAGCATATCTTCTGTACTTGGATTCATCGTCTGACCGCCCTCGATCAAATAATCCACGCCCAGGTCTGTAAAAATTTCTTTCACGCCCTCACCAATCGATACAGAAATAAATCCAACCTCTTTCATCGGGGTCTCTTCTTTCTGCTGCTGCGCAACCTTCTGTGCATCCTTAATCAGTTTTTCCTGATGTTCTTCCCGCATATTGTCAATCTTCATGCGGGATAGCTGACCGAATGTAAGTGCCTTCTGGATGGCAAGACCAGGATCGTTTGTGTGCACATGTACTTTTGTAATCTCATCATCTGCCACGACAACAATCGAATCGCCAATGGATGTCAGATATGCCTTAAAGGAAGCCTCCTGCTCATCCGTCATCGGCTCGTCCAGCAGAATGATAAATTCTGTACAATAACCGAACTTAATATCTGCCTCTGCCTGTGCAGTCGACTTTGCCAGCGGCGCAGCCGGGGCCGTCTTCTCAAAGGTATAGTCAATCTCTTTCCCCATAAAGGCATCGTAAACGCCTCTGTAAACCTCCAAAAGGCCCTGTCCGCCGGAATCTACCACCCCGGCCTCCTTCAGAACAGGAAGCATCTCCGGAGTTTTATCCAGCGTTGCCTGTGCATGCGCCAGAATATCTTCAAAGAATTGCTGCATATCCTCGGATTCCTCTGCCAGCTCTTTTGCCTTGGCAGCCGCCTCCCTGGCAACCGTCAGAATCGTTCCTTCTTTCGGTTTCATAACTGCCTTGTATGCAGTCTCTACACCTTTCTCCATAGCCTCTGCTATGCTGACACAATCCAGCGTCTCCTTTTTGGCCACACTCTTTGTAAAGCCGCGCAGAAGCTGTGATAAAATAACACCCGAATTGCCTCGCGCACCTCTTAAAGAGCCGGAGGAGATCGCCTTTGCCAGTTTTTCCATCGTGATGGATTCCATCTGGCTGACCTCATTTGCCGCAGCCATGATTGTCAGTGTCATATTCGTACCTGTATCTCCATCCGGTACCGGAAATACATTTAATTCATTGATCCATTCTTTCTTTGCTTCCAGATTTTTTGCCCCTGCCAAAAACATTTTTGCCATGAGCTTCGCATCTATGGTATTTACACTCACCACCTAGGTCCTCCTTACTAATCTATTACGCGTACTCCCTCCACCAGGACGTTGATTTTTTCAATCTCCATTCCGGTAAAGGATTCCACTCTATATTTGACATTGCTCATAAGATTGTCAGAAACGGCCTGGATGCTGACACCATAAGCGACAATTACATGAAAATCCAAAGTAATCTTATTATCATTAATCTTCACATGAATTCCATGCTTCAGACTGTCTTTCTTTAATAATTTCACAAGGCCATCTTTCATACTGATGGCAGCCATTCCAACGATACCAAAGCATTCTACCGCTACGCTTCCTGCATAGGTTGCAATGACATCTGTATCAATGACGATCTTACCAAGATCAGAATTCAAATGTCCACTCATATTCAGAAACCTCCATATTTTCTTATAGTCTGAAAGTATTATAACCTGTTTTTCTGGAAATTGAAATAATAATTTGATTTTTTTCGTTTTTTACTTGCAAAAGGTTATCTCATCTGTTAAAATGAGGACTGTTGAGAATAAGCGTCAAGGAGGTGCTATCATGGCAAAATGTGCAATTTGTGAAAAAGGTGCTCATTTCGGAAATAATGTGAGTCATTCCCATAGAAGATCCAACAAAATGTGGAAATCAAACGTAAAATCTGTAAAAGTGAAAATGAACGGAGCTGCTAAGAAGATGTATGTATGTACTTCTTGCTTAAGATCTGGTGCCGTTGAGAGAGCTTAATGAGAGCACGTACAAACCGGTAGATGAGTCTGCCGGTTTTTTTCATGCAAAAATACAGGGATACTGTACAGCGTCACAGTATCCCCGCCTATCTTCTTATCATTTCAATCAACAGCAGCAGCACAGATTATATCCGATCAGCAGACAAATTGCAGCAATCAGTGTCAGGACAATCCCGTCAGGAGCAATCAGTCCGATCAGTATTCCAATCCCTGTAAAAAACAGGGCAAATCCAATCACCCGTTTCATAAACTGCTCCTCTTTATATAGATCCCACTAACAGTATATGCTGCCGTTCTCTTTTCCATGATTACTCTTCGTCCTGTTTTTTCTCCGATTTGTCAGATATATCTGTCTGCATATCACTGCTCTTTCCAGGTACAAACTTATTGACAAAATCAGGAACCATATCGAGCACTTTTGTCAGTCCATCCTGATTCTTTACATTGACAAGCTTTGTCGTTCCGTTCTGGATGACCAGAACTGCCGATGGTGAAATCTTTCCGCCCATTCCGCCGCCTCCATTGTTTTTCTTGTCACCGGAGTAAGCACCGGCACCAACGCCAAACATAACATCCACAAGCGGAAGGATGATCGTATCTCCAATATGAATCGCCTCACCAACCACTGTTTTGGCATCAATATAGCTGTCCATGCCTTTGAATAACGCTTCCATTGTCTCATTGAAATTATTTTCCTGCGCCATAAAGTTAAGCCTCCTTCTTCCATGCATTCATCATATATTTTACATTTTTATCAAAATATAATTCCAGTCCTTCTTTTAAAACCACAAAGAGTCTCACTCTTCCTCTTATCTTTATATCAGCCTCAAATACTTTTTCTTCAAAATTCGGACGCAGCTCGATTCTGTTCTGATGGATCGGACATGTCATTCCTGCTGCAGCAAGTATCTGCCCCGTGATCGAAGGATCCTCAAATCCAAACAAAATCCAACCTTGTGTTTTTGTCGGAAAAACGTGCTTCAACAGCCGTTTTCCCTTTCCAAACACCAGCCCCAAAGCGGTCCTGACACGTTCATTTTCGATAAACGCTTTCCATTTTTCTATATTACCACAGAATTCAGATATCGTTAATACAATTTTATGAATTCCCTGATAAATTCTGACTGGAATATGCCAGATCCATAGAACCACCCGCAAAGCAGCTGCAAATATGCGCCAAAGCAGCCTTCCAATCTGCCCCAAAAACAGTCTGAACCGTTTCCAGAAACCCGGTACACACAGTTCTTCTTTCTCCTGCTCCTCTTTCTGTTTCACAGCAGGCAGAACGGTTCGTTCCTCAAGCTGCTCGTGTTCTTCATCCGACCGTACACAATCGTCTTCGCCCAGACTGTCATCTGTCTTTTTTTTCCGGATCCGTTTCGTCTTTTTCGCAAAACCAGACGCAATCTTCTGATACGTCTCAAGCGAAATTCCAAGAATCCGTATTTGGTAGGACAGTTTTTTCTCTTCATATGCGACAGAAACCCAGATCAGATGAAACAGCCAGGATATCACTGCTTTTCCAACTGCCTTTCCTTCTTTACAGACTCCAGTCAGACGATACCGTACCGGGCAAAAAAGGACCAAAAGAAGCAGTACAGCTGCCAATCCCACCAGAATTCCTGCCAGAATCAATATTATTTTTAAGATTCCCCATAAAATATGTAGCATCTTATCTCCTATTTTCCAGATATTCTTTTACACAAAAACCACCTGTACATTTATACGTTTCCATAAGAATTGTCTGCATCAGTTCCAATGCATCTTCTTTTCCTTTTGCCAGTCCGATAATTTTCGGACATCGTTTTCTGACTGCTGTCTGCAGCAGAACATTTGCCGACACAATATCTATGACATTCTTATCATTTGAAGGAAACGTCAGCACATAAATCTCCGGTGTTACTTTCTGCCGATTGATACGGCTGATCGTACGTTTCAGCTTCTTAGAAGCCCTCTCACTGACATACAGATTTTCATACCAGTTCAACATTGCACTTCTCCTTTTAAGGATATCCTCAATTTCCATTTTTAAACGAAAAAACGTCCACCGGACGTTTTTGTCGTATGTCTGGCAACACAGAGGCTGCTGCACAAACGTTTTCCTTTGTACAACGGCCTCCAGTTACGAAAACAATCATTTTTACTTTCGTCTGTCCCAGAGATTGGCTTTTTTCAGTTCCATATATTCATTATATGCCTGTTCCACAATCTGTTTCTCATTCGAAAATTTCAATAAATGATAAATCTCATGGAATTTATAATAACCGGAATCAATAAAATATTCCTCTCTCTGAGGTTTGCTGTGATAATTGTCGGCCCTCATCAAAAACCAGTGTACATCCTTTACAACCACATCGTCAGGAATTGCAAAATTATACTGGCTCTTTCCGATGTACTTTACAATTTCCGCATCCACGCCAGCTTCTTCTTTTACTTCCCGCAAAGCAGTCTCCCTGTACTCCTCACCTTCTTCGACAGTACCCTTCGGCAAGACCCATCCTTCATAACGGTTTTTATAGGATTTGTACAATGCCAGTATTTTGCCTCGATAAATTACCACGCCGCCGCTGCTCGTTGCCTCAATCATTGCAATGCCTCCTGCCTGCGCGTTTTGTGTCTGTATCCTAGTATACCTCTTTTTTTCTTCTATGGCAACCGGAAATACATTCCCTCTGTGGCATTTTACTAATTATAATGGTAAGCCTCGAATAATTGCTGTGCAACAGGAACAGCCGACTCACTTCCTGTTCCGCCATTTTCTACAATAATCGCCACGACAAGCTCCGGATTCTCTACATTGGAATACCCGATAAACCAGGAATGACTGTTTCCATATTCATCAAATTCCGCGGATCCTGTTTTACCGGCAACTGTATATCCAAGACCGCTCAGCGCAGATGCCGTTCCCGTATGAACTACATTCAGCATCAGCTGTTCCAGTGTCTGTGCCTCTTGTACACTCATCAGCCTTTTATATTCATTCGAACTTTTTTCACTGACCAGATTTCCACTGTAGTTCTCTACATGGTCGATCAGATACGGTGTCATCAAAACACCATCATTTGCGATCGCACTGGTGATCAGTGCCATATGCATAGGAGAGACAAGTGTATTTCCCTGTCCGATTGCCGTCTGCATCATCAGAGGATTGCCTGCTGAACCATCCACAGACAGCAGACTTTTGTGATATTCCATAGAGAGCGGCAGCTTTTTATTGAACAAAAGCGACTCTCCTGTCTCTCTCAGACTGGCACCGCCAAGATCCAGTCCCATCTGTGCAAATGCGCAGTTGCAGGAATGGGCAAACGCAGCAGAAAGGTCTTCCACACCGTGCACGGCGCCTCCATAACAGGTAATCGTATGTTCCTCGGAGGTAATACTTCCCGCGCAATCATAGCTGAAGCCACTGATCGTTCCATGCGACCTCAGATAATCCAGTGCCGTCACCACTTTAAAAGTGGATCCCGGCGGATACTGTCCCTGGGTAGAACGATTCAAAAGACTTGTATTTTGTGAATCGTTCACCAGATATTCCCAATCTTCGTCAATGGTATTGGGATTAAAATCCGGTTTACTGACCATAGCAACTATTTTTCCCGTGGAAGGCTCCAAAGCCACCACAGCGCCTCTTCTGTCGCCAAGCGCATTGTAAGCAGTCACCTGAAGATTGGCATTCAGAGTCGTGACTACGGTATCTCCTCTGTTTTTCTGATTCTGAAATTCATTTTTCAACTGTTCCAGAAAAAATGCATGCGACGTAAGAAGCTGAAAATTTGCTTCCGATTCCAGTCCGCTTTTTCCTTTTGTATCATAGCCGATCACGTGGGCAAACATATTTCCGAAAGGATAATAACGATTTTCTGTTCCATCCTCATAAACCTCCGTGGTCGCCAGAATTTCCCCGTCTGCCGATTTGATGTCACCGCGGATTACACGGTCTGCAAATGTATCCTGCCGTGTATTATAAGGACTGTTGATAAATTCCTCACTTTTGATCACATTGAAGTAGACCATATAACCGATCAGAGACACAAACATGGCCACAAACATATAAGAAACAATCGTGTACGGCTTATTCTTTGCCCGTTTTCTCTTTTTTTCCGCTTTTTCAAGAGCCCTGGCCTGCTTGGCCTCCAATTTGGCCCTCTTCTTTTCTTGCTTTTCTAATTTGTTCAAGTTCTTCATCCTCATCTTCCCGCAAAATATAGAGTCCCTGGATTATTCCCAACATAATGATCGTGCTGAGGGCCGAGCTTCCGCCATAGCTGACAAGCGGAAGTGTAATACCTGTCATAGGGATAAATTTTGTCGCTCCTCCGATGTGTAAAAACACCTGAAAAGCATACTCTGTTCCAAGTCCAAGCGCGATCAGTTTGTAAAACGGATTTTTAATCTGCAGCGATATATTGACCAGCATCAGAAAAAAGCTCATGCAGATCAAAATCATGCAAATCGCGAACACACCGCCCAGTTCCTCACAGATTGCCGAGAATACAAAGTCTTCCTGTACCACCGGAATACTCTTTGGAGATCCCTGATACAACCCCATTCCAAACCAGCTTCCTGTTCCAATCGCAAACATAGACTGTACGATCTGATATCCCTCCTGATCATATACCGCAAAGGGATCCTTCCATGCAGCAACACGCTGCCTTACGTGTCCAAACAGGAAATACGCCACAACGGAAGCTGCTGAAAGGCCCAAAAGACCTCCGAAAAAATACAGCGGTTTCTTCGTAGCTACATATACCATGACCAGATACGTAATAAAAAATACAAGAGCACTTCCCAAATCTCTGGAAAAAACAAGAACCAGCACATGGACCGCTGCCACAACCGTCACCTTGCATACCCGTCGGAAATCCGAATCCTGGTGCAAAGCCGCTGCCAGGAAAAACACAAATACAATCTTTATAAATTCCGATGGCTGAAACCCGAAAATAGAAAGCTTAGCACCTCCGGTCACCTGAGCAAGCACAAGCACTGCCATCAATCCCAGCATACCAATTACCGCATACAGCCAGGTAAGCTTGACAAGGAATTTCATTTTCCGGATCAGCACAGGAACGATCAATGCTACTGCAGAACCTGCTGCCACAATCATAAACTGACGATTGGCTTTCTCTGTATCCAGTCGATAGATAATGATAAATCCGATGTTCAAAAGCATACACATGTTGTTGATCAAAAGCATGGAGGCTTTCTTATAAAACAAACGGTATAAGCCCTGAACAGCCAGAAGATAAGCCATAATCTCTCCATAGAAGAGAATGGATCTGATATCGTTGGTCTTCAGATAAATCACAAGAAAGGCAACCGTATCCATCAACACGATCAACGTAAGCTGTTTGCGCATCAGTCGTTTTTTTGTTCGTTCCTGTTTTTTACTGAACACGTTAAAGCATTGAAACGTGTACAAAATGATTAAAATGACTAATAAATATTTTGATAATTCTACAATGATGTTTACCACATAATCACCTATTCCACTCCTCTTTTGAAGTGTCCTTTCGTAAGGGTATACACACAGGAATCCACATCCTTCTGATAACATTGGATAAAATCTTTTGCAATTTTTCTGGTTTCTTCAAAAGATTCCAACGTAAAATTAAGACGAAGGCTGTCAAATCCAAGTTTTTTCACATCCTGTCTTTCCTTCAGCAATCCATAAGGAAGACTGTTATAAATGATATTATAACAGAAACCACAGTAACATTTTACACGAAATTGCTTGTCATATCGGTCCTTCAGCGTAAGAGTTGCATAGTTTTTTCTGCACGTATCCAGATTCTTCTGCACGCATTGGGCCGATATCATCATGGGAATGTATCCATACACCATCATCTCACTGTCTTTGTTGCACCTTCCTCTTAATTCCCGTCCATTCAGCTCCAGAGGTGCCGTGAACCGGTCTATGCCCTGCTGTCTCCAAAACTCCATGCTTTCATTATTAAATGTATACATGCCACTGTCGAGCACACAGTATGCACCGTATCCCTGCTGCACCATCCAGGCTGCCGACTCCAGGCTGCGCACCAGAACACGCCTGCATCCCAAAGCAATGGCCTGCCGTATCCGGTCAGACAGTCTCTGCATATCACCCGTCCGTATCACATGAGGAAGCATCATATAAATTTCTTTGTCACATGATTCTTTTAAAAATTGCAGAACAAAATCCCAATTGCAGTAAATCCCACTGATTCCAGGAATGGAACGAAGCGCTTCTGCCTGTTCCATGGTCTCACAGGCTGCAGTAAATACAGGCTGTTCCTGCGGCCGATTGCCCGAAAACTCCGTTTCTTCCGTACGTTTTGGAATCTCTCTTCGAAAACTTTCTGCAATCTTATTTTGCAGCTGACAAAACGCCTCCCTTCGAATCTGATTCACTGAAGACATGGGTAGAAAAACGTTTCCCTCCAGTTGAATATCCAGTTTTTCAAATTCATATGGTGTATTCCCTGTCTTCTCCATCTGTGCACGGATTCGTGCCTCATCCAGAGGCTGCTTTTTCGCTTCCTGCACCACATCTGCTTCCGCCTCAATGACTGCTTTGTTATATTCCAATCTCAGTTTAGCACGTTTCCCGACAGATAACATGAAATTTCCCTTAACTTTTTCTTTCATTTTTCTGATCTGACCAGTGACTTCTCCTGTTTTTTTCTCATTGGAAAAAGCCATCATCTGACGCCCGTTGCGCATTTCATAATATCCTTTACAGGAACCTCCACGGCTGAAAAGTGCTACCAGATCTTTTTTATCCTGCTCCTCTACCCTGTAATTTTTCGGATTTTCAAGATACAGATCCAGATATTTTCGATAAATAGATACCACTCCTGCCGCGTAGGAAGACTGTTTCATTCTGCCCTCAATTTTCAATGAAGTGACACCAGCCTCTATGATTTTTGGCAAAATGTCAATGGTGTTCATATCTTTCGGACTCAGTGGACACATTTCTTTTCCCTTCGTCAGTCTGCCCTCCGTTCCATATACCTGATAAGGAAGACGGCATGGCTGTGCACATCTTCCACGATTTCCGCTTCTTCCCCCCAAAATACTGCTGAACAGGCACTGACCAGAATAAGAATAACAAAGTGCACCATGCACAAACGATTCAATCTCCATATTCGTAGTTCTGCGTATTGAGGAAATTTCTTCCAGAGAAAGTTCTCTGGCTGTCACCACACGATTTACTCCATTTTTTTCCAGCAGCGCAGCCGCTTCCGGTCCCGTCACAGCCATCTGCGTACTGGCATGGATATGCATTCCCGGAAATTCTCTTCGCACAAATGAAAGCACACCCAGATCCTGCACGATCACCGCATCCAGTCCCTGCTCATAAAAAGGCAGCAGATAATCATACAGTTCCTGATATAATTCCTGATTTTTTAACAATGTATTTACCGTAAGATATACTTTTCTGCTGCGAATATGCGCCTCATCAATCGCCTGCAGCAATTGTTCTTCTGATAAATTCTGAGCATATGCCCTGGCACCGAACGCTCTTCCTCCCACATAAACGGCATCTGCACCACAGTCCAGATTCTGAATCAGTCCTTCATAGGAACCCGCAGGCGCTAGTAATTCTATATTCATCACAAACCTCCTGAATCAAAATAAGAAAAGGACGATAGCTGCCTATCATCCCCTCTCCCACTATGTACTCTTCTTCGTAACCATTTATTTCAGCAGTTCATCCATCTCTGCTTCCAGTTGTTTTACTTTTCCTTCCAGTTCTTTTGCCTTGTCCTCAAACTCTTTGCTGCGGGCTTTTGCATTGTCCAGTTCTACCTGAAGAGAAATCAATTCATGCTTCAAATCATACATTTCCTGATCCTTCGCCTTCAAATCCTGTTCAAAAATCTCCGCCTGTTTTTTGGCCTTAAAATAATCATCACTGATATTCAGACTCAGCAATGTGTGCTTTGTCTCCATAGGCTGTCTGGAATAACCAGGCAGATTACTTAATTCTGTTATTTTGCTGTCCATATACAGTGCAACCTTCTGCAGATACTCTTCGCTCTCATATCCGCTCAAGGTGATAATCTTTCCGCCAATTAAAACCTTTATGCTATTTTTTGCCGCCATCGGTAAGCCTCCTTACTGTTCTTATATCTATTATAATCGAATTCTGTAGAAAAACAACCTTTAATTCTTTAATCCAAGATGTTTATATGCCAAATCTGCCGCAACCCTTCCGCGGGGCGTTCGATTAATAAAGCCATTCTGCATCAGATAAGGTTCATAGACATCCTCAAGCGTTCCTGCATCCTCTCCAATAGAAGCGGCAAGCGTCTCAATTCCCACAGGGCCTCCCTGGTACTGTACGATCAGAGTTCTCAGAATCTTTCGATCCACCTGATCCAGTCCATATTGGTCAACCTCCAAAAGATCCAGTGCAAACGAAGCCACTTCTTTTGTGATCACTCCCTCATATTTGACCTGAGCAAAATCGCGCACGCGTTTTAACAGGCGATTGGCAAGACGAGGCGTTCCTCTGGAACGACGTGCAATCTCAACAGCTCCTTCTTTGTCTGTCTGAACATGCAGAACTTCCGCTGAGCGCAAAACAATCGTTGTCAATTCCTCGATTGAATAAAATTCCAAATGGTTGGTCACACCAAAACGGTCTCTCAGCGGTGCCGACAAAAGACCTGCCCTTGTAGTAGCACCCACCAGCGTAAATCGAGGCAGATTCAGCCGAATCGAACGGGCCGTCGCCCCTTTTCCGATCATAATATCAATGGCATAATCTTCCATGGCCGGATACAGAACTTCCTCCACCTGATGATTCAATCGGTGAATTTCATCCACAAAAAGAATGTCTCCTTCCTGCAGATTATTCAGAATCGCTGCCATTTCTCCCGGCTTTTCAATCGCAGGTCCTGAAGTCACCTTAAGATTCACTCCCATCTCATTGGCAATGATTCCTGCAAGTGTTGTTTTTCCAAGTCCCGGAGGCCCGTAAAAAAGCACATGATCCAGACTCTCTTCTCTTTGTTTTGCGGCTTCAATATAAATTTTCAGCATATTCTTCGTCTTCTTCTGACCAATATACTCTTCCAGTCGCTGAGGCCGAAGACTGCCTTCTATCTTCACATCTTCTTCAGTCACATCCGTTGTAATGATGCGTTTTTTCATAGTTTTCTCCATTCTTTTCTTCCATTACATATTTTTCAGCGAGGCTCTCAGCAATTCTTCCACATCCATATTTTCCCCGTCAGACACAGCATTGACACTCCGTATCGCGTCTGCATTGGAGTATCCCAGGGCAACCAGGGCCTGTATTGCCTCCGTCTTGGCATCCACCCGGCTTTCTGCTCTCCAATTTTGCGCATCGCTTTGCACATGTGACAGTTTCTGTTCAAATGCTTCCTCCAGGTTCAGCTTATCCTTCAATTCCAAAATCAACTTCTGGGCCGTTTTTTTGCCTACGCCAGGTGCTTTTGCAATGGCAGCCGCATCTTCTGACAGAACAGCAAATCGCAGTTCATCCGCCGTAAGAGCAGACAAAATCCCCATGGCAGCCTTTGGTCCAATCCCATTTACACCAATCAGAAGTTTAAACAGCCTCCGATCCTCTCGATTCAAAAAACCATAAAGCTGCAGTCCATCCTCCTTCACGTGCAGATACGTGTGAATCCGTACCGTTTCGCCTTCCCGCAGTACACCTTCCAGACAGGAAGATGGCATAAAAATATGATATCCGATATGATTCACTTCCAGAATCACACCGTTTTCTTCCATTGCAGCAATTTCTCCTTCTAAAAACGCAAGCATTTCATTCCTCCAGTCAGGACCTTCTTCTGTCCGTTCTTTATCGTTGCTATTATATCTGAAAATAAATATTTGTGCAAGCAAAAAGGACAGCCGTCCGAAAACAGATCTGTCCTTTTTCTTGCAAATTCTATGCTTATTTTAATACAATCGCACCACGCGGACATGCCTCCTGACATTTTCCGCAATTTGTACATTTGCTGTAATCGATGTGCGCAATATTTCCCTCTACCGTGATTGCCTCATGCTCACAGGTCTTCACACATTTCTTACATCCGATACAGCCCACATCGCAGGCACCCATAACGGCTTTACCCTTGTCTCCGTTGTTGCAGACTACTTTCACCTGCTGTTCATACGGAATCAGCTCAATCAGATGTTTCGGGCAGGCAGACACACATTTTCCACATGCCTTACACGATTCCTTATCAACAACTGCCACACCATTCACAATGTGAATCGCATCAAACGGACAGGTATCGACACAGTTTCCATAGCCGCGGCATCCAAAATTACACTGTTTCGGACCTCCTCCAGGAACAAAGCCCATCATGGAACAGTCCTGCACACCTGTGTAAGTAAACTGTCTTTTTGCCTTATCACATGTACCCTGACATTTTACAAAAGCAACCTTGCGATCTGTTTCCTGTACTTCCTGTCCCATGATTACCGCAATTTTATTCGCAACCGGTGTGCCTCCGACCGGACAGGAACCAACCGGAGCTTCTCCTTTGGCAATGGCAGCAGCCAATCCGTCACAACCCGGAAAGCCACAGCCGCCGCAGTTGTTGCCCGGCAGACATTCACGCACTGCCACTTCTTTTTCATCTACTTCAACAGCAAACTTCTTTCCGGCAATTCCCAGGAAAACTCCGATAAAGAGACCGGTGCCGCCCACAACAATCGTCGCAATTATAATAGCTGTTACACTCATTTTCCCGCCTCCTTAAATCAATCCTGAAAATCCGAAAAATGCGATTGCCATCAGCCCTGCTGTAAGCAGAACGATTGGAAATCCCTGAAATGATTTCGGAATATCATTGTACTCAATTTTCTCACGGATTCCAGCCATCAATGTGATGGCAATCGTAAATCCGATCGCAGTTGCAAGACCATTGACCGTTCCTTCAATGATATTGTAGCTTTTCTGTACGTTCACCAGCGCAACACCAAGTACCGCACAGTTTGTCGTGATCAGAGGAAGGTATACACCAAGGCTCTGATACAATGCCGGCATGGTTTTTTTCAAAAACATTTCTACAAACTGAACCAGCGCCGCAATCACGAGAATAAACACGATTGTCTGCAGATACTCCATATTCGCCGGAATCAAAATAAACTGATAAATCAAACTGGTTACCAACGATGACAACGTCAATACAAAGATAACCGCACCTCCCATACCAAGAGCTGTATCAATTTTCTTTGATACGCCAAGGAATGGACAAAGACCCATGAACTGGCTCAATACAACGTTATTTACAAGAGCAGAGCCAATTCCGATTAATAATAATTCTTTCATTTGACACTACCCCCTCTTTCCTTTACATGCAGAATTGCCGCAGGATGCACATCCTCCGCCGCAGCTTACACTGTTGCTTGGATCGATGCCTTTTTTCGCACTTCCGATTTTCATTTTATTCTGGAACGCAACCAGAAAAGCCAGCACGAAGAAGGCACCCGGTGCAAGAATAAAGATCGTGATCGGTGTATAAATGGACGGCATGATCTGGAAACCGAAAATCTGTCCGGCACCAAACAGCTCACGCACGATACCAATGCAGGTCAATCCAAGAGTAAATCCAAGGCCCATTCCAATTCCATCAAACAGCGAAGAAATCACTCCGTTTTTGGAAGCATATGCCTCGGCACGACCAAGAATAATACAGTTTACAACAATCAGAGGAATATAAATTCCAAGGGAATCATACAGACTCGGAATAAAACCTTCCAGCAGGAACTGTACGATTGTTACAAATGAAGCAACTACTACGATAAATGCCGGAACACGAACGGTATCCGGAATCACTTTTCGCAGCATGGAAATAAACATATTTGACAGCGCAAGGATTACCATAGTAGTTAATCCCATACCCAGTCCATTCATTGCCGATGTGGTAACCGCCAGAGTCGGACACATACCAAGCAGCAAAACAAATGTTGGATTTTCTTTGATAATACCATTATAAAGTCTCTCTGAAGGACTATTCGGTTTCATAATCAGTTGCCTCCTTTCGCAATTCTAAAGGCATCAAGACCAGCATTGACACCATTTGTCATCGCATTTGTCGTGATCGTCGCACCACTCAATGCATCAATCTGATTATCTGCGGAAGCACCGCTCTTTGTATACTCAAAACTTTCTACCTGTTTTCCCGCAAACTGGTTCTGGAATTGGGGCTGCGTTGCCTGCATACCAAGACCTGCCGTCTCACTGATAGAAAGAATGGAAATACCATTTAATGTTCCGTCATCCTGGACACCCATCGCAAATGTAATATTGCCGCCATATCCTTCTGAGTTGGTAACCGTAAACGCGTAGCCAAGCTCCTGACCGCTCTCATCCTGTGCGATCATCACCTCGTCAATGGTACTTGTCTCAAATCCGTCTGCCAGAATGCCTTCCTGGATAGACTTCAACTGCTCTTCAGATGCAGCTTCAAATCCCGAAGCATCCTCAAAAACTGCCATATAAGCCTCTTCCTTCTGTCTTGCCTGCTCACGTGCGATCGGCTCTGCCGTTACACCATGCACCAGTCCGAGAAGAAGTCCTGCTACTAAAGTAATGAGGGTGATGGAGATGGTATCTTTTACAATGTTGTTTTTCATGCCTTCTTCCCTCCTTTGCCAAATGCTGTCGGAATAGTCCAACGCTCAATCAGCGGAATCAACAGGTTACCAAAGATGATCGCATAGGATACACCCTCTGCGGACGCACCCAGCATACGGAAAATACCAGTAAGCAGGCCAAGAATACATCCATAAATGAGCTGTCCTGTTTTCGTGATCGGGGTCGTGACATAATCGGTTGCCATAAAGAATGCACCGAGAAGAAGGCCACCGCCGCATATCTCACAGAGCAGATGATTAAAATCAAATCCACCGTTAAAAATATCAAACAATGCGATAAATACTGCAAAACTTCCGATATAAGTTCCCGGAATACGCCAGTCAATGACTTTCATAAACAGCAAAAATGCTGCTCCGATCAAAAGAGCAATCGCAGATGTCTCACCGATCGTTCCTTTGATGTTTCCAAGAAACAGGGAAGCAAAATCAACTGCCTCACCGGCTTTCATTGCTGCCAGAGGAGTCGCTCCAGATGCAGTATCATAAAGGTTGGACATTCCGCCCGCCGGAACGGTAAAATCTGTCATCTTTCCAGCAAAAGAAATCATCAAAAAGCATCTTCCTGCCAGAGCCGGATTCATAAAGTTCTGTCCCAGACCTCCAAACAGCTGTTTTACTACCAGAATTGCAAACACACTGCCAAGAGCCGGCATCCACAGAGGAATCATCGGCGGCATATTCATACCAAGCAGGAGTCCTGTCAGGACTGCACTGTAATCTCCAACCGTGATAGTCTTATGCATACATTTTTCATATATGTATTCTGTAGCAACAGCAGAAGCCACAGAGATCAGTAATACTAATAATGCACGGATACCGAAATTCCAGCAGCCGAACAGAGCTGACGGCAATAACGAAATGATTACCATAAGCATAATTTTATCTGTGCTCACCTTCGACCGGATATGAGGTGAAGCTGACACGTTTAACAAATCGATCATGTTCTCTACTTCCTCTCCTTACACTTATTTCTTTTTGCGGTTTGCCAGAACAATCGCACGCATGGACTTGATTTCCTGAGTCAGCGGACGTTTTGCAGGACATACAAAGCTGCAGCAGCCGCAGGCAACGCATTCCATACCTTCCCATTTTACAAATCCTTCTTCATTGTGGTGCTCCGCATAGGTGCCAAGCTGTGCCGGAATCAAATGTGCCGGGCAGACACCAACGCATCTTCCGCAGTTGATGCAGGCTGTCTTCGGTGAGTGCGATACCTCATCGTTAGACAAACACAGCAGTGCCGAGGAGGTCTTCGTAGATGGAAGATGCAGAGTATACACACTGTTTCCCATCATAGGTCCGCCAATGATGATCTTCTCCGGATCTTTCTTCAGACCGCCGGCAGCCTCAATCAGTTCTTCGTAATCCATGCCTGTACAGATTTCAAAGTTTCTCGGATCATTGATACAGTCACCGGTTACCGTAACGACACGATGCATCAGCGGCTGTCCCCACATAACTGCATGATGAATTGCTACAACCGTATCAATATTATCCACGATACAGCCGGCGTCTGCAGGAAGCATAGCGGAATTGACATCTCTTCCTGTTGTGGCGTGGATCAGACAGCGCTCTGCACCCTGTGGATATTTTGTCTTTAATTCTTTGACTTCTATTCTTGATTCATTCTTTGTAAGCTCACGCATTTTCTCAATGCAGTCCGGCTTATTGTCTTCAATACAGATAAATCCCTTCGCATGATCAAACAGCTGAAGAATGACTTTCAAACCACCCACTACCCATTCCGGATTTTCCATCATTCTTCTGTAATCGGAAGTCAGATATGGTTCACACTCTGCACCGTTCACAAGAATATACTCAATTTTTTCCGGCTCCTTCGGCGAAAGTTTTACGTGTGTCGGGAAACCGGCACCTCCCATACCAACAACGCCCGCAGCCTGCACTTTTTTGATAATTTCCTGTTTGGATAAGCTTTCGAGAGAATCTGTTTTCTCAAATTCCACCGTCTCATATTGATGATCGTTCTCCACGATAATGGCTTTTCCAATCGTTCCTGTCACGGTCAGTCTCGACTCGATTCCTTTTACGGTACCGGACACGGAAGCATGAATCGGTGCAGATACAAAACCACCTGCCTCTGCGATCACCTGACCAACCTTCACATGATCGCCCTTTTGCACAACCGGATTGGCCGGTGCCCCAATATGCTGTGAAAGCATATAGGTCAGCTCTCCTTTTGGAAGAAGCTTTTGAATTGGCTTTTCCTTGGACAGCTCTTTGCCATCATAAGGATGGATACCACCCTTAAATGATAAAATGCCCATTTTTAAACCCTCCTTTTTATTTCTTCTTCAACCTTACTTTTTATTTCTTCTTTTTTCTTTTCAAATTCCTCTTTGCGCTCAAGAAGATTTGCAGTCAGCACAGGATAAGAATTCAGGAAACGTTTAGATGCACGATCCTGACGTCTGACCCATTCCGCCTTATGCTCTTCCAGTTTCTGAAGAATTTTTAAATGGCTAAGTTCTTCTCTCTGCTCTGTGATATCATCCAGCGCATTCTCCAGCATTCCATATGCCCTGGAACCTTTGATTCTCTCTCTGGTCTCCTCCAAAGACTCCCGAAGATTTCGAATCTTGCTCTCCAGACTGCATGCAGCAGCACAGGCAAATGCAAAATCAACGCCATATAAAATGGAACCTGCACAAATGCCAATCTCTCCTGCAAGTCTTGGATACAAGCTCATAATCCAGTCAGCAAGCGGCATAAAGAAAAGATATAATGCAAGAGACATAAATCCCCATCCGATGGATACACCCAGACAGATTCTGCCTCTTACATTAAATCTGTGTGAACTGTAATCCCACCATTTTGCATGAAACAGTTTTTCCATAACAGCCGATGTTACATATTCCAAAGCAGTGGCAACCAGCATGCCCACAAAAAAGATTGCCGCATAACTGCTGCTGAAAGGAACTAACAGCAGATACACGCTCACAGCCCCTGTTCCATAAATCGTACACAGCGGACCGGTAATAAATCCACGGTTTACATATTTGTGACTTCTGACAGATACAAGCGCCGTCTCCCACACCCAGCCGAAAAAACTGAAGATAAAAAACCAACTGAAAATATGGTACAGATCAACCCCCATAATCTCCAGACTCCAGATATGACTCCATGACAGGTTCTGTTGTAAATTCCAAAATAACACGTTCTGTTATGTTTCCCCCTTTCATACACTTTGTATAAGCCATATCAATACTATAACCCTATTTGACAAAAAATGCACTAGCTTTTTTTATTTTTCTGGTATATAATTAAGTACAATATTAGCCAAAGGAGAATATGCAGATTGTATATAAATACGTTAAGTTTTTCACATAATATAGAAAATTTTAACAATATTCTTCCGGATTCGTGCCTCTATTTCGATATCGAGACGACTGGACTGCAGAAAAAAAATGCACTGGTATACCTGATTGGATGTGTTTTTTATCAGGGCGACAATGTGTGGAAATTGCAGCAATGGTTTGCCGATAATCCCGACGAGGAACAGCAAATTCTGGAGATGTTCTGCCAGTATGCTTCTTCTTTCGCGGGATTTTGTCATTTCAACGGCACTCGTTTTGATATTCCCTTTCTGGAATTTCGCTGTCAGCAGTATGGGATTTCCTCCCCTTTTTCCGGAAAATACAGCCGCGATTTGTATACCATTTACCGACCGCTGAAAAATTTTCTCAATTTACCAGGCACAAAACAGAAAGATCTGGAAGCTTTTCTCCAAATCGCAAGAAAAGATACGCTTTCCGGGAAAGACACAATCAAACTTTACCGGGATATGATCAAATACCGGGATTCTTCTTACCGGGAACCGCTTCTTCTTCACAATCAGGAAGATGTACAGGGGCTGGTACAACTGGAGTGTCTGCAGGCTTATACAGAACTTCTTCAGGGGAATTTTTATCTTATTTCCTCTAAGCACCATTCTGACTTACTGACTGCGCAGCTAAAGCCGGCTCTTTCCTTTCCTCAGCCGCTTCATTTTCTGTACCGCGAATGGGAAATACAGGCCGCAAACGATCAGATCACTGTCACGGTAGATTTATCCGGCGGATTTCTTCGAAACTATTTTAAAAACTATAAAGATTACTTTTATCTGCCGCAGGAAGATACTGTCATTCACAAAAGTCTCGGAAGTTTCCTCGCCAAAAGTTTAAAAAAACAGGCATCCAAAGATACCTGCTACACAAAATTTTGTCCTGACAGTGATTTTTTTCAAAATCACGAGCAAGTCGAAACTTATCTTCGTCATAACCTGCCCATACTATTTACTTTCAACGACTGAGAAAGCAGGAGAGCTGAGTTACTACTCAACTCCCCTGCTTTCATCTGCTTTATATTCAAAGAAATCAAAATCGGCATAATGCTGATGTTTTACTCTGTCTGCGCAGGTGATTCCTACCATCGTTCCCGTAAATTCTCCATATTTACAGTACTCATCAGAGAATTTTGTCGTATCAAAAATACGTCCGATTTTCTGGTATTCTTCCCCGTCATAGCTCCACTCAAACCAGGATTTTCTTCCGCAGATATACAGTCTCAGATAAATCGGCCGATCTTCTACCGGAATTCTTGTATTGAGGAATTCTGCAGGGATCCGGGTTAAATCCCGGTAAGATTGGATTTTTGATCATTGCTGCTTCTCCTCTCTTTTTTATCGTCTATCGTTGAATTCTTCCACTTACAATCGAATGCGGTTCCATTTCAATCGCAAAAACCTCACCGGCAAGGCGAAGATAATTTTTTGTTTTCTGTCCAGAGCCATTTACCAGCACAAACACAATTTCTCCGTCTGTATTTTTCCATGCAGTCAGATCCATTTTATCTGTATAACGTGTCGTTGCCAAACGAACTGCTCCGGAACGGATAAAATGCATAAAATGCCAGTAATAGCGCAGGCATCTTCTCTGCATCAACTCTTTTTTGTCTCTATGGTACAGATAAGGAGCGTCGCAGAAGTTTCCTGTATGGTTTGGTCCTCCTTCCTCATTGAGAAGGATATTCCAGTCGTAAAATCCCACCATGCCATGATTCAGATTTCCAATCATATCATGCGCCAGACGTTCTGCATTTATCAGCTGATCTTCTTTGTCATACTTTCCAAACTCCAGACAGCTTTCCGACAGAATGAGCTTTTTATCCGGAAAGCATTTTCTCACCAAATCCAACGCTTCAAAATGATCACCGCTGTACCAGTGGAAAGCAGCCCCAGCCACCAGATGATCGGTTGTCTCATCGATGATGTCCCTGGCACGCTCAGAAGTTCTCTTACTTGTTTATTTGCTCTCTACAGGAAACCAGCCAAAATCTGCACATCTGCCAAAATCCCAGCTGTCCCAGCCTACCCAACCGTTCTCATTTACGGTATCAGTAAGCAGTTTATAACTCCAGTAGAAATAACCACTTCCCTTGTTCCATGCATCCAGCTGTGCTTTGGCTACTGCATTGTAAATTTCTTTTTTCCTTTCATCGCTTACGCTCTCCTTGGAAAGTCCTTCCACGCCATTTAACACAGTCTGACCGCCTTTTGTATCCTGTCCAACAGCCAAAGAATTAAACAGGCACCACTCGCCGCAGATGACCGGGAAGTACTGCTGCATTTCCTCAATATCCTTTTCCAGCTCTTTCACATAATTCACATAGCTTTCGACAGTCTGCTCGCAGCCATCCATCTCGGCCACCATCAGATACTGATGTGTATCCAGCACAACACCTTTGTATTTTTCTTCACGCATAAAATTTTTCCATGCTTTCAAGCAGAATGCGTCATGGAAGACAACATATTTATTTTCCGGCATATGTTTACGGATTCTGTCATACGCATCCAGATAAAACCGGCGGATAAACTCCATCGTATTCGGCTTTGTTCCTTCCGCTTTCTTTGGATCCACAGCCGGATAACGCGCTGTTACATTCATTTTCTCCCACATTTCTTCCAGAATCGGCTCATTAAGAATTTCAATTCCCCAGAGTCCTTTTCTTGTTCCGTAACGCTCTGCCAGACGTTCCAGAACTGTCAGTTCAAACTCCACCTCATCCGGTTGCTGAGACCATTTGCATACGCCGCTGATTCCGCCATTATCAAATCCATTCTGGCTGTCTGGTGCTGTGTGAAGGTCAATCAGAATCTGAATCCCATATCGTTCTGCCCAGTTGAATGCCTTGTCCAGTTCTTCGATACATCCGATAAACGGCTCTCTGTCACCAAAAATGAAATATGGAACAGGAATACGGACTGCATCCATTCCCATCGCCTTGATTCTTGTAAAGTCACGCTCTGTAATATACTCTGAGCGATGGATTTTGATTCTGGCCTCATACACTTCTTTCGAAAGCTGTGTCGGAAGATAATATTCATCTTCTGCTGTGGTTCCATCAAACAGTGCAGGACTCATCCATTTTTCCAACACCAGCCAGTTTCCAAGATTTACTCCTTTTACATACATAGTTTGTTTCTCCCTTCTCATTTCTTTTGATGACACAATTGTATGATAAGAGTGGGGAATATTATATTACTTTTCTCATATTTTTATCATATTTCTTTGATAAATATGATATACTGGAAACACACCCTTTCATACTTTCACCATATACTTCTAAAAAATCAACGAAAAGAGGAACCGTCATGAACGAATTATACTTGATGCAGCACATCTCCTATCAGTTACATACCATTGTAAGAAAATTCAGCACAGAAGGAATCCTTCTGCACAGATACTGTGCCCGATTCAACTTCGAAGATGAACCTGTCGGAAGCCAGATTGCAGATTTTCTTGTTCATATGGACAAAGAACAACATCTTCCTATTTTTCTCTCTGTCAATCAGGAATATGCTTACGCTCTAGTTCCTGCAGAAGACGCAGATTTTATTATTGGCCCTTTCCGTTTTTCTTCTTATGTTCATCTGAAGTATCAGTCAAATGCAGATACGCTGGGAGAAGAATGGCTGAAAACAGTTCCTGTCTGCGAAATGAATCTTATAGTTAGCGAAATTCTGTTGATTTACAATCTGCACCATCAGCAAATCATTAACCAGAATCAACTGCTGCTGCATAACTGTATTAACGAAGAAACGGAAGCTGAATTGCAGAAGCATTACTCAGACCTTCTTTTTGAAAATCATGAGGAAGGCATTACCCATAATCCCTATGATCAAGAACTTCGGGAATTTACGAGCATTGAACAGGGCAATCTCGAAAATTTAAAAAAAAGCCATGAAGAAGATTACACCGGCCAGATTGGCACGCTGGCCAAAACACCACTTCGTCATCATAAAAATCTGGGAATTGTAATAGTCACTCTGGCAAGCCGTGCCGCCATACGCGGTGGTCTTCTGCCTGAAATCGCATTTTCTCTCAGTGACTCCTATATTCAGAAGCTTGAAGAATGTCACGATATTCCAGCTGCTATTCATCTGATGCGTGGTGCAGAATTCCATTATGCACAACTTGTAAAAGAATTGCGTGAACAAAAAGAAGGTTCCAAAAACAAAGATGTGAATTATCATATTGAGAAATGCAAAGATTATATTTTTTCTCATCTTCACGAAAAAATTCAAGTACAGGATATAGCCCTTGAACTAGGCTTGAATGCCAACTATCTTTCCGCTCTTTTTCCAAAATGTGAAAAAATTTCTCTGACTGATTTTATATTAAAAGAAAAAATCAAACTTGTTCAGAATTTATTGATCTATTCTCGCTATACTTACAGCGAAATTGCCACCTATCTTGGTTTTTCCTCACAGAGTCATCTTGGAAAACAATTCAAAAAATCAACCGGAATAACACTTCGGCAATACCGGGAACGCTATGGAGTCAAAGAATTTCTGAAATAATTTCTGCAGCAAAAAACCGCCGTGCGCAACGCGCACGACGGTTAAATGACACATTTTAATTTGTTGTTTGCTGAAGAAATTACTCTTCTGTTTCCTCAGCAGCTTCTTCCTGTGCAGGTGCTTCTAAAGATTTCATGCTCAGGCTGATTTTCTTATCTTCGCCATTAAAATCTACAACTTTTGCCTCGATTTCCTGACCTACGGAAAGTACATCCGCTGGTTTCTCTACATGCTCTTTGGAGATCTGGGATACATGAAGCAGAGCATCTACGCCCGGCTCAAGTTCTACGAAAGCACCAAAGTCTGTCATACGAGCAACTTTTCCAGATACTACGTTGCCTACTGCATATTTCTCTGCAGCATTTAACCATGGATTCTGCTCCTCGAATTTCAAGCTTAATGCAATCTTATCACCATTGATTTCTTTGATCAGAACTGTTACTTTATCGCCAACGCTGAAAACTTTCTTTGGATTTTCTACGCGTCCCCAGGACATCTCAGAGATATGAAGCAGACCATCTGCTCCGCCCAAATCGATAAATGCTCCAAAGTCTGTTACGTTCTTTACAGTTCCTTCTACTTTGTCGCCTGCCTGGATTCTCTCCATCAGTTCTTTCTGTTTTTCAGCCTTCTCAGCCATCAGAAGCTGTTTTCTGTTACCAATGATACGTCTTCTTCTTGGATTGAACTCTGTAATAACAAATTCAATCTCCTGATCTGCATATTTGGAAAGATCTTTCTCGTAAGTATCGGATACCAGGCTTGCAGGGATGAAGACTCTTGCCTCATCGATCACAACGCAAAGTCCACCATCAAGGACCTGTGTTACAGGTGCTTTCAGAACCTCGCCGGACTCAAATGCTTCCTCGAGACGTTTGGTTCCTTTCTCTGCAGCCAGTCTCTTGTATGTGAGAAGAACCTGTCCCTCTCCATCGTTTACTTTCAGAACTTTGGCTGTCATTGTATCGCCAGGATGAACCAAATCGGATAATACAACACTGCTGTCGTTTGTATATTCGCTCTTTGTGATGATACCGTCTGCTTTATAACCAATGTTTAAGATAATCTCATCTTCTTTGACATCGATGACAGTACCTTCCACAACCTCTCCATTTCTGATAGTTTTAAATGATTCCTCTAACATTTGTTCAAAACTCATTTCTGACATGTTCTTGAACCTCCTCAATAATTTTGTTTGGGGTGGATGCCCCTGCTGTAATACCTACGCAACTACTGAATTGGAACATTTCAGAATCCAAGTCAACAAGTGTCTGTATATAGTAAGTATTTCCACATTCCTTTTTGCAAATCTCATAGAGTTTCTGTGTATTGGAACTGTTCCTGCCTCCTATGACAAGCATCGTGTCCACCGAACCTGCTATGATTTTTGCTTCGCTCTGCCTCTCTTGTGTAGCAGAACATATCGTATTTAAAACAATTCTATCATACCTCTTTTTCTCAAGAATTTCAACTAAATCTTGAAATTTATTGTAATTAAATGTCGTTTGTGACACAATACAGATTTTTTGATCCGCTTTCAGCTGAAATTCTTCCGCCTCCTGTCTTGTCTCAATCACAACAGCCGGCGTATAGCACCATCCGCAAATCCCCTGCACTTCCGGATGATCTTTGTTTCCCATAATCACAATCTGACTTCCCTGACGGCTTTCCTTCTCTACAATTCTGTGAATCTTCAGCACAAAAGGACAGGTCACATCTACATACTCAATGCCAAGCTGTTCCAGCTGCTCATAAACAGCCTTTCCAACACCATGAGAACGAATGATTGCAATGCTGTTTTGCGGTTTTGGAATCTTATCAGGACTTTCCGCAATAAAAACACCTTTTTCTTCCAGATCAGCGATCACTTCTTCATTATGGATGATCGGGCCAAGGGTATAAATGGTCTTTTTTTTATGTTCAGCCAGCTCATAGGCCTTGTCGATTGCCCGCTTCACACCAAAACAAAAGCCTGCCGATTTCGCGGTTCTTACTTCCATTTATTTTTTCTCCTCATAAACAGCAATAATGGCATCACACACTTCCTGAATCGTCATCTCAGAGGAATCCAAAAGGACAGCATCCTCAGCCTGGCGAAGCGGCGAAATCTCTCTATGCATATCACGATAATCCCGCTCTTTGATATCCGCCTCAATAGCATCCAGATCGCAGACTTCTCCCTTCTGCTGAAGTTCCTGATAGCGGCGCATCGCTCTTGTACGGCTGCTCGCCGTCAAATATATTTTTACATTCGCATCGGGAAGTACAACCGTTCCAATGTCACGTCCATCCATCACCACATCACAGGAAGCAGCAAGTTCCTGCTGCAAACTTACCAGTTTCTTTCGCACACTTGGATTTGCCGAACTTACAGAAGCCATATTCCCAACTTCTTCCGCACGAAGAAGTGCTGTTACATTTTCACCATTCAAAATGACCTGCTGTTCTCCATCCTCATACCGAATGGAAATACTGGCATCCTGGCAGCTCTCTGCAATCGCCTCTGCATCCTCCATCGGAATTTCATGTTTTAATAGATAAAGAGCCATTGCACGATACATCGCACCCGTATCCACGTAAATAAAAGACAATTCTTTTGCAACTCTTTTTGCAATCGTACTTTTTCCTGCACCGGCAGGACCATCAATAGCAATATTCGTAGGCATATTTTTTCTCCTGTTCTCTTATTATTTCCTGCAGCATCCGCTTTATACGGACTGCGCTGCCAGCCATGCAGTTGACCAGGCAATCTGCAGATTAAATCCACCTGTGACGGCATCCAGATCCAGCACTTCACCGATAAAATATAAGCCCCGTATCTTTTTGGATTCCATCGTAGAAGGATCGATCTCTTTTACTGATACACCGCCTCTGGTAATAATGGCTTCTTTAAACTCGCCCATTCCAGTCAGCGTAAACGGAAACGCTTTTGTCAGATCAACGATTCGTTCCCTCTCCTGCTTTGTAATATCATGCACCGGCTTTTCCGGACAGATTCCACTCAATTCGATCATAACGCTGCGCATGGATGTGGGATACAAAGCTCCAATGACGTTTTTGAACTGTTTATTCTTACCTGCTTCAAATTCACGCAAAATTCTCTGGTCAAGCTGTTCTCTGGAAAGCGCCGGCTTCAGATCGATCAAAGCCTGAAGCTCACCTGATTCGAGTTTTTTGCCGATATACGCACTGGCAGTCAGCACCAGCGGCCCGGTCACGCCAGCATGCGTAAACATCATTTCTCCAAACTCCTGGTAAATACATTTTTTCCCCTGAAAAACAGAGAGCGTTACATTTCTCAGCGAAAGTCCCTGCATCTCGCCGATATACGCCTCTTTCGCCATCAGCGGCACCAGAGAAGGTTTTGGTTCCACCAGGCTATGTCCCATCTCCTTCGCAAATCGATACCCATCTCCCGTGGAACCAGTCGAAGGATAGGACAGACCTCCCGTTGCAACGAGAACACGATCGGAGGACATTCTTTTCCCATCGGAAAGTTCTATTCCGCAGACACATCCATCCTTCGTGCAGATTCTGCTCACTTCCGTGCGCAGATGTACTCTCACGCCAGCTTTTTTCATCCTGTTTTCCAGCCCGCGTATCACATCCGAAGAATGATCTGATACAGGAAAAACACGCTTTCCCCTCTCCACCTTCAGGCGCACACCACTCTCCTCAAAGAATTCCATGACCTGTCGGTTGGTAAAACCATAAAATGCACTGTATAAAAATTTGGGATTGGAAACGACTGCACGAATAAGCTCTTCCACATCTTCGCAGGCATTCGTGACATTGCAGCGTCCTTTTCCCGTAATATATACTTTTTTGCCAAGCTTTTCATTTTTTTCAAAGACATGTACTTCATATCCTCTCTCGGCCGCAAACACGGAAGCCATCATCCCAGCCGCCCCACCGCCAACAATCAATACTTTTTTCATTTCTTCTTCCTCATTCCTGTTTTTCTCCCACTGCCTTTCTTCTGCAATATTATAGCATAGGAAAAACGCAAAAAAAAGAGAAAGATAAAAGGCGAAAGCCTTTGTAAATTTTTACATTTTACAAACACCTTCGCCTTATTTTTCTTTACTTATACCGGATAAGCCTTATTTTCTGTATCTGCGACTGTGGCATCTACTTTTGTTTTCTGTGCATCTCTGTATTTGAAGAAGTCTACTGCTACCTGTGGGAACAGAGCGTATGTCAATACGTCCTCATCCTGCTCTTTGTAAGGAGCAACTTCTTTTTCCAGAGTATCCAGCTCGTTTGGAATCAGATCCGCATAACGGCATGTGATCGGCTCTGTATCGCCGATACATTTTTTCTGCACTTCCGGATTGAACGGTTTTACGGTTGCACCGTATTTTCCGCTTAATACGTCTTTTGTCTCTTTTGTTACCATCTTGTAACGCTCGCCCATCAGTACGTTGAATACAGCCTGTGTACCTACGATCTGAGAGGATGGTGTTACCAGAGGGCACTCGCCAAGGTCCTGACGAACCTTCGGTACCTCTTCCAGTACCTCATAGTATTTGTCTTCTGCATGCTGCTCAGCAAGCTGAGAAGTCAGATTGGAAAGCATACCGCCTGGTACCTGATACAGCAGAGTCTTGATGTTTACACCCATGTTCTTCGGATTCAGCAGACCGCTCTCCAGAGCCTCATCACGAATCGGTCTGAAGTAATCAGCAATCTCTGCCAGAAGATTCTGGTCAAATCCTGTGTCATATGGTGTTCCCTTGAAGGTCTCAACCATAACCTCTGTTGCAGGCTGAGAAGTTCCAAGAGCAAATGGAGACATCGCAGTATCAATGACATCCACACCGGCCTCAACTGCTTTCATATAAGTCATAGAAGCAACACCAGATGTGTAATGTGTGTGCAGCTGGATTGGAAGATCTACGGCATCTTTCATAGCACCGATCAGCTCGGTTGCCTTGTATGGAAGAAGAAGACCTGCCATATCCTTGATACAGATAGAATTTGCTCCCATATCCTCGATACGTTTTGCAATATCCGTCCAGTACTCCAGTGTGTAGGCATCACCTAATGTGTAAGACAAAGCAACCTGTGCATGTCCTTTTTCTTTGTTTGCTGCTGTAACAGCTGTCTGCAGGTTGCGCAGATCGTTCAGACAGTCAAAAATACGGATGATATCAATACCGTTTGCGATGGATTTCTGTACAAAGTACTCAACCACATCATCTGCATATGGACGATATCCAAGAATATTCTGTCCGCGGAATAACATCTGTAATTTTGTATTTTTAAATCCGTCACGGAATTTACGAAGTCTTTCCCATGGATCTTCTTTTAAGAAACGAAGGGAAGCATCGAAAGTAGCACCACCCCAGCACTCTACAGAGTGGTATCCTACTTTATCCATTTTCTCTACGATCGGCAGCATCTGCTCTGTTGTCATACGAGTAGCAATCAGAGACTGATGTGCATCACGCAGAATGGTCTCAGTAATTTTAATTGGTTTTTTAACTGCTTCTGACATTTATTTTCCTCCTTCAATTATACACCGAAAATAGCCATGAACGTACCGGCTGCTACTGCAGTACCGATAACTCCGGCTACGTTTGGTCCCATCGCATGCATCAGCAGGAAGTTTGTCGGATCTGCCTCCGCACCTACCTTCTGAGATACACGAGCCGCCATAGGAACGGCAGATACACCGGCAGAACCAATCAATGGATTGATCTTGCCATGTGTCAGTTTACACAGCAGTTTTCCAAGAAGAACACCGCCGGTCGTACCACAGGCAAACGCCACAAGACCAAGTACTACGATCTTGAGAGTATCCACATTCAGGAACGCCTCAGCACTTGTGGAAGCACCTACAGAAGTTCCAAGCAGGATAACTACGATATACATCAGAGCATTGGATGCAGTCTCTGTCAGCTGACCAACAACACCAGACTCTCTGAACAGGTTACCAAGCATCAGCATACCAACGAGCGGAGCAGTACTTGGGAGAATGAGACAAACTACGATCGTAATTACGATCGGGAACAGAATCTTCTCTAATTTTGATACAGGACGAAGCTGCTGCATCTTAATTTTTCTCTCTTCCTCTGTTGTGAACAGCTTCATGATCGGAGGCTGAATGATCGGAACGAGAGACATATAAGAATATGCCGCAACGGCAATCGGGCCCATCAATGTAGTCTGACCAAGCTTTCCGGCAAGGAAAATAGAAGTCGGACCGTCCGCACCACCGATGATGGAAATAGCAGCTGCCGCTTTTCCGTTGAATCCAAGGAAAATTGCAAGGAAATATGCCATATAAATACCAAGCTGCGCTGCAGCTCCCATCAGGAAACTGATTGGATTTGCGATCAGAGGACCAAAGTCGGTCATGGCACCTACACCCATGAAAATCAGAGATGGAAGGATACTCCACTCATCCAACAGATAAAAATAATGTAACAATCCACCCACGCCATTGGACATATCTTCAGGCTTAGCCATAATATCCGGATAGATATTAACCAAAAGCATACCAAATGCGATTGGCACTAACAGCAGAGGCTCAAATCCGTGCTTGATAGCCAGATATAAGAAAACCAAAGCTACCAGAATCATCAGATAGTTTCCCCAGGTCAGGTTGAAGAACGCAGTCGAATGAAGCAGGTTAGACAAAGTATCAACAATATAAGACATTTGACTACCTCCGTATTAGTTCATTGTTGCTAAAATATCTCCATTTTCAACTGCATCACCAACAGCTACGTTAATGCTTGCGATTGTACCGTCTTCTGGCGCAACAACAGGGATCTCCATTTTCATGGACTCCAGAATCACTACGTTGTCACCAGCTTTTACAGCCTGTCCAACAGATGCTTCTACTTTGAATACTTTTCCAGGTACAGAAGCTGTAATCTCGATTCCGCCTGCTGCTCCTGCTGCTGGTGCAGGTGCTGCCGCCGGTGCAGCCGGTGCTGCTACAGGTGCTGCTGCAACTGGTGCTGCGGAAGGTACGCCTGCGCCTTCTTCTACAGTTACGCTATATGCGGTTCCATTTACGGTAATTGTATAACTTTTCATCTTAAATTCCTCCTGTAAATTGTGATTTCTTTACCATTTCTTACGATTGATCTTTTTAATGGAACGCACCACAAAGCTGTCTGTGCTGGTTCCCTCAGCAGCCGCAATTGCCGCTGCGATCACGGCGATCAGTTCTTTATCATCAGTTGCAGGAACACTCACCGCAGGTGCCGCTGCCGGTGCAGGCTCTGCCTTCTTCTCTGCTTTCGGCTCTTCTTTTTTACCTTTTTTGGTAAACGCCTCTTCCAGCTTCGGAACATATTTGAAAAGAGAAATCAGAAGACTTAAGAATACAAGCATTACAAATACGATTCCTACACCCATCAGTGTATTCATCAGAGCCTGTTCCATCTTCTCGCCCATTGTATATTCCGGATTGACAGCCATGCCGGTCGGTGTACCCTGATCATCAAAAGTAAATACGAACTCGGCTTTTCTAATAGAGAATTCTGCCGGAATGGTAACAGAGTAGCCATCGGTAATCTCATCTACAACAGAAGTACCCATTCCCTTGTATTCTCCAAGATCATCTTTGTTGCTTTCCCATGCTTCCATGGCATTTTCTGTGAAACTGTCACCAGACTCTTTGTATGAAGCAATCTCCTCATCAGAAAGATTTACAACAGCATCTGCCAGTCCCTCAGCAGTTGTTGTCATATTCATACTTAAAGTCTCGTCAATCTTCTCTTCCTCTTTGGCAGCGCCGCAGGCAGTGAAGACAAATACACAGATCATCATGAGAGCAATGGACATAATTTTTTTCAATGTCTGCTTCATATGCTCACCTCTCATTTAGACTGTACCATGTTTTTTCGCTGGACGGTCTTCTCTCTTTGTGAATAACATTTCAAATGCGCCGATCACGTATTTTCTTGTATCAGCCGCTTCAATAATGGTATCCACATATCCTCTTCTGGCTGCAGAAGCTACACCAGACTGAAGTGCTGCATACTCCGCAGCTTTTTCTTTTAATTCAGCGGCATCTGCCTGTGGATACATGATCTTTGCTGCCATCTTGGAATCCATCATTCCGATTTCAGCAGTCGGCCATGCATAAACCATATCAGCTCCAACAGCCTTGCTGTTCATCGCTACATAAGCACTTCCATAAGCTTTGCCAACAATCACATTTACCTTCGGCACAGTTGCATTTGCAAATGCATAAGTCAGAGCGCCGATTGCTTTTGCCATATATTTTTCAGAGCATTTGCTTGCTTTGAATCCTGTTACGTTTGTCAGAGTCAGTACAGGGATGCTGAACGCATCACAGAAGTTTACAAACTCAGCCGCTTTCTTTGCGCCTCTTGCAGAGATTGTTCCGTCGAAGGTTGCCACTTTCTCGCCCTCTGCATTGTAAATCTCACTTCTGTTTGCAACACAGCCTACGGTTGTGCCATTCAATTTGATAAATCCTGTCACGACATCTTTGCCATAAGCAGCCTTTGTCTCAAAGAACACATGATTATCCGCGATCTGAGAAAGTGCGATACCAGTGTCACCGGCGCAGTTAGCCAGATCCGGGCATACACGATTCAGATCATCGGTGCACTCTTCGTAAGAAGCGTCATCTTCATTATTTTCAGGAAGCATAGCAACCAGTGCACGCATTTTTGCAAGGATTTCTGCCTCTGGTCCAACTACATCTACCAAACCTGTCTCTTCACTCTGAAATGCTGCGCTGGATGTATCGCAAACCTCTTTTCGGTTGCCGTCCACTGCGTTCGGAGAATTCACAAATAACTGTGCTTTCCCTTCTGCCATAAACGTGAAATCAGTCAGTGCAGGGATCATTGCGAGACCACCGCCGCATGTTCCAAAAATTCCTGTAATCTGCGGAATCACACCAGATGCCAATGTCTGCTTCATATAAATTTCACCAAAAGCATTCAGTGCGTCTGTTGCCTCCTGCAGACGAATTCCGGCACAATCCAGAAGTCCGATCACCGGCGCTCCTGTTTTCATAGCCAGATCATATAAATTGGCAATTTTCTTTGCATGCATTTCGCCGACTGTTCCGTTTAAAACAGAAACATCCTGACTGTATACATACACCAAACTGCCGTCAATGACACCATATCCGGTGATAACACCATCGGATGGTGTGTCATTTGCAGTTAAGTTGAAGTCTGTGCTTCTGGCAGTTACACTGCCGCCGATTTCAACAAAACTGTTTGCGTCAAGTAAAGAATTGATTCTTGTACTTGCCAAGCTTTGTGTTGCATTACTCATTCTTCAGCCCTCCATTTTTCTATAGAAATCATAAATTCCAACAAATTTACGCCAAGTATAAGTATAACGGTTTTTTTTGTTTCTTTCAACCTTTTCTTGAAGGATTTTGTTAAAAACTTAACCTCATTGTTAGTACTCGAAACAATAGCGGGCCCATATTTTTTTGTAACACCACAAGAAATTTTTTTTCGGAATGCTGTCTTTTAACACAATGGGATATCGACATACAACATCTCCCTTTAATGTATAAACAATATTTCCGATAACTTCTCCTTCCTGCATCGGCGCCAGGAGATCTTTTTTCAGTTCCTCCCGGACCTCAACCTCTTCATCTTCACGCAGCAGAATGCGACGCCGCTTTTCCATTGCCCCAAGGACCTCCACATTGGCATATGCCGTCTCAAACAGCCGGTCACTAATGGGAATGCCGCCTTTTACCTCCACCGCGCCGATCTGTGTATCTTTCCATACTTCGTAGTAATGATACTGGTCAAAAGCATAGTTTACCAGTTTTGCGGTATCTTCATACTTGTAATTCTTGTGAGAGGGCCATCCGCTTGCCAGAAGCGCAATCACAAACGTGCGGTCTTCTCTTTTTACCGCACAGACATAACAATACCCCGCACCAACCGTAAATCCTGTCTTTCCGGCCAGAATTCCTTCCATATTTTCAAGCAGCGCATTTGTATTATGCAGCACAAACGTCCGTTTTCCGCTCAAATCCGAAAAATTATAGTCTGTTGTCTGTGCAATCATCAAAAAATCCTGACTCTGTATCGCATAACGCATGATCAATGCAAGATCTCTGGCTGTCGTGGAATGGATTCCTCCTTCATCCTCCGCATCCAGACCATTTGGCGTGACAAAATGAGTCTGTGTGCATCCAATCTGCACAGCTTTTTCATTCATCATAACTGCAAAATCCTCTACACTGCCTCCCACATGCTCCGCAATCGCCACCGCTGTATCATTGTGACTTTTCAGCATCAGGGAATACAGCAAATCTTTCAGATAATATTGTTCCCCTTTCTGCATATTGAGCTGAACATCCGGCTGGGCCGCTGCCTTGGACGACACTTCCACAATTTCATCGCCATCTGCCTGCTCCAATGCCAAAATGCAGGTCATGACCTTTGTCGTACTTGCCATGGGCCTGATCTTTCTTTCCTCTTTTCCGTAAAGAATTCTTCCTGTGTCTGCATCCATCAGCACGGCACTCTCCGCATACAGATTCTCTTCAAATTCTTTCGCTTCGACCGGCCGAACCATTACTCCGCTCAAAAACACCGCATAAATAAAAATTAAAATTCTTTGTTTCATTTTCTGCATAAATTCGCTCCTTATTCCATACATATATATGTATGAACTGCAAAAACGAAAAATGCCACATCACAGAATCTTTCCGTGAAAAAAGGAGCCCCTGTGGGCTCCCTGTTTAATCCTGATAGTTTCTTCGAAAACGTTCCGGTATCTCCATCTCTGTCCTGGAACACCAGTATAACTTTTCCAGAATCTTTGGTGTTTCTTCCAGCGCGCGCTCAAAGAAATCATCCAGAACGGCCAGCCATTCCTCACAATGTCCGTCTGCCTGCCCTGTCATAAAATGCTCTCCAAACGCTTTTTTCAGACCCGTCAATTTCAAAAACATCATTTTTCTTCGATAGCTGTCCTCTTTTTCATAAATCATAAGGCCAGTCAGACGGCGCATTCCTTTCAGCGCTTTCTCAATCAATTCTACTGATATATCCGGAAACATCAGCTGGATCACTGCTGCATTTTCATAAGAAGGAATGATTCCTTTTGCCGGAAAATACATCAGCGGATCGAGGCCATCCTTTTTCATCATCCGACGATCCATCTCCTTTTCGATTATGGTATGGGAAACCTGATCTTCAATATGATAAATGTATGGATGACAAGTGCTGTCCAGCATGAAATGACAGGCAAAGCCAAGAAGATATGCCAAAAGTGCATCGTCCTGATTTTTTCGCACGAGCCGAATCCCCTGTTCAAAAAACGGATACGCGATCTCCCCGTGAAGACGGACACCAGTCTGATTCACATAATTTTTTCTCAGCCCGCAATAGAAGAAAATATCAGGTCCATGCAGACCGATTCGATACAATTGTATGTGTCTGTGAACGAGTTTCTGCAAATCTTCCTGCAGACTTTTGTATACCTTTCTTCCAAATGCATCATGTGTATATGTTGTCGGCATGTTTCCTGCTCCTTTCGTCTCCTCTATACATTTAATCGAAGCTGCACCTCTTCCTCCGCCTCTTCCTTGAACTCTTCCAGCTGCACCGGGTTGAGAACAGGCAGTTCATCTAATGCCTGCACTCCAAAACAACGCAGAAATTCTTCTGTTGTCCCAAACAAAATCGGACGTCCAGGTGCATCCATCCTTCCAAGTTCTTTTACCAAATTGTATTCTACCAGCTTATTCACCGCATGGTCACTTTTCACTCCGCGGATCTTCTCGATCTCAATTTTTGTCACCGGCTGCTTATAAGCGATAATTGCCAGCGTCTCCAGCATGACATCCGTCAAGGCAGCTTTCTTCGGCTGCATGGCAATGCGGATCAGATATTCATAATATTCTTTTTTTGTGCACATCTGAAACGAATCCCCCAATTCTATGATGGCAATTCCCCGGTCCTCGCTTTTGTATTTATCCATCATATTACGGATAATCTTTTTAGTCGTATCGACATCCAATTCAATGGTTCTGGCGATTCGGGACACCTCCACAGAATCACCCATAGTAAACAAAATAGCCTCAATGGCTCCTTCCAGCTTTTCTATTTTCAATGGTTCAGTCGTCTCCTGCGTAAATAATTATTCCAGCGATTCTATCTCAATATCATCAAATAAATGCTCCTGGTGAATGACAATCTTACCCGTTTTCATCAATTCAAGAATTGCGAGAAAAGTCACCACAATCTGTGTTCTGCTGCACTGTTTCTCCAAAAGCTGGCGAAAGCTGAATTTCTTGTGGGTTCGTGCATACTCCTCCACATAATCCATCTTCTCCGGAAGATTTACCTCCTCCTGCTCAATTCTTCCAAATTTACTTCGAATCGGATCCATCTTATCTTCCCGACGTCTTAAAACGGACTTGTAAATACTGTGCAGTTTTTCCAGCGTAATATCTTTTAAAAGTTCTTTTGGATCTGCCGGTTCACGATAACTCAATACCTCGCCGGGAAGCGAAGGATCTTTATACAGAACCTTATCTGCATCTTCCATTCTGTCACGAAGCTCATAGGAAAGATTTTTATACATTTTATATTCCAGAAGCTGCTGTACCAGCTCCGCTCTCGGATCCTCTTCCTCACCTTCCTCATTGACTTCCTTCGGAAGCAGCATTTTACACTTGATATCCAGCAAAGTAGCTGCCATTACCATAAATTCACTCATAACATCCAGGTCTTCTTCCTGCATCTGGCGGATGTATTCCATATACTGATCTGTAATTTCTACGATGGGAATGTCATAAATATCAATTTTATTTTTGTCGATCAAATGCAGCAGCAGGTCAAGAGGGCCTTCAAAAACCGGCAATTTCACGGATATGGCCATATATTCAATCCTCTCTATCTGTCATCACCCATTTATTTTAATCGTTCACAGAATGTTTTTCAAGCATTATTTACTGTCCGGGAAAAAGGTTTACTTCAATCAGTTCTCTCGGATTGTGCACGCGCACTTTCACAGAATGTTCTCCCATACCCGGACTGACAATCAACTGCTGGTTGCCTTCCCGAAAACGCCCACAGCAATACTTGGGAAACGGATGAAAATGCGTCGAAATCAATCCATGATTCTCATCAAAGCGCACCACGCCGCCATGATAATGACCCGAGAGTGTCAAATCTGCACCCCACTGAAAATAAGCCTTCGCATGATAAGGATTATGTGCCAACAAAATCTGATAATCTTCCGATACCTTTGCTTCGCCGATCAGATCACAAATATGTTTTCGAGTCAGTTTTTCCGGAAAGGGTTTCCTGTAATATTCCTTCTCCAGAGAAAGTCCTGTAATGCTTAGGCGGTTTTCCCCGCAGCGAAACACACTGCTATTGTTATTCAGAAAAATCGTATTTTCCCGAATAGCATCAAATAATTCCTGTGCCTCCGAAGACATTTCTTCCCTCCACGGACAGGAAATCTTCTGCTCATGATTCCCCATGGCATAGTATACAGGAAATTCCTGTTTCAGTTTTTCCAGAAGATTTTCCAGTTTCATCCAGGACTGACGACAATCTCCCGTGAGCATATCTCCTCCGATCAAAACAAAATCGGGCTTTCTTTTTTCCATGACTTTCAGCAAAAAATTTTGATCCGTGCCAAAAGAAAGCCCGTGCAAATCACTGAGGAAATGCAAACGGACTTCTTTTTCTCTTATTTTTCCGCTGTAAATGTCATAACTTTTCAGACATAACTGCTTCATAAATAAAACCTTTCGTTTCATACAGGCGTAAACCCACTGCCTTCAGGCGGTAGGAAGAGCCTTGTAAATTCTTGTAAAAAATAACATTTTATGTTACAATATATACACAGAGAAAACCGTTGGGAGCAACTGCTCTGAAGGCACTCTTATGATAGCAATATCTATCGCGGTTAAAGGTCGGAGGAGTAATCCGTTACTACGACTGGGCAGTTACAAGCCCATGACCTTTAGGTCGTGGGTAGTTGACGAATACCTCTATTTTCCAAAGCCACAGTTCGGATATGTACAGACTTTGCAGTTCAGGCAGAGTCCACCCTCACCCAAATCTACAATTTCTTCTGCTGTGATTTCATCATCCGCAAGAAGTCTTGGCAGTAACAGATCAAAAATAGTTCTCTTTGCATACATCACGCATCCCGGAAGTCCCACAATCGGTATTGTCTTGTTGTCTTTCTCGTAATAAGCCACCATCATCATCGCTCCGGGAAGTACGGGTGCGCCGTAAGTCACAACTCTCGCACCGGTATGAGAGATTGCTCCCGGTGTTCTGTCATCCGGATCTACGCTCATTCCTCCGGAACACAATACCATGTCTGCGCCCTGTGCAATAAAATCAAGGATGGCAGCTGTAATGGCATCTTTGTCATCTCCGGGAGTCACTTTCCCCATAACAGTGGTCGGAAACTCCGATAATTTCTGCTCCAAAACGCCCGAAAACGTATCTTCGATCAATCCCTTTCGGATTTCACTTCCCGTCACAACCAGGCCTACCTTTTTAAACTGGAATGGTTTGATAGAGAAAATCGGCTCCGGACCTGCCACTTCACGTGCCTTTTTCATTTTCTCTTCCTCTATGACAAGCGGAATAATGCGGGTACCTGCAATTTTGTCACCTTTTCGCACAACCGTATTTCCATGTCGCGATGCGATCATCATCTCACCAAGCGCATTCACATTCCGAAGTGCCTGACTGCGGATTTTCAAAAGCCCGTCACAATCTGCAATGACTTCTTTCTTTCCTTCTTTGATTTCGGTTCCTGTCATACCTTCCCCGGCACAGAGTTCATACAAAATTTCCGCGCCTTCGTTTTCGTGTAAAATCCCCTCTTTTTTCTCCCATACATACAGATGTTCTTTTCCTACAGAAAGAAGTACCGGAATGTCCTCTTCTCGTACAATATGTCCCTTTCGAAAGACAGGTCCTTTCACCTTATCCTTAACAATCTGTGTGATGTCCTGGCACAATACCTGGCCAACAGCATCTTCTGTTCTAATCTCTTTCATACTACACCTCCAACAGTTTTTGCAATATGTTAATTATATCACAGCATTGTTAAAAGGTAAACCTTAACCGTTCAAAAATCTTTTTCCTGCCTTTTTTAAATAATCTACAAAAGAAGCTTTCTCCACGTCTGCCTTATATAAAATATCCACTCTGCCGATTTCTTCTCCATTCAGATAATAGACAGCTTCGCCTGCCTTGTCTCCTTTTTTTATCGGAGCTTTTGCCTCTTTGGGAAGAACTATTTTTTTTTCTACACCTTCCACCGTTTTGCCAGTCGTATCGAGATAACGAAATGCATGTTCAAACTCACACGCCACCTGATCTTCCACACCACCCTTTACCGATACCAGACGCAGTTTCTCTGTATTCTCATCTACATAAAGACTACATCTGCCAAATCCATAATTCAGCAAAGCGGCCGCATCTTTAAAACGCACCTTATAATCAGGCGCCGTCATCACCACTGCGATCAGTGTAATCTCCCCGCGCTTTGCCACCGTGGATACACAATATTTTGCAAGACTCGTACTTCCCGTTTTTAATCCGACGCATCCCTCATAGCTTCGAATGAGCTTATTCGTGTTTGTCAGTGTAAACTGTTTACTTCCCTGTCTGGTCACATGCGTGATATCTTCCATCCAGATTGAGGAATAGTCAAGCACCTGGGGGTGTTTTACAATCAGCTCTCTCGACATGATTGCCACATCCTCTGCCGTCGTATAATGATTGGAGGAATCCGTCAATCCGCAGCAATCCTCAAAATGTGTATTCTCCATATGCAGTGTTTGGGCACGGGCATTCATTCGCTTCACAAACTCAGACTCGCTTCCCGCCACATGCTCCGCCATGGCCACACTCGCATCGTTTCCGGAGGCAATCACAATGCACTTGATCATCGTCTCCACGGTCTGTTTCTCTCCCTCTTCCAAAAACACCTGCGAACCGCCCATTGACTTTGCATAGGCACTTGTCGTCACTTCCTCCTCAAGAGACAGATTGCCCTGATCCAGTTCTTCAAAAATCAAAAGCAATGTCATGATCTTCGTAATACTGGCAGGGCTTATCCTCACGTCTTTTTCCTTCTCATAGATAATCTCCCCTGTGGCGGCTTCCATCAGTACACCATGGGGAGATTCCATTAATTCTTCCTCCGCTCCGTACACCATAGCAAACGTGCTGCCTATACTTATGTAACACACCATGATCCAGCAGATGACTTTGCGGTACAAGTTTACACCTCATCTATCATTTTCTTTTATAAATATATTGTAATCGCAGAGATAATATCCCTTTCTTTTCAATTCTTCCACAATCTGTTCCATGTCTTCTTCACAGTATGCCTGAATGGTATGGCTGTGAACTCCCGATGTAAGATTGTTCAATGGTTTCGACTCTCCGGTAGAAAGCTTTTCCATGAACTTCTTTACATCTTTTCTGGAATAAATAGACATCGGTGCTCTCAGGCTTCCATACACACCATGCTCCACAAATACATCCAAAACGAAGCCGCCCATGTCCACGATGGTATTCAGTTCATCCTCAATCTGTTCATCTCCGTGAACCACAGTTATGATTCTTTCCACTCTCGGCATTTTCTGAATCAGATAACCCTTGGAAGTCGACAAGATCTCATAATTTGCCGCACGCAAAAGTGCAATATCCTGTACGATCACCTGTCTGCTGACCTGATATTTCATCGCAAGCGTTTTCCCAGAAACAGGCTGTGATGCTTCCATAATTGTATGAATAATTCCCTGTCGCCTTTCTTCACCTGTCATACATAATTCCTTTCCTAGATTGCATGAAGATTTTTAAGAGAAATGTCCAGAATCGGTGCAGAATGCGTCAACGCACCGCTGGATACATAATCTACTCCTACATCAAGAATATTCTGAATATTTTCTTTCGTCACATTACCGGAACACTCCGTCTGAGCTCTCCCGTCAATGATCTCAATCGCTTTTTTCATCGTTTCCGGCGACATGTTATCCAGCATGATGATATCCGCACCAGCCTCAACAGCCTCTTTGACCATATCCAGATTTTCTACTTCCACCTCTATTTTACGCACAAACGGTGCATATTCTTTCGCCATCTCAATGGCTTTTTTTACACTTCCCGCTGCACCGATGTGATTATCTTTGATCAAAACGCCATCGGAGAGGTTATAGCGGTGATTATAGCCGCCGCCTGCACGAACTGCATATTTTTCAAAAATACGCATATTCGGTGTTGTCTTTCTGGTGTCCAGAAGTTTTGTCTTACTTCCTTCAAGCAATTTTGCCACACGGTTGGTATAAGTAGCAATACCGCTCATGCGCTGCAGATAATTCAACGCCGTACGCTCACCGGATAATAACACGCGAATGTCACCAGTCACATCTGCCATGATCTGGCCATTTTTGACCTCCTGACCGTCCTTTACATAAATGGAAACTTCTGTATTTTCGTCCAGAAGTTCAAATACACGTTTAAATACATCCATTCCGGCAACAATACCATCCTGTTTACAGATCAGCTGTGCCGTTCCTTTCTGGTATTCACGCATAACAGAATTGGTCGTCACATCCTCACTTGAAATATCCTCCTGCAATGCCAGTAAAATCAAATTATCCACATTTAACTTGTCTGTGATCGGATTCATGTTGTTCCACCTTTCTGATTTCTCTCCAAATCATTTCTTTATTTTCTTCATTTCGTTTCTTCATATCTTTATAATCTTCGCTATTGATTCCATAATACTCCAAAATCTTCTGTTTGTCTTCTATAATTTTCTCCGACTGCCCCTGTTTTTCCATCAAACGGCTGATTTCCAGCGCAGCACGCTCGGCAAACACAAGACTTTCCAGAAGAGAGTTGCTGGCCAGACGATTCGCACCGTGTACCCCATTGCAGCTTGTCTCCCCGGCTGCATACAGACATTCCATCGACGTTTTACTGTTCTTATCTACGTGAACACCACCCATAAAGTAATGCTGTGCAGGAACTACTGGAATCATTTCTTTTGTGATATCATAGCCTTCCTCCAGGCAGCGCTGATAGATATTCGGGAAACGCTTTTTCACATCAAGATTTTCAATCGTCATAAATGACAGCCACACATTTGGCGCATGGTCTTTTTGCATCTGACGAAAAATCGCTTTTGCCACTACATCTCTTGGAAGAAGTTCATCGACAAAGCGCTCGCCATCTTTATTAAAAAGCTGTGCACCCTCTCCTCTCACAGACTCAGAAATCAAGAAGCTTCTTCCCGGTTTTTTGGAATACAGCGTAGTCGGGTGAATCTGTACATAATCGACATGCTCCAGTTCAATGTCATGACGCAGCGCGATTGCCAGTGCATCCCCTGTCAGATGCGGAAAATTTGTAGAATGCTCATAAATACCGCCAATCCCCCCGCAGGCCCATACAACATAATCGCTCTGAACAGGGTACAGCTCTCCCTGTGCTGTGCGAAGAAGGATGCCTCTGCAGCGATTCTCTTTGACCAGAATATCCACCATGGTGGTTTCTTCCATAATAGTTATATTACTGCATTTTTGGACTTGTGCCAATAGTTTTTCTGTAATCTCTTTTCCGGTTACATCATCATGAAACAAAATCCGGTTTGTGGAATGTGCTCCTTCTCTTGTCAGCAGATACTGTCCGTCACTGCTTGCAAAATCCACGCCATACGCAATCAGTTCTCTGATCACATCTCTGGAAGAGCGAATCATAATATCAACCGATTCTTTTCTGTTTTCATAATGTCCGGCACGCATCGTATCCTCAAAAAAGCTGTCATAATCCTCATCACCTTTCTGGACACAGATGCCTCCCTGCGCCAAAAACGAATCACTTTCATTCAATTTTGCCTTTGTAATCATTAATATCTTCTTATCGCAGGGCAGATGCAGTGCGCTGAAGCATCCGGCCACACCGGTTCCCACAATAATCGCATCATAATATTTTTCCATTTTTGTCATTCCATTCTATTTTGCTAATTCCAGCATTCTCTCAAGCGGTTTGTTGGCCGCATTCATCAGTTCTTGTGAAAGACAGACTTCATTCTTGCCGTTTTCCAGCACATCAATGATTTTGTCTAATGTTATTTTTTTCATATCCCAGCAAATCTGCGGTTCCATAACCGGATAATATTTTTTGTCCGGATGATTCTGCAGAAGTTTATGAAAAACGCCCGTTTCCGTTCCAATGATAAATTCCTGGCAGTCACTTTCTTTGGCATATTGAATAATACCGGAAGTACTTCCCGCATAATCTGCCAGTTTTGTCACTTCTTCCACACATTCCGGATGTACCAGAACCTCTGCCTGTGGATGTTCTTTCATTTTTGCTTCGAGAGCTTCGCCGGTAATCTGTTTGTGGATTGGGCAATAGCCATCATTGAGAATGATATTTTTATCCGTAACCTTCGAAGCCACAAATCGTCCCAGATTGCCGTCTGGTATGAAATAAATATCCTTATTCGGAAGATTTTTGACAATTTTCAAAGCATTGGAAGATGTCACACATACATCCGAGTGTGCTTTCAGCTGTGCAGTGGAATTCACATAGCAAACAACAGCGACATCCGGATACTGTCTGCGGATTTCTTCAATCTTTTCCACCGAACACATATGAGCCATCGGGCAGTCCGCCTCTGCATCCGGCATCAATACTGTTTTCTTAGGGTTCAAAAGTTTCGCACTCTCTCCCATAAAAGATACGCCGCACAACACCACTGTCTTTTCGCTTACCTGTGTGGCAAGTTCACTTAAATAATAGGAATCCCCAATATAATCAGCAATCTCCTGTACTTCGTCCGGCACATAATAATGAGCAAGTATCACCGCATCTTTCTCTTTCTTTAACTGCTGTATTTTTGAAATTTTGTTTTCCATTTCGTCCTCCCTCTTTATATTTTGTTCAGGTCCGTTTTCATTCTCCATATTATAGCACACAGCATTACAGGTGACAAGACACCTGTGAAGAAAAACAGTCAAAAAAATTGCCGCTGCTGATGCAGCGACAATTTTACATAGATAAATTCGATTTTCTATTACACCAAAGGCGCCATCAGGCGCAGAATACTCTGAAATGCTCTGGCCAGAGTGCTGCGTTTTCGGCAGAATTCCAAATCAATTTTTCTGCAGCTCTTCAGCATTTCCAGATAATCTTCCTTCATATCCCGGACCACATGATTGTCATAAATCCATACGCCATTTTCAAAATGAAGATAGAGGCTCCGATAATCCATGTTGATCGTTCCGATCACGGCCAGCTCATCGTCACAAACAAACGATTTCGCATGGACAAATCCAGGTTCATATTCATAAATCTCCACCCCGGCTTCAATCAACTGTTCATAATATGACTGTGTCAGAAGAAAAACGAGTTTTTTATCCGGAATTCCAGGCGTGATGATTCTGACATTCACACCGCTTTTGGCTGCCAGGCAAAGGCTGGTCATCATTTCATTGTCAATGATCAGGTATGGTGTACAAATATAAACATATTTGCCTGCCCGGTTGATCATATTCATGTAAACATTCTCTCCCACGACCTCATCATCCAGAGGCGTATCGCAGTAAGGCTGTACAAATCCTTCTCCCGTAAACGGCTGCGGATGATAACAGTGCGGACGGTAGTCTTCAAACGAAACCTCCGTTCTGGTCACGACAGACCACATCTGCAAAAACATAACCGTAAGATTCCAGACGCCTTCTCCCTTCAATCGGATGGCCGTATCTTTCCAATAACCAAACCGTTCTCTTCTGTTGATATACTCATCAGCAAGATTGATTCCGCCTGTAAAGCCAATATAACCATCTACCACACATATTTTTCGATGATCGCGATTGTTCAGAATAATGTTCATGACCGGTCGAAACGGGTTGAAAGCCGCGCACTGAATTCCTTTTTTCTGAAGATCTTTATAAAAATGGTAAGGCAGCGTTGTAATACATCCCCAATCATCAAAAATCAGACGAACATCGACGCCTGCTGCGGCTTTTGCTTCCAGAATTTCCAGGATAGAAGACCACATAACCCCTTCTCCGATAATAAAATATTCCAGAAAAATAAAATGCTCTGCATTTCTCAGAGCTTCCAGCAGAGGATAAAACATATCCTCACCCGATTTGTAATACTCACAATCGGTATGTTCCTGGAGCGGAAATGCAGAAAAGTCACGGATATATCTGGACTGATTGGAGATATCACGATTCTTTTCATCCAGTCTTTTTCTTGTGTGCACATTTTCCTGAATGAGGTGTTTCTCCTGCTGCAGCACTTTTTCATAACTGCGCTGCATTTTTCTTGCCACTCTCGACTCTCCCAAAAGGAAATAAATAGCCACCCCAAGCACCGGGCTGGTCAGAATCAATATGGTCCAAAGCAGTTTATACGAGGGATTCATCCTTTTATTGACAATCCAGAGAACAATCAGCAGCCCCAGCACCCGCACAAGCATGGAAACAACATTGGAAACTCTTGTCAGATAAAAAAAGACGAACACCCACCACGCCAGCTGAAGCAAAATGCACAGTGGAATGATCACAACACGGCTGAACAAAAAGTTAATAATTTTTTTTGCCTTTGTCATAAAACAGACTTCCTTTTAAAAAATCCCTGTCACAAATCGGACAGGGATTTTTGCGCACAATTAATTATATTTACGTTTTCTAGCAGCTTCAGATTTTTTCTTACGACGAACACTTGGTTTCTCGTAATGCTCTCTCTTGCGGATTTCCTGCTGAATGCCTGCTTTTGCACAGCTGCGCTTAAATCTGCGAAGAGCGCTATCTAAAGTCTCGTTTTCTTTTACGATAACATTTGACATAGACTCACACCTAACCTCCCTCCAGTTGTAGATTGTGCTAAGATACAACTGTTTAGGGTATATTTTTTTGCACAACAGTTTTTATTGCACAACAGTTATTATATCAGATAATCCGCATTCGTCAACTGATTTTCTTCATTTTCTTGTTTTTTTTATTTTTTTCTTTCGTTACTTCAACTGACCTTCCAGAAGCTCTCCTGCCATTGCCATCGCTGCATCCAGTTTGGACGGATCTTTTCCGCCGGCCTGTGCCATATTCGGGCGTCCGCCTCCGCCGCCGCCAACTTCCTTGGCAAGCGCCTTCACAAGATTACCTGCATGAGCACCTGCTTTCATCGCAGCATCGGTAGCCATAGCCAGAAGGCTTACCTTTCCATCTTTTACAGAAGAAAGGATCACCACGCCATCACCCAGCTTTTCTTTCAGCTGATCGCCAAGCTCACGAAGACCATTCATGTCGACATCGTCCAGTTTTGCTGCAAGCAGTTTCACTCCCTTGATCTCAACCACTTTGTCCATGACATCACCAAGGGAACTCTGTGCCATCTTGCTCTTCAGAGACTCATTTTCACTGTGAAGGGCTTTGTTCTCAGCCAGCAAATGATTCAGCTTCTCAAGAAGCTCTGCCGGTGTTGCCTTTACCAGTCTGGATGCCTCTGTCAGCTCTTCTTCCATCTTCTTGTAGTAATCCAGCACATGCGTACCAGTCAATGCTTCGATACGGCGCACACCTGCGGAAATTCCTGCCTCAGATACAATCTTGAACAGAGTAATCTCTCCGGTATTTGCCACATGCGTACCACCGCACAGCTCTCTGGAGAAATCGCCCATAGATACGACACGTACCTTCTCCTCGTATTTTTCGCCAAACAGAGCCATCGCACCTGTTTTCTTAGCATCTTCCAGATCCATAACATCTGTCACAACAGGAAGAGATGCCTGAATTTCCTGATTGACAAGGTTTTCTACTGCTGCGATTTCTTCTGCTGTCATTGCCTGGAAGTGTGCAAAGTCAAAACGCAGTCTTCCCGGAGCAACCAGAGAACCTTTCTGCTCTACATGAGAGCCAAGAACTGTCTTCAGCGCCTTCTGCAGCAGATGTGTTGCACTGTGATTCTTTGCAGTATCTTTTCTTTCATCGGCAGCCACCTCAAGTGTCACAGTCTCACCAGTCTTAATCATTCCGGATTCCATGTGTCCCACATGACCGAATTTGCCTCCAAGAAGCTTGATTGTTCCCGTCACACGGAACAGACCGTTCTCTGTTCGGATCACACCGGTGTCGCCTTCCTGTCCGCCCATCGTTGCATAGAACGGCGTCTGCTCTACAAAGATCGTACCATCCTGACCTTCCATCAGCGCATCCACAAGCTCTGTCTCTGTCGTCTCTACAGTCACTTTGGATGTAAAAGTAAGGTTGTCATATCCAACAAATTCTGTTGTGACAGAAGGATCAATCTCATCGTATACGGTAGCATCTGCTCCCATATAGTTCGTTACAGCACGGGCATTTCTTGCCTGCTCACGCTGCTTCTGCATCGCAGCCTGAAAGCCTTCCTCATCAATGTCATAACCTTTTTCTTCCAGGATCTCTTTCGTCAGATCCAGCGGGAATCCATAGGTGTCATATAATTTAAACGCATCCTGTCCATCGAGTTTATCTTTTCCCTGAACTTTCATGTTTTCTTCCATATCTGCAAGAATACGAAGTCCCTGGTCAATCGTCTTATTAAACTGATTTTCTTCCTGTGTCAGTACATTAAAGATAAATTCTTTCTTTTCTTCCAGTTCCGGATAACCGTCTTTGGAGCCTTCAATGACTGTCGCAGAAAGCTGAGCAAGGAATGTTCCCTCCACGCCAAGCAGACGGCCGTGACGTGCTGCACGGCGGATCAGGCGGCGCAGTACATAACCTCTTCCTTCATTGGTCGGCATGATTCCATCAGAAATCATAAACGTTGCGGAACGGATGTGGTCTGTGATCAGACGAATGGAAATATCGTCCTGCTCATTGATATGATACGGATGTTTTGTGATCTCGGAAACCTTTTCGCGGAGTGCACATACGGTATCTACATCAAAAATAGAATCTACATCCTGAACAGCAACAGCCAGACGCTCCAGACCCATACCGGTATCGATGTTCTTATGTTCGAGTTCTGTGTAATTTCCGTTTCCATCGTTGTCAAACTGTGTAAATACATCATTCCAGATTTCCATATAACGGTCACATTCGCAGCCCACGGTACATCCAGGCTCACCACAGCCGTATTTCTCGCCGCGGTCATAATAAACCTCAGAACATGGTCCGCAAGGACCCGCGCCATGCTCCCAGAAATTGTCTTCTTTTCCAAAACGGAAAATTCTGTCTGCAGGAATGCCAATCTCCTTATTCCAGATCTCAAAAGCCTCGTCATCGTCCAGGTATACAGATGGATACAGACGGTTTTTATCCAGACCAACTACCTCTGTCAAAAATTCCCATGTCCAGTGGATTGCCTCACGCTTGAAGTAATCACCAAAAGAAAAGTTTCCAAGCATCTCAAAAAAGGTACCGTGACGTGCCGTCTTTCCTACATTTTCGATATCACCGGTACGAATACATTTCTGGCAGGTTGTCACTCTTGTTTTCGGCGGAATCTCAGCGCCTGTAAAATAAGGTTTCAGCGGTGCCATACCGGAATTGATCAGCAGCAAACTCTTATCATTATGTGGAATTAATGAAAAACTCTTCAATGCGAGATGTTCCTTGCTCTCAAAAAACTCAAGAAACATTTTTCGCAGCTCATTTACCCCGTACTTTTTCAATGTCTCTTCCTCCTCTATTTCACACAGATTTTCTTAAATTTCTTTTTCCCGCGTTTTAATACCAGACCATCTTCCGGAATGTCTGCTTTTGCAACGCTGTGGTAAATATCTGTAACTTTCTCACCGTCAATGGACACACCGCCCTGCTGAATCGCACGGCGTCCCTCAGAACGTGTCGGAACAAGCTCGGCTTTTACAAGAAGAGAGATCACATCGATTGCATCTTCGGTAAAATCTTCTTCGGTCAGCTCTGTCGTCGGCATATCTGCAGCATTTCCCATGGAAAACAGTGCTCTTGCACCTTCCTGTGCTTTTTTCGCCTCTTCCTCTCCGTGTACCAGAGATGTCAGTTCATAAGCAAGAATCTCTTTCGCCTGGTTGAGCTGGCTGCCTTCCCATTTGTCCATCTCATCAATCTGCTCCAGAGGAAGGAAAGTCAGCATGCGAAGGCATTTTAACACATCCGCATCTGCCACATTTCTCCAGTACTGATAGAAATCAAACGGAGACGTTTTATTTGGATCGAGCCATACAGCTCCTGACTGTGTTTTTCCCATTTTCTTGCCTTCTGAGTTAAGAAGCAGGGTAATGGTCATCGCATATGCGTCTTCTCCCAATTTACGACGGATCAGTTCCGTTCCTCCAAGCATATTTGCCCACTGGTCATCGCCGCCGAACTGCATATTACAGCCGTATTTCTGATACAGCATATAGAAATCGTAGCTCTGCATGATCATGTAGTTAAACTCCAGGAACGTCAGTCCTCTCTCCATACGCTGCTTGTAACACTCATGTGTCAGCATACGATTGACGCTGAAATGAGGGCCTACCTCACGCAGCACCTCAATATAATTCAGATTCATCAGCCAGTCCGCATTGTTTACCATCATGGCCTTTCCATCGGAAAAGTCAATAAAACGGCTCATCTGTTTTTTGAAACATTCACAGTTGTGCTGAATCGTCTCCACTGTCATCATCTGACGCATATCGCTTCGTCCGGACGGATCACCGATCATACCGGTTCCTCCTCCGATCAGCGCGATCGGTGTATTGCCTGCCATCTGCAGACGTTTCATCAGGCAAAGTGCCATAAAATGTCCTACATGAAGGCTGTCCGCCGTCGGGTCAAATCCAATATAAAAGGTGGCCTTGCCGTTATTTACTAATTCTCTAATCTCCTCTTCATCCGTAACCTGAGCAATCAGTCCTCTGGCCTGAAGTTCTTCATATACTGTCATAGTATATTCCTCCTAAACTCTCTATCTTTCCATAATAATTCATGTTTTTAATCATATCACACCAGAAAGTGCATTTCAAGCGCAAAAGAAAAGGAAGCCTGTGCTCTGCTTCCTTTTCTTGACATGATTTATTTCATCATACAGCTTTCCAAAGACGCATACATCGCAAACGTCCAGCATAAACCTCTGCTTTTTTGATCTTTTACAGAAGAAACTCTTCCTTCTTCCCTCAGGTCGTATCTGGAAGGATAGCTCTGCGTTCCTGTACGGCCGTCTCCTGCACCTGCAGTGGAAACAGAAGTCCCGGAAGAAACCTGTTCCTCCAGATAAGCCGGGTTCAGCTCAAACCCTTTCTCCAGAAGTTCTTCCGGCTGATAAGCCGTATGTTCTTCTGATAAACCGACTGCCTCATCTACCTCCACAACCACATCCTTTACTTCTCCAGCCATAAACGCCTTGATGCAGGCATTGGTGTTTGGAAGATATCCGTTGATATCCCACCAGCTGGTTCCATAGTGGCTCACAAAGCTCTCGTCCCATCCGGAAGAAGCTGCGGAGGAATCACCTTCAATCGGAGCCTCAAAATATCCCTGTGTATTTCCGTCACTCATCAGTTTGACTACAACCGCAAACCGTGTTCCTGCGCTGATTTTCAGACTGTTGTCAAGCTCCACGGTATGATAACCCGCATATTCCATAGTTCCGGATTTTACCGGTGCGCCCAGATTTTTCAGAGAATTTTTATCCTTATAATTTTTCACTACATAGATTTCATAGCGATATCCGGCATCATAAGTATAAAAAGAAACTGCCTGAAGATCCTGTGAGGTACTGGTGACACTGCCCTTTTTCGGGAAAACATTTGCCTGATACATCTGTTTGTCATATCCATAAGTTGTCGTTGCCCCCATCGGATCATACTGGTAGATTCCTCCGTAATTCTTTCGGTTTTCCAGCTTCGGACAGACGGTATTGATGTCTCTGCTTCCCAGGCAAAGATCATAGTAGGAAACATAAAAATATCCGTTTTCTCCAAATCCCTCTCCCCAGCTGTTTTTACAGATAAATGCACCATCACCCTCCGGCGGATAACGGAAGCTTTCCTTCGGATATTCATCATCCCATCCAACAATGGCAACTGCATGGCCTTCCACATAATCTCCGCTGCTGCCTACCGGTTCAGATGGTTCATCTGGGTTCCCAGCCGGATTGTAACAATAATTCGTCTGGTCATCATTGAAATAGTCACTTCCATTCAGATAGGTTGCATACACAGCGCCATAATTCACGATCGCTTTTTTGATTTCATCATTATCAAGAGGAGATTTCTTGGCCGGAACAAAATAGACATCCTGCACGTGATACTCTTCCTCCATCTCATTATACAGACAGAAAGAATCGTCCTCCGGGTATGGATCGCGATACTCCGATACAACACCTTCCCACCTTGCCAGATAGGCAACTGCCTTCATCGCATCGCCTCCGTCATTCATCCCCCGGTCAAATCCATTCGGTGCACCCCTTCCCGTTGCCATACCCATATGATATTCCGAAAAATCATACTCCGCCTTCTGCGGCGTCAGATATACAACAATTTTGCAAGAAGCTGAAATCCCATTTCCCGGAATGACCGCCTTAATCGTAGCCGTTCCCTCTTTGATTCCTGTTACTTTGCCGCTTTGTGTAACCTTCGCCACCGCGGTATTGCTGCTGCTCCACTGTACCGCAGAAGCAGATGAAGGATTCACAGAAGCCTTCAGATAACGCACGCCTTTCACCGGCATATTGAGACAGCCTGCATTCAGCGTGATGGAGACAGCGCTTCCCTCAATTTCTTTTTTTGATTTTGCAGCAGAAAACGCTCCATATACCTTCTTGCCAGATTGCTCCTCCACGATGCGGTATGGACGGATCCGATAATATCTCACAGCAGCTTTGCTGTTCACAGAATATGTATAAGAAACCTCCGGGCTCTTCACGTTTTTCAATGTTCGGAAATTGCCGGATACGGAGTCTGCATACTGAAGCTGATATCCGGATGCTCCATTCACTTTCTTCCACTGTATCGTCTGCGTACCATTCTGAGTCTTGATGGAAACCAGATAGCCTCCCGATAACTTCGTTGCGATAGATATTCCCTTGGAATTGTAACCTCCATAATAATTCTTTCCATCAATTTTTCTGCAGGCGCGCACCGTATAAGAATACACCACCGTCGGTATTGCTGTACTGTCTGTATAAGAAAGCTCACTGCTTTTTAGATAGGCACTGGATTTCCATTTTCCGCCTGTCTCCTTCCGATACACACGATATCCTGTCGCACCGGATACTTTATTCCATTCCAATTGTATTTTATTATAAGCCGTCGCTTTGGCTGATTTTAAAACAGGCTGACCAAGAGAAGCTTCGGCCTGCAGTCCTTTCCGGTCATAAGTACTCCAGATTGTTTTCCCGTTCAGCACTGTTTTGGCACGTACCGTATAAAAATACGTCTGTCCAGGCACTGCTTTGCTGTCAATATAGCTGGAAACGTCTGATTGAACCTCCGCAATCCTCGTCCAGGAAGTATCTCCTGCTTTTTTGCGGTACACACGATATCCGGAAGCATTTTTTACTTTTTCCCAATATATACGGTTTCGATAACTGGAGGTTGTCTTCAAAAGTTTTGGTGCAGCAATTGCAGAAGCCGTATTGACACTGTTTACCTTCACCACGCAGGAACCAATCACATTGTCCCTGTTATACTCTGCCAGAGAAATACGGATTTCCTGTTGACCGACTGTCTGATCCAGCTGAATTCCCTTTCCATTAGAAGTCAGCTTCCCTCCTTCAATATCCAGAAGCTCAAATTCCGGATGATATACATATCCATCCAAAAGTGAAAACGGCAGATATCCGTCTTTAATCTGGATATTTTCATAAAACGCCTGAGGTGCTGTGTTCTTCTCAATAATCGATTCCGGAAGTTTCAATCTGGAGAGATCCAGATGATTGAAGCGGCAGTCCAGATATTCAAGTCCGGTAAAATATTCGATTCCCGTCAGATCCTGAATACCCAGATTCGCCAGGTTCAAAGCAATCACCTGAGCCAAATCTTCCACCGTTACCCTTCCGTTTCCATCCATATCACAATAATCCATCACGTATCTTCGAAAGTTGGGATCCGGAAGCATATCCTCACCAAGTCCACTGTCAAGGCCAAGCTGCACAACCACTGCCTGATATCCTCCTTGCACAGAAAGATCAAATTCATACACAATCTCCTTTTCTCTGTCCTGCGCAGTGAGAACACCATCTTCTAAAATTCCATTTTCTCGAATTCGAAAATGCTCCTCTGAAAAATCACAAAACTGCTTAAAATCAATCCGGGTACTGTCCTTGTAGTAAATAATATTTCCTGCCTTCAATTCCTGAAGATCATTGTCTGGAGAAGTCTGTATATAGTACAGCATACTTCCTTCACAATTCAGCTTTTTCAGTTTTTTCATCTTACTGATATCCAACACTTCCACTGTACTGTCCTGCACATTCAAAGACTCCAGATTCGTCTGTGTGGATAAATCCATGTTTCTCAAAAACACATTCGACAGATTCAATGCACGAAGGCTGCTGTTGACAGGAAGAATGATTTCCGTACATCCGACAGACTGACCATCAAAATCTACTAAGTTGTCCAATTCGCTCAAATCCAGTCTATCTATGGAAGAATAAGAACAATCCAGTTTCTCAAGCTTTTTCAGAGCATTCAGATTTACATCCTTCAGATTCATATTATGGCTGATATTCAATTCCTTCAAAGCAGTATTATATAAAAAATCCAACCTGCTGGTATCCATCTTACTGCAGTTTAACTTTTCCAGTGCTGTATTACCACTGACATCAAAGAAACGAATCGGATTATCCGAACAGTCCAGTTCCTCTAATTCCGTAAAATACTCAATTCCCGTCAATTCTTCTATTTCCATAGATGGCACTGACAGCACGGTAACATTTTTCTCATCCGCAGAGAGAAGGCCATCCTGATCCGTATCAATATACGCAGAAACATATTGCCGAAAATGATCATCCGGAAAATTCTGTACATCAATCGCAACGTTTTGCGCCTGAACAGCTTCCTCACCAATTTCTATCTCCTGTGAGACATCCGGAGCAATCTCTATCGTATCCGCCGCTGTCACGGATACACTGGATAAAACCATAGAACTAACAATTACAGCTGCAATTGTCTTTTGTAGAAATTTCTGCTTCATTCCGCCTTTTCTCCTTTCATAATTTTTTTTATCTTTTGTTTATTATATCAATTTTTCTGTCTATTCACAACTAAATAATAATGCAGACCATTCCGCCTTTGCTGTCGTTGACAATTTTTTTCATGGTATCCTGCAGTTTCACCTGACTTTCATCACTGATCTGTGCAATCTTATTTCGAATTCCATCCTCCACCAGCTGTTCAATCGATTTTCCAAAAATATTGGTCTCCCACACACTTTCTCCTCTGTCTGCACTTCCTTTGATATAGCGGATCAGATCTTCCGCCTGCTCCTGCGTGCCTACGATCGGCGCAATCTCTGTCTCAATATTAGCTTTGATCATATGAATGGATGGACTGTTGGATTTGATCTTTACACCAAATTTATTTCCCTGTTTGATGACCTGCGGCTCTTCCATGGAAATCTCTTCGAGTTCCGGTGTAACCACACCATATCCACAGCCGCGAACGGACTCCAATGCCCCCTGCACTTTCACATATTCCTCTTTCATTTTGGCAAATTCTTTCATCACATGAATCAGAGAATATTCGCTGTCCATCTCGATGCCTGTCATCTGACTGAGCATCTGGTAATAATAAGCTTCACGGATATGCACCCTCACCCGGATCGTGCCGGTCGCAAGATCCGTCTGCTCCAGTACGGACTCCTGCACATAAGGACCTTCCAATGCAAACGAATTCTCCATCACATCGCGGATATGGCGCACACCTCCCATTGTTTTTTGAATCTGTTCAATCAGATTCGCTTTCAGTTCATGCTCCGGTGGAAGCATTTCTACCCATTTTGGAATATAAAACTGCACCTGACTGACAGGGAACTCATAAAGGATCTCCTCCAGAATCTTCAAAATATCTTCTTTTTTGAGCTGGTCGCAGTTGACACAAAGCGCACGAACCCCATATGCCTCCTCCAGGCTCCTGGCCAGGTCAGATGCCTCCTCCCCGTAAGGCTTCTGAGAATTTACAAGAATGAGAAACGGTTTTTTCTGCTTTTTCAGTTCCTCGATGGTTCTGTCCAAACCAGGACGAAACTGTTCCGCAGGAATTTCTCCGAAAGATCCATCTCCCGTCACCACAATTCCGATGCTCGAATGATCCTCAATCACCTTCCTTGTCCCAATTTCAGCAGCCTGCGAAAAAAGAATTTCATGGTCAAACCAGGGTGTTTTGACCATACGTTCTTTTCCATCCTCCATGTTGCCCGAAGCCTGAGGAATCATAAAGCCCACACAGTCAATCAGACGGATCTTTACTGCCACATCGTCTCCAAGACGAATGTGCACTGCTTTCTTGGGAATGAACTTGGGTTCCACAGTCGTTACAATCTTGCCGGAACCACTGAGCGGAAGCTGATCCCGAATTTCTTTTTTCTCCTTTTCTTCCAGCGCAGGAAGCACCAGAGTCTCCATAAATCTGCGTATAAATGTAGATTTTCCTGTTCTGACAGGGCCTACCACACCTATGTAAATCTCGCCTCCTGTGCGAGTCTGAATATCCTGATAGACCTGATAATTTGTCATAAAAAAGACCCCCTTTGCATATATTCACAGCTATGTACTGCTATAATATATGCAAAGAAGCCCTCGTTTATACTGCCCACATTCCAATGGAAACTTTTTTGCCCGCATTGCGCAGATGCGCCGCAAGTTCCTCCACCAGTTCTTCTTTATGTTCCGGGGAAATATTTAACTTTTCATGATCGGGATTGATGGCATTTCCATAAAAAATCCGAATCTCCGTCGCTGTCTCAAACAGCATTCTTCCCAGATAAGCCGCGGCATCCTTTTTCTTATGCAGTTCGTTAAAAAAGAGCATATTTTCCAAGGTTTCGTTGCAATACTCCAGCAGCCGTTCCATCGTCAAAAGCCCTTCCGTCACCAGTTCCACACCCTCGAGCCTGGAACGGGCAGGAACATTATCCACAGAAGAATCCTGGATTGTTTTTAATTCTTTTCCAAGAAATCTCGCCGCAAATTTCGCCGTTGTACCTCCGCAAATGACGTGCATACCCTCACTCTCAAAAAAGCTTTTCAGGTATTTTTCATCTTCATTTGCGTGACGCGGGGGACCGATCATCAGATTTACTTTTTGTGGTTTTCGAAAACGCAGCACCACAACCGTAATATCGTCATCTGTCTCATTCAGGTTCAGATCCACACTGGCCGCCGCGATATGTCCCGCCATCTCCTGCGCAGTCATTCCGGGGCGATATTTATTCTGACAAAACCGGACTACATCCGGCCTGCCCCATCCTCCATCGGTAGTCTTTCCCATACCAGCATTCGTCACTCCATCAGACATCAAAATCAGCATATCCTCTTCCTGCAGAGCAAACGAACTCAAATGAATGACTTTTTCATCAATTTCCATCACAGAAATCGGATAGTCAAATACTTTTCCATCACGAATCAAAATCGCATCGGGATTGTCAAACTGCGAAAGATTGGCCACTCCATCCTTAATATCCAGAACAGTAAACGTAGAATATGCCATCTGTCTCACGCTGCAGATCGGCAGAGTCTTTGCCACTGCACGGACTGCTTCCTCCAGAGGAAGATGACGTGATACCATCGTACTGAGCATTTTGGCTGTGAGTGTCGACAAAATGTTCGCCTTTACACCGCTTCCAAGCCCGTCGGACAGCACCAGCACGTGTTCCTCGTCCCTCTCAATAATGGTGTAATAATCTCCACAGAGTGTTTCTTTTTTCTTATTCAGACTGACACGTCCAAAATCCACACAAAGGCCGTTAAATTTCACATTCATGCCATAGTATTTATTTTTCTTCATGTCTACTTACTCTCCTGCAGTATGGTATTTTTCAGTTCTTCTACTGCCACTTTTGTATCTGCTGCCGTCTCTCCCAGAAGTCCGGCAATCTGATGAACAATCTTAAGCTGTTCCTCCACAAGCTTATCTGCCATTTTGGCAGCTTCCATCTGTGCATTCCGGATTTTCTTTTTCTGCTCTATTTCCCGCGTGATATCTTTCATAACGCATAAAATCATCTGATTTTTCTTGTCATTGGTCACAACACGTTCCAGATAACGCTTCTGTTCTTCGAGATAAATCTGGTCACTGCTGAGATCCTTCTCAAATGACAGCAGGTTTGCAAAAATAAAATCGTCCATGATATCAGAAACAGGACTTCCGATAATCTTTTTCTGGTGTTTAATATCAAACAGATTTCTTGCCTCCTGATTAAGCTGAATGACATTCAGGTGGTAATCCACCGTCACCAGAATTCCAGGCATGGCATTGACAATCTTATTGGAAAAATTCTCCTGTCGTTCTCTCATATAGGGGATACACATGGAAATCTCCGCTTTATTTTCACGGATCGCAACTGCCTTTTCCCGACAGGTATTATAACCGCAGGCTCCGCAGTTGAGTTCATCCCCTTTGGAGAATTTGCCCATCTTTGCCAAAATATCACGAATCTCTTCTTCCGATACCAGTTTTTCCTGTTTTTTCTGATACTGACCAAAGGTACGCGTAAGGTCTACGGTTTCTTCAATATTATAATCCTGATCATAATCTGGCATTCCGTGTATCAGAGAGGCATTTCGAATAGACAGAATCGCATCCAGAAGTTTTCCATGCTCCTGCTGGAACGAAGGTCCTCCGATACATCCATTCAGACAGGCGCTTAACTCAATAAAGCAGTTCTCGTAGCCTCCCTGTTTCAGTTCATCCAGAATCTGTTTGCAGTTATCCATTCCATGAATTGACAGATAACTCTCTTTATTTTCATGACGCATTGCACAGGAAAGTCCCTCAGGAAGTGCCGTAATTCTCGATAAATACCGGTCTGGATATACCTCGTCGCGCGAAATGCTTACCTGTTCTTTATCCATCCATTCATTCAGCTGGTGAAAGGTAATGACCGCATCCACATAAGGTTTTTCTTCCTGCAGTTCTGCCATGGAAGACATACAGGGACTGATGTACACGATCTTTGCATCGGGATATTGGCTACGCAGATATTTTCCATGCGACTGCATCATTGACAGCACCGGCGCCAGATATTCGACCAGATCCGGATAGTGTTTTTCAATCAGCTGCACGATAACCGGACAGGCAGAAGAAATCGTCATTTTTTCAAAGTTCCGTTCCACGATCACCTTCTCATACTGTTTTTTCATCAGATATGCACCCTGTGCGGCCTCAAATGCTTCCTCAAAGCCAAGCTGTTTTAGAGCTGCTGTCAGGCGGAAAAAGCCAGGCACCGCAAATTTTGCAAGATAGGCTGGATGTACCGATGCTATGACCTGTTTTCCCTCTTTGATCCAGTTTTTGATATTTGGAATCAGATTCAATTCCACTTTGGCGTTCTGCGGACAGATGACCGTACACTTTTCACACAAAATGCACTGACTCTCAATAATCTGTGCCTGATGATTTCGGATTTTAATGGCTTTTACCGGGCAGTAACGCACACATTTGTAGCAGTTTTTACAGTTTACCTTTCGAAACTGAAGGATTTCTTTTTGATTTTGCATTACTTTATCCTCCGATTTGTGACATTTTTCTCAGTTCTTTCTCATCATCCGCAGACAGACTTCCAAAATGATGTTCTTTCGGTTTCTGGAAAATCGTCTCCTGCATTAAATTTTTCAGCCCGTCTCTGCTTCCGCCACCTCTTCGATAATCTCTCAGTGAGGAACCATGCCCATAATAGAGACAGGTCTTTAAAAACCCTTCCGATGTCAGCCGGATACGGTTACAGTCGCCGCAGAATTTTCCATGAATCGCATCAATAAAGCCTACGCTTCCCAAAAACTCAGACGGATGATAATAACGCGCCGGGCCATTTCCGAGCCTGCGAAGCACCGTCTCCCCATCTGGATAGGCCTTTCGTATCTCCTGCTCAAGGTTCACCACAGAAATGCCCGCATATTCTTTTCCATATCCAATCGGCATCACTTCAATAAAACGCACATCAATCGGATGATCCCGGCAAATATCCAGCATCTGCAGCAGCCCATCTTCATTAAACCCTTTCAGCGGTACACAATTGACTTTCATCTTAATTCCCAGTTTATTTGAATAATACAGCCCATCTAAAACCTGCTCAAGAGCATCCTTTCCCGTCAAGAAGGCAAAGCGCTCTCTGTCCAGTGTATCCAGGCTTACATTGATTCCATTCACCCCTGCCTCGGCAAGTTCATCCGCATACTGGCGTAAAAGCACACCATTCGTCGTCATAGTCACCTGTTTGACTCCGGTCATCTGTTTGAGCGTGCGAATGAATTCAAGACATCCTTTTCGCACCAGAGGCTCACCTCCGGTAATTTTAAAGCGGTCGATTCCAAGCTCGACCGCGATCTGGCAGATTTCCAGAATTTCCTCATAAGACAGAATCTGCTCATGGTCGATCCACGGAACATCACAGGGCATACAATATTTACACCTCAGATTGCAGCGATCGGTCAACGAGATTCTCATGTATTCAATTTCTCGGTTAAATTTATCTTTCACGTCGTTTTGTTTCCCCCAGTTTCTTCATTGTTGTTCTTATATGATTATTTTTTTATCAAAAGCTGTTCTGCCACCTCCTGTACCTGTTCAAAGCGATATACGGGAATCTCTCCCTCCATCCACGGAAGTTTCTCGCGAATATCCGTCACATAAGCTATGACGGTCTCTCTCGGACAGACCGGATCTTTGGATATTCCCTCTCGCACCAGTTCAATTTTCGGATATCCGGAATACTTAAATCCCTCCAAAAGTAGTAGATCCGCATCCGGAAACAGCCTCATCAAAGCTTCTGGATCTTCCTGCGGCCATTCTCTGATCGCCATAAACTTACTGCCGGAATATACAGCACAGCCGTAAGCGCCTGCCTGCCGGTACTTCCAGGAATCCGTCCCCGCAACGTCCGGCTCAAACTCATGTCCGTCATGTTTGATCACCGCTGTTTTGATTCCTTTTTCCCCAAGATAAGCAAGCAATTGCTCAATATACGTTGTCTTTCCGGAATTTTTCACTCCGCTCACTGCCAGTATTCTGCTCATACGCGTTCCTCTATCTGTCCTCATCCTGCGGCGGTATTCCCGCATACTGTTTCATAAACTTTCGTTTTGCCATTCCGATCAACGTCAGCCCATAAGTCTTGGCCAATGCAATCGCCTGTGTTGTGACTGCTGCTTTCCCTGCAAGGATTGGAATTCCGGCCCTCACAGCCTTCTCTGCCATATCCGTCGGAATCCTTCCGCTTGTATAAAGGATACATTGACGCAGATCAATTCCATGGCGCAGCGCATACCCGATTGCTTTGTCCATGGCATTATGCCTTCCGATATCTTCACAATGAAAAAGAATCTCCTCGCCCTGCGCAAGATAACAGCTGTGTGTAGCTGTTGTCTCTCTGTGAAGAGGCGTGTCTTTTTCAAATTCATCTGCCAGACGAAAAATCCAGGAAGACTTCCACTCAATTGGCTGCATAGATGTCATTGCCTGATGACTCACAAAATAATCATTGAGAATCCGATTCCCCGTACAGCAAGTAGGTGTCGTCTCCACATATTCTTCTTCCCTCTGCTCCTTCGGATGATGCAGCAATACCTTTGCGCGATTTCCAAATTCACAGATATAAACAGAATCTACTTCATCAATACTTTGGATGATTCCGCCTGTAAAAAGTCTTCCAAGCACCAGCTCGGTCAAAAATTCAGGAATACAGATTAATTTCATCGTCAAAATTTCATTGACATACACCTCCATCAAGTGCTCCAAAAGAATCTGCCCCTGTTCTCTGTCCGAATGACCGTCCCTTTCTATAAAAAGATACTCTTTTTCTTCTGTTAATTCTTTCTGCCTGTACTGCTCATTGATATGCATCACTCATTCCCGCTTTCTGTTTTCTCTCTTAATGCGTAGTACTCGCCCGGCGTATTGACATTGCATACCGCACAGCCATCATAGCCAATCTGCTCAATCGCAAGATATTCACTCGGAATCTCTTCAAATACCAGCCGGGGCTTGCGAATACCCTCAACACGGAACTGTTCCAGAACCGGAAGGCACGATTTTGAATAAATTGCACACAACGGCTGCGGCCTTCCCTCGCAGGTGAGCACCAGACATCCTTCTCCGCTGTACTGCTCTGCCATCTTCTCAAATAATTCTGCTGTTACAAGCGGCATATCAGTCGCTGTGATCAGAGCTGCTTTTGTCGTCATACGGGAAAGAATCTGAAAAATGCCCTCGACAGGACCAATTCCCTGCTGCTCATCTTCTGCAAGGACCACATGTTCAGGCAAATTCCCCCGATATTTTCCAGCATCATCCACAGAGACGATCTGACTGGCAAATCCCCTGGTCGCTTCCAGCATAATCTCCAGAAAACTTTTATCCTGCAATTTAAGATACGCTTTGTTTTGGCCCATACGGCTGCTTTTTCCGCCGGCAAGAATCCCAGCCGTTATATTTTCTCTCTTCAAACTTTATTCACCTCTATTGTACAACAAATTTAGACAAAATAATAGGCTTCAATGACATTTCCTGCTTTTAATGGCGGTGTTCCTCCCGGAATTTCTCCAATCAGATTGCAGCTGTGCCATGAGCTTAAAATTCCATTGCCCTGCACAGCACTCGAATCCAGATATGCCTCCCCATTGATCACGCACAGTTTACCCGGAATAAAACGGCGTCCTTTGCTTGATTTTGGGAAATCATGAGACATACGAACTTTGATTTTTTCCCATGGAAGTTCCTGTTTTCCCGACATATAAGAAAGCACGGCCCCTCCGATCAGATACAGAGTTGCTGCGGCTGCAGAAGGATTTCCAGACAGACCGAGCACCAGCTTTTGTTTATGCATCGCTGCCACAAATGCCATACCCGGTTTCATTTTCACTTTCCACAGCAAAATCTCAGCGTCAAGCTCCTCCAGAGATTGATTCAGGAAATCATAATCTCCCACAGACACTCCGCCCGTCGTAAATATCACATCATAATTCTGCGAGCACACATCAATGGCTCCCGCAATATGATTGCTGTTGTCACTGACAATTCCATAAATGTCACATTCCATGCCCCATTCACGCAGAGCCGCCTGAATCATATAGGCACTGCTGTTTCTGATCTTCCCTGGAGCTAACGGATGATCCACCGGAACCAGTTCACTTCCCGTACTGATCATCACGCATCTGATCCTACGATAACAGGAAATCTCGGAGTATCCCAGTGCGGCAAGAAGTCCAAGCCTTGCATTGTCCAGTTTGATCCCTGTCTCCATCAAAATTTCTCCCTGTCTGACATCTTCTCCCGCAAGGCAGATGTTTGAACCACTTTTGATTGGTTCAAAAAAAGTAACTTCCTTTTCGTTAAATTCTGTTACCTCATATCGTTCTACCGCATCGGCCCCTTTGGGAATCGGCGCTCCTGTCAGTATTTTGATCGCCTCGCCTCTGCCAACGCTATGTTCGGGTGCTTTTCCAGCAGGAACTTCCTCGATAATACGAAGCGTAACTGGATGTTCTTTTGATGCCTGTGCCAGATCCTCGGCACGAAAGGCAAATCCGTCATAAGGAGAACGGTCAAACGGCGGTACATTTTCCTGTGCTACGATCTGCCGGGCAAGAATCCTGCCGCGTGCCTCGGAAAGTGCGACCCTCTCCGTATTCATAACGGTTACTTTTTCTTTTATAATCTGAACTGCCTCTTCTAATTCCACTCTCATGGGATATTCTTTCATCATCACTGCACCTGCCATTCTTTTTATTATTCAATCGTAACTGCTCGGTATCCTCACAGATACAAAAAAATCCCGGAGCTTCTTAAAAAGTTCCAGGATTATTTTTTATTACTGTCCGATTTTTTTGGCGTAGGCATGTGGGAATCGAACCCACCCGGGACGCTCCTAACGCCCCACACTGGTTTTGAAGACCAGGAGGCACACCAGTCACCTGTCTGCCTACACAACTTATTATACTATACTATAACTTATCATTTCAGTCAATAAAATTTTTCACCTGAGCTTTTCTTGTCAGGAATAGGACGTCCATTCGCTCTCCGCCCCTGTCTTTTTTGTCAGTTTTATTCCATCTGTATATTCCAGAATCAATTTTGCACATTTTCTGCTGGTCGAAAACGCATCGCGCACCTGAGATATGGACACGATTGGATTGTCCCGCAGCATATTCCTGATCTGATCTGCTGCCTCATCCATCAAAGGCTTCCATGTATAAATATCTTCAGAAACCTTGATCAGAAGCTGTTCTTCCCTTAGAATATTCAGCACATCCTCTCTGACTTCCAGAGAACATCCTTCGCAGGGAATATCTGTATACTTCACAAAATCATACCCGGCGGTTTTTACCCCCCTTTGCAGTGCCTGCGATGTTTTTTCAAACACTGCATCTTTTCGGATTTCGTGCTCCGGTGTACACAAAAATTCATCCACACGCTTGAGCTTTCCCTGTTCTTCCCACAGTTCAAGAACAAGACCAAATACATTCGGCTTTATTTTCCTGAAGTAGGTTGTCTGAATCTGCGCTTTTTTCATTCCATGGCGGTACGGGTGCTGCTTCTCATAAGCAGCCAGTTCTCTGAGAAGCAGCCTCTCCGCCTCTAAGGCATAATCTGTATGCCAGACAAAAGTATCTTTTTTCATAGAAAATGCCAATACCTGTCCGTTCTTCTGCAGTTCCTCCACATCTTTTTGAATCTCTTCCGCAGAAAGTGCCGTCAGTTTTGCCAGTTCCTGAATCGTAATCATAGCATCCTTTTGCGCTTTTACATGAAGCTCTGCAACATCCATCGAGGAGCCTTCCTCTTTTCGGCTCAGTTCCTCAATCACTTCCTTTCGAAAACGCCGTTTGATTCGCGGATTCGGTTCCAGGATCGTACCTCCTCCGATTGTCTCCATCGGAGAATAAAAACGCACCACAAACTTGTCACCTCTGCGCACAGCAATCTCCTCTTCCAGACGAAGCTGCGCATAGCCGCTCTCTCCCGGTCCGATTTCTTCCTGATCCAACAGTACCGCCCTGCAAAGCACTTCACTGGTACCGGTAAACAAGTGCAGACGGGTTCGATTATTGATGATGCGTTCCGAAGAATCGAGCATCTGAAGCTTCACATCCAGAAGTGTTGTATTTTTCATACTGTTTATAGGTGCCAGAACACATCCTCTTTGAATCTCATTTTTCTTGAGATTGGATATGTTGATTGCCACACGCTGACCTGCAAAACATTCTTCCTGATTCTCTCCATATACCTGTATATTTCGAATCTTACATTCTTTTCCGGATGGATACAGTTCCAAAACCGTGTCCTTTGCAAGTGTCCCGCTGACCAGTGTTCCCGTCACTACTGTTCCAAAGCCAGTCATGGAAAAAGAACGGTCAATCGGAAGTCTTGGAATCGTGTGAATATCTTTTTCCTCCACTTCCTCAGAAGTCATACGCACAATCTCCTGAATCAACTCCGGAATTCCTGCCTTCGTCACAGAGGATACTTGCACTACAGGTGCATGTTCCAGAAAAGTGCCCGTCAATTCCTCTTTGAGTTCTTCCTCCATCAACTCCAGCCATTCTTCATCTACAAGATCACATTTATTCACTACAAGAATACTTTTTTCAATTCCAAGAAGCTGTAAAATATCCAGATGTTCTCTCGTCTGAGGCATGATTCCCTCATCTGCTGCAATCACTACCAAAACAAGGTCCATTCCAACCACACCAGCTACCATATTGTGAATAAATTTCTCATGTCCAGGCACATCAATGATTCCTGCACGATCTCCGTTTGGAAGGTCAAAATAGGTAAATCCGAGATCGATCGTAATCCCTCTCTTTTGTTCCTCCAGCCAGCGATCTGTATTCCTTCCTGTCAACGCCTTGATCAGTGTCGTTTTTCCATGATCGATGTGTCCTGCTGTACCAATAATAATATGTTTCATAAGTCTGCTCCTGCTGTTTTGTCTTCCACTTTCTTTCTAGGTTCCAATACCTGAAACTTCTGCAATTGGGCGGCAATCACTGAAAAACTTTCTTCCTCTATCGTCCGTACATCCAGAAGTACCCTGTCATCTGCAATTCTTGGGATTACAGGAACCGGAAGCGACCGCATTCTCTTTTCCAGCTGATCCACAGAAATAAAATGAGGACAAATAGCGACCGCCACACTCGGAATCTTCTCCAAAGGAAGTGCTCCCCCGCCAATTTGAGAATCGCAGGGAACGATCTCAATATCCGCTGCAAGTTCACAGGAAAACAGCATTTCCTGCAAATCTGCCGCTTTCTTTTCCAACTCCTCCCGAGGTTTTGTAATCATGCGAAGCACTGGTATATTCTGCAGCGCCTGCTCCTCGGATAAATATTCCAGAAGAACCTGTTCCAGAGCCGCCACAGTAAACTTGTCAATCCGAATAGCTCTTGTAAGAGGATTCTTCTTCATCTGTTCTATATATTTTTTCTTGCCCACAATGATTCCTGCCTGCGGTCCACCCAGCAGCTTGTCACCGCTGAAGCACACGACATCGGCACCTTTCTGCACAGATTCCTGCACAGTCGGTTCATGGGACAATCCATAATTTTCCAAATTAATCAATACACCGCTTCCCAGGTCTTCAATGACGGGAAGTTCGTATTTTTCTCCAAGAGAAACCAATTCCTCCAGACTGGCCGACTCGGTAAAACCGACAATTCGATAATTGCTGGTGTGAACTTTCAAAATTCCTCTTGTCTGTTCGTTGATTGCTCTCTCAAAATCATCCAGCCGCGTTTTGTTGGTCGTTCCGACCTCACGCAGCACTGCGCCACTTTGTTCCATGACATCCGGAATCCGGAAGTGTCCGCCAATCTCCACCAGTTCCCCACGTGAAGTAATGACTTCTCCGCCGGATGCCAGTGTACTCAAAATCAACAGAACGGATGCCGCATTGTTGTTTACAGCCATTGCAGCCTCTGCCCCTGTCAATTTGCACAAAAGAGATTCAAAATGCGCATAACGCTCTCCCCGTTTTCCCATTTCCAGGTTGTATTCCAAATTGGAGTACCCAGACGCTACAGATAAAATATGCTTCATATGCTTTTCGGACAGCGGCGCTCGTCCCAGATTTGTATGAAGAATCGTTCCGGTCCCATTGATGACCGGACGCATATTTGCACGTTTTATTTTTGCGACATTGTTTTCTATATGGTCGATTAAAGATTCCAGTCTGTTTTCCAACAGTTCCTCATCAGCTCCCTGTTTCACCAGACTGCGAAAATGGGCCAGTTCCATATGAATGGCATCCATTACCACAGCTTTCCCCTGTACTTTTATCATGTTCTGTATTCGCTCATCCATCAGCAAAACATCTGTTTTGGGAATTCTGCGATACCACATCTTTTCATTCATATGCGCCTCCTGTTTTATTGGAAACGGGGACAGATGGAAACAGATTCCCATCCATCCCCGATTTAACATCAGTTGTCAAACCGAATGCTGTTTAACCTTAGATTTTCTCAATTTTAATCGCGCATACTTTGTATTCCGGAATTCTCGCATACTGATCAAGAGCTGCGTTCGTCAGCCAGTTGCAATTTCCATCCGGGAAGTGGAATGGCATCCATGCCTCACCAGGAGATACTTTTGTACCAACTCTGGCAGTAGACTCAATCTGTCCTCTTCTGGAAGATACTTTGACTTTCTCTCCGTTTTCGATTCCAATCTTCTTGGCATCCTCAATATTCATTTCGATAAAGGATTTGCCTTCGATTTCCATCAGCTCCGGAGTCTTTCCTGTCATAGCTCTTGTTGTATAGTGATACAGGATACGTCCTGTACTCATCAGGATCGGATAATCTTCATCCGGAAGCTCTGCTGCCGGTACATACTCAGCTGGATAGAGTAATGCTTTTCCTCTCACCGGTCCATTTGCATGCATGATCGGTGTTCCAGGATGATCCTTGGTCGGACATGGCCACTGGAGACTCTCGCCTGCATCCAGTCTTGCATGGCTGATTCCGCCATAGCTTGGTGTCAGGGAAGCAATCTCATCCATAATCTCTGCGGATGTCAGATGTGGCTGTGGATATCCCATACGATTCATCAGATCAATGATGATATCGGTATCCAGTCTCGCCTCACCGCCAATATCTACCGCTTTACGCACACGCTGCACGCGACGCTCGGTATTAGTAAATGTTCCTTCTTTCTCTGCGTAGCTTACACCAGGAAGAATGACATCGGCATACTGCGCTGTCTCTGTCATAAAGAGTTCCTGAATCACAAAGAAATCCAGACTTTCCAGTGCTTTGATGATATGTCCGGTATCCGGATCAGTTACAACCGGATCCTCTCCGTAAATATACAGACCTTTTACTTTTCCTTCAATCGCAGCAGGGAATACTTCTGTTGCATGCAGTCCGTTGTGCGGATTCAGCTTCACGCCCCATGCCTTCTCGAATTTTTCCAGTACCTGTGGATTCTCCACTTTCTGATATCCTGGGAAATCTTTTGGCTGAGCGCCCATATCACAGGCACCCTGTACGTTATTCTGACCACGAAGCGGATTTACACCGCATCCAGGTTTTCCAAGTTTTCCTACCATCAGTGCCATATTTGACATGGACATAACGCCCTCTGTTCCTGTGGAATGTTCCGTAACACCAAGACAGTAGATGATTGGAGCCTTGTCTGCTTTTGCATACATTCTTGCAGCTTCTCTGAGATCATCCGGATCAATGTGACAGATTTCTCCAACCTTTTCCGGTGTATAATCTTTCACGATTTCTTTCAGCTTCTCAAAGCCTTCTGTGTATTCTTCGATAAATTTATCATCCTGCAGACCTTCCTCGAGAATGACATGCATCATACCGTTCGCAAACGCTACGTTTGTACCAGGTCTTAATTTCAGATGAATGTCCGCTCTGGACGCAAGAGAAATATCACGCGGATCTATAACGATCAGCTTGCAGCCTCTCTGTACAGCCTGACGAATCTGCATACCGATAACTGGATGTGCTTCTTCCGGATTAGAACCTACCAGCATGATCACATCCGGTTCCTTTGTAATATCTGTAATCGTATTTGTCATAGCACCAGAGCCAAGCGTCATCGCAAGACCGGCTACTGTTGCGGAATGACATACACGGGCACAGTTATCTGTATTGTTCGTTCCAAAGCAGGTTCTGACCATCTTCTGAACCATGTAAATATCCTCGTTTGGAGAACGGGAACATGCAAATCCTGCCAGAGAATCTGAACCGTACTGTTTCTTGATCTCCATGAATTTTGAAGCTACAAGATCGAGTGCCTCATCCCATGTTGCACGTTCGAATTCGCCTGTCTCTTTGTTTTTGATCAGAGGGTATTTGATGCGTTCCGGAGAATGTACAAAGTCAAAGCTTCCGCTTCTTCCCTTCACACAGAGCAGTCCCTTATTGGATGGTCCGTTGTATGCTTCTGTATCTACCACTTTTCCATCTTTTACCAGAAGATAGTACTGACATCCAGTCGCACAGTGCGGACAGGTTGTCAAAACTTTCTTTTCAATCTGATATGGTCTGTATTTCTTTCTGCGCTTCATAGAAAGAGCACCAGTCGGACATGCCTGCACACAGTTTCCACAGGACTCACAGGTACTGTCAATCCATTTCTTTCCGCCTGGAGCACCAATAACGGACTGGAAACCTCTGTTCATCGTTCCGATCGAACCTCTTCCTACAATTTCGTTACATGTATTGACACATCTGTGACATAAAATACAGATGCTTGGATCATAGCTGAAGAATTTGTTTGTATCGTCAATTTCGTATTCTCTGTTCTCTACATTTTGGTAGCTTGTCTTCTCTACGCCATATTCGATACAGTAATTCTGCAGTTTACAGCCGCCGTTTGCTCCACAGGAGAAGCAGTGAAGACGATGATCGGACAGAAGCAGATCCAGCGTTTTTCTTCTGGCATCTACAACCTTCTCAGACATCGTAAATACTTCATCCCCCTCGGAACAATGAAGTGTACACGCGGTATCCAGTTTGGATCTTCCTCTGCTGATTACCTCGACTACACAAAGACGGCAGGAGCCGTCCGGCAGAACCCCCTCCAGATAGCAGAGGGTTGGAATTTCGATTCCGTACTGCCGGGCAGCATTCAATATCGTAGTGCCTTTCTCGACTTCTACGGAAATTCCATCTATCGTCAAATGAATCATAATTTTCCTCCTTGAATGTGAACATCTGTTATGTTCGTTAACTTCAATTTAACCATACGCAAGTTTATTTAATCAATCATAAAAACCACGAATGGCTCAGGAATCCAGATCCAGCCAACGATACGCTTATGTTATGCTGTTGTTTTACAGCTTTTCCACCTTAATTGCACAAACCTTGTACTCTGGAGTACGTGAAATAGAGTCTAATGCATCGCTGCACAGCCAGTTCGGGTTACCCTCCAGGAAATTAAATGGCATCCAGCACTGACCTGGATTTGTCTTATAAGCCACTTCTGCTCTTGCCTGAATGGTTCCACGGCGGGAAGTAATCTGTACCGTCTCGCCATTTTCAATACCGAGCTTGTCTGCATCTTCTTTATTGATTTCAATAAAGGAGCTTCCTGCGATTTCATTAATCTCTTTGGTTCTTCCAGTCATTGCACACGCATTGTAGTGTTCAAGGATTCGGCCGGTCATCATGATCAGTGGATATTCATCATCCGGCTGTTCCATAGAAGGTACATATGCTGCCGGGCGGAAATAACCCAGTCCGCGGGCAAATTTGCCCACATGCATAATTGGAGTTCCAGGATGATCTTTGGAAGTACATGGCCACTGAAGACCTTTACCGCCAACTTCTTCGCTGTCCAGACGAGCATGACTGATTCCCGCAAAGGATGGTGTCACGGATGCGATCTCATCCATAATCTCAGCCGGTGTCAGATGTGGCTGCGGATATCCCATACGGTTCATGATCTCTATAAAGATCCATGTATCCGGTTTGGTATCGCCTGCAATCTCAACGGCCTTGCGTACACGCTGTACACGACGCTCTGTATTGGAGAAAGTACCTTCTTTCTCTGCATAAGAACGTCCCGGAAGGATTACATCGGCATATTTTGCGGTTTCTGTCATAAACAGTTCATCGATAACAAAGAAATCGACTGCCTTAAGGCATTCAATCACATGATGCGTATTTGGATCTGTTCGTACTGGATCTTCTCCGAAGATAAATAATCCCTTAATCTCTCCTGTCAACATTTTCGGGAAGCAGTCGGTTGCTTTCGTTCCGATGTTCGGATTCAGCTCAACTCCCCATGCCTTCTCAAATTTCTCCAGGATTTCAGGTTTGTCAATATTCTGATAACCAGGGAACTGATTTGGCTGAGCACCCATATCGCAGGCACCCTGTACGTTGTTCTGACCACGGATCGGGTTTACACCGCATCCAGGTTTTCCAATCTTACCAACCATCATCGCCATATTGGACAGAGACATAACGCCCTCTGTTCCTGTATGATGCTCGGTAACACCAAGACAGTACATAATCGGTGCTTTATCTGCAGTTGCATAAAGTCTTGCAGCCTTGCGGAGTTCTTCCGGATCAATGTTACAGATCTCGGCAACTTTTTCCGGAGTATAGTCTTTGACCATCTCCTTCATTGCTTCAAAGTTCTCCGTGCGCTCTTCAATAAATTTATGGTCAATGAGATCTTCTTCAATAAAGACGTTCATCATACCATTTGCAAAGGCTACGTTTGTACCCGGTTTTAATTTCAAATGTACAGCTGCTTTTGAAGCCAGGTCAATGTCACGAGGATCCACTACAATGAGTTTCGCGCCTCTTGCCACTGCCTGACGCACCTGCATTCCAATAACCGGATGGGCATGTTCCGGATTCGATCCAACAAGCATAATTACATCAGATTCACGCGTAATATCATAAATCGTGTTTGTCATGGCTCCTGAGCCTAAAGTGGTTGCCAAACCGGCAACAGTCGGAGCGTGTCAAACGCGCGCGCAGTTATCGGTATTGTTGCTATGGAACGCCGTTCTTACCATTTTCTGAAGCATATAGATATCTTCATTGGTAGAGCGGGAGCAAGCAAAACCGGCCAGCGCCTCACCTCCGTAATTATTTTTAATCTCTGTAAATTTGGATGCGACCAGATCTAACGCCTCATCCCATGTAGCCTGTTCAAATTCACCAGTCTCTTTGTTTTTGATCAACGGATGACGGATTCTGTCTTTGTGATCTACAAAGTCAAAAGAGCCGCTGCGTCCCTTGACACAAAGAAGTCCATGATTGGATGGGCCGTCCGCTCCCACACAATCTACAATCTTATTATCTTTTACGATCAAATCCATCTGGCATCCGGTTGCACAGTGTGGACAGGTCGTACGTACTTTTTTGTCAGCCTGGAATGCTCTGTATTTCTTTCTTCTCTTCATAGACAGAGCGCCTGTCGGACATGCCTGTACACAGTTACCGCAGGATTCACAGGTGCTGTCAATCCATTTCTTGCCGCCCGGAGCGCCGATAATGGACTGGAAACCTCTGTTCATCGTTCCAATCGAACCTCTTCCTACGATCTCATTACAGGTGTTGACACATCTGTGGCAGAGAATACAGATACTTGGGTCATAGCTGAAGAACTTGTTGGTGTCATCGATTTCACACTCTCTGACTTCCATATTCTTGTAGCTTGTCTTCTCCACTCCGTATTCTACACAGTAATCCTGTAATTTACAGTCACCGTTTGCCTCACAGGAGAAGCAGTGAAGACGATGATCGGACAATAACAGATCTAAAGAATTTCTTCTGGACTCAACTACTTTTTCGGACATGGTGAATACTTCATCTCCCTCGGAGCACCGAAGGGTACATGCTGTATCAATTTTTGCTCTGCCTCTGCTGACTACTTCTACCACGCAAAGACGGCAGGAACCGTCGGGCAGAATGCCTTCCAGATAGCACAGCGTCGGAATTTCAATTCCGTACTTGCGCGCAGCATTCAGTATGGTGGTACCTTCTTCCACTTCTACCGCAATGCCATCTATGGTTAAATGAATCATATATTTCCTCCTCTACTGAACGTAAATTGCTCCAAATGAACAATTTTCCAGACAGGTTCCACATTTAATACATTTTGTTGCATCAATGGTGTGTGCTTCTTTCTTATTGCCGGAAATTGCTGAAACCGGACAATTTCTTGCACACTTGGTACATCCTTTACATTTCTCAGGATCGATCATGTAAGCCTGCATTGCCTTACATACATGAGCACGGCATTTCTTGTCTACGATATGCTCAATATACTCATCACGGAAGGTCTTTAATGTACTGATAACCGGAAGCGGAGCACTCTTTCCAAGACCGCACAGAGAACGCTCGCGAATGAATTTCGCTGTCTCCTCGAGCGTATCCAGGTCTTCCATCTCGCCGTTTCCTGCAACAATCTTTTCCAGGATCTCCAGCATACGCTTCGTTCCGATTCGGCATGGTCCGCATTTTCCGCAGCTTTCTCTCTGGGTGAATCCCATGAAGAAACGAGCTACCTCAACCATACAGGTATTGTCATCCATAACTACCAGACCGCCGGATCCCATGATCGCGTTGAACTTCTTAACAGAGTCAAAGTCAAGAGGCTGATCCAGATGTTCTTCCACCAGACATCCACCGGAAGGTCCACCGATCTGCACACCCTTGAATGTAGCTCCGTTTTTCAGACCGCCGCCGATATCATAGATAATCTCGCGAAGTGTACTTCCCATCGGAACCTCGATCAGACCAGTGTTGGCAATCGCTCCTGTGATGGAGAAGGTCTTCGTTCCAGGACTTCCCTCTGTTCCGATTGTGCGGAACCAGTCAGCTCCCTGAAGAATAATCTTCGGCACGTTTGCATAAGTCTCTACGTTATTTAATACGGTTGGTTTTGCCCACAGACCCTGCTCTACCGTACGAGGCGGTTTTACACGAGGCATTCCACGGTTACCCTCGATGGATGCTGTCAGGGCAGAACCTTCACCACATACGAAAGCACCTGCGCCGCGGTTGATGTGAAGATGGAAATTGATTCCGGTTCCCAGGATGTTGTCTCCCAGCAGACCATATTCTTCACACTGCGCAATGGCATGTTTCAGTCTCTTAACAGACAGCGGATATTCTGCACGCACATAAATGTATCCATTTTCTGCTGCAACTGCGTATCCGGCAATCATCATACCTTCAATCAGTTTGTAAGGATCACCTTCCATAACGGAACCATCCATAAATGCTCCCGGGTCACCCTCATCACCGTTACATACAACATAACGTTCTTTTTCTTTCTGACGCAGTACCTGTTTCCACTTTGTTCCTGCCGGGAAACCGCCGCCGCCTCGTCCGCGAAGACCGGATTTATCAATTTCCTCTACGACTTCTTCGCAGCTCATTTCCGTAATTGCTTTTGCAAAGGCAGAGAATCCGCCTGCTGCTATGTACTCATCGATCGACTCTGCATCAATGTTTCCGCAGTTCTCCAGTACGATTCTCGTCTGTTTGCTTAAGAAAGGAATATCCATCGGATGCTCATAAACAGCATCTCCGTCATGGTGGAACAGACGTTCCACAGGCCTTCCATTCTTAACGGTCTCTTCTACCAGTTCTGCACAGTCTTCTACCTGTACTTTTACATACTGGTAATCGTATGGTTCTACTCTTACCAGAGGACCATACTCACAAAGTCCCTGACATCCTGTCTTCAGTGTTCCGATATGCGGAACATCCTTCTGCATTTCTACAGAAACCTGATTCAGACCTTCTGTCAGTCTGGACAATTCATCATAAATCTTCTGGGCACCGGATGCCATACAGCCATTTCCTGAACAGACAAGAATTCTGCAGGTATAGGCATCAATGGACGCACGGGCCTGTTCGCGGCATTTCGCCAGCGCTTCTACATTATCAAGCCTCATGTGTACCTCCTCTCAGTTCCTGAATCAACTCTACTGCTTTTTCCGGTGACATCTTTGGATGTACCTCATCATTCACGGTACAAGCCGGAGCAAGTCCGCAGGCACCAAGGCAGGATACGGTTTCCACGGTAAACATCATATCGTCTGTCGTATGTTTCTTACCGCTTAATCCCAGTTCCTTAAGAAAAGCCTCTTTTACAGGCATGGATCTGCGAACATGACATGCCGTACCATCACACACTTTGATTACATATTTTCCTTTTGGTTCAAAAGAAAAATTCTCGTAGAAAGTAGCAACGCTGAATGCCTTCGCCTCGGTAATGCCAATCTTCTCAGCCACATATGTCAGAAGTTCCCCCGGAAGGTATCTGTACGCTTCCTGAATGTCCTGCATAATGGGAATGAGTGATTTTGGATACTTGCCATACTGCGCAATAATTCGATCGGCAGTATCATAATAGCTTTGGTCCAACATTTTTTTCCCTCCCTTTTCTTATTAGTTCTTGTTACATTTTGATATAACCTGTACTAACATTCTACAATTTTTATGAATTTTAAACAATTGTTTTTCACTCAATATTTATTCTGAAAACATGTTTTCGGCATAATTGTAGATTTAACTAGTACATTTTGTCATCGTATATTTTGTATTATTTTATCATATACTTTGTATGAATCGTTAAAAAATAGTCAATTTTTATCTCTCATTGCTATTTTCCCAATCTGCAAATTCATCTTACTGTAAAACCGTAAAATCATTTTTATGAAAATCTATGATTTTTTCTTTTTTCATTTTGTTTAATTCATCAGAAAGAGCACAACGATTGACACCAAGAAAACGAGCAAACTGTTCCCGATTCATATTCAGGTGAAATTGATTACTTCCAGTTCTCTGCATCATCAGATCAAAATAAATCAAAATCCGATCCCGCATGCCTCTTTTCGCCAGAATTTCAATTTTATTCATTTTCTTGATATTGTCACTGGCCAGGATTTCAAGAAATACATCTTTCATTTCATGACTGTAATCTGATTTTTGAATATTTTTCAATGAAATCAACGCCACCACACAATTTTCATTACTTATGTAGGATACCGGCGATGTTTGCATCTTTGACACAGCTCCCTCGAGTCCCAGAATATTCCCCTTGGAATAATATTGTATAATATGCACATCACCATCCCGATACAGTTTTTCGCTTCTTACTGTACCTTCCAACAGAATACAGATGTAATCCAGGATTTCCCCTTCTGCAATAATCTCTGTCTCTTTTGGTACTTTTTTACAACGCATATCCATCTGCTGCAATGCTTGGCTGCGCTTTTCCTTTTCTATTTTACTAAACAGTACGCTCTCTATTATATATTTCATATCGTTCATAACAATTACTTTCCTATTTCTGCTTTTCTTCTTTTTTTCCTCATTAAGAAACCGATAAAATTCCATAGTATTTTTGATTCCTAAAGTTATCATATCATAGGCATTCTTATGTTTTTGTTGTCCAGACAACATTTCTTTTTTATTTTCTTTATATTTTAACCAATAAAAAATCAATCGCCAATTGTTACATAACAAAAGGGAATGTTTTCCTTTCCTAACACTCCCCTTCATTCTTAGATATTTGATTTCATTCGGTCAGCGATGCGAGCGAATCATTTTTTTTGCCAGTTTTCGCTTTTCAAGCTGAAACATTTCCTGAATTTTTACCCTGCGTTTGTGTGATTTTAACACAGCAAGTCCTTTATTGTAAGCCTTCCAGGCTGTCCCCATGGGAACAAAATGCCACAAAACTCCCTGTCGAACGGGTTCACGCTCCTTTCCTCCACATCCCACTACATAGCCATTCTTGACTGCGTAAATCAAATCGTTACAGTTTCTGATTTCATAATCAATGTCCGTATAAGCGGTTCCCACATATTTTTCCACATGAGAATCAGACCCGCCAAATCCCGGTTTATGAAAACGCTGGGCAAGTTCTCTGGCTTTCGCGTTAGACTCCGGTAATTCACAGGTGTTAAAAGCTTCCACAAAATCAAATTTTTCAATCAAATCCTTCGTTCTTTCCATTTTCTTGGAACGCATAGTACTTACGAATTTCGCACCATATGGATGAGCCGGTCCAAGAATCCCTCCATAACGGTGTACCACATGTACCAGAAGCTGCACAGGCATTCCCCGCACTTCCAGCAAACGCACTTTAATACCATCCGGCATGATCACAAGAACATGTCCCGCATCAATGGTGTCATATTCAATTCCCTTCAAGACCACAAAATCATCGTATTTATGGGTCTCGCTGTGCAGTTTTTTCCAGGAACGATAACCGTTATAGGAATTGTGATCGGTTACCAGCATTCCCTGAAATCCCTTTCTTCTAAGAATCCGGATATAATCTTCAATGTCTATTTTCCCATCCAGGGATCCATTTTTCGTATGGCAATGCATATCAAATCTCATATTATTCGACTCTTTTCTATGGTTATATTTTCTGACAAAAAAGTCTTTTTATCTTTTTTGTTTGTTTTTATTATAATACAATTCCTGTATGCTATACAAGTACAATTACAGGAAAATACTCTCTTGAATACTGGTCGAAAATGTTATACCATATCAATGGAAAATGATTATGATTCAATAAAAAATTACAGAAAGAAGTGAGAAACCATGAAAAAAAAAGACCTTCCTTTAAATCTTACCGAAAAAAACAGGACCAAAGTCAGTTTTATTGCCTCCGTTGTCACTCTCGCGCTGCTTTGTCTTTTAATCCATACCATAGATACCACGTTTTTTACTGCTGAAAAGGCAGCAAAAGCAGAGGAAGCTTTGAAGCTTCAACAGGAACAGAAGGAAAAGGAACTGGCCGCCTCCACCAAAACAGCCACCTTTTTGGCTGCCGGTGACAACTTTTTTGATGAAAATCTTCTGAACGCCGGAAAAAGCGATTCCGCCACTTGGGATTATCAGGAAATTTACAGACCGGTTTCTGACAAAATATCTGCTGCTGATCTCGCGATTGTGGCACAGCCCACAGTCCTGACCACAGAACATGACATCGTATCCGGAACCGATTCCTATGCGACTCCCACAGAAGTCGGCGATGCGCTTGTACAGGCAGGCTTTGATGTCATTGCCTCTGCGGGAGACCACAGTGACGATTATGGTGCCAGCTATCTGAACCAGGCTCTCGATTTCTGGAGCACCACCTACCCGGATATCACCATCACCGGCCTGCACAAAACACAGGAAGATGCCGATACCATCCGTGTACGCGACGTCAATGGTATCAAAATTGCCATTTTAAATTATACGTTTGGTTCCAACTACAATGCACTTCCTGACGAAGAGCGCTATATGGTCGACTATTTTCAAAAAGAAAAGGTGAGTTCCGATATCACCAAAGCCAAAGAAATCAGTGACTGTATCCTTGTTTACGCCCAATGGGGAGAAGAAGATTCTTCTGTTCCAAACGAATATACCAAACAATGGGCCAACTTCCTGCTTTCTCAGGGAGTAAAGGTTGTGATCGGAGCACATCCGCATGTACTGCAGCCTTATGAGATTCTGAAAGATGAAAAAGGCAATGAAATGCTGATTTATTATTCTCTGGGCAATTTTGCCAGTGCTTCTTCTAACTCGCAGGAGCTTCTTGGCGGCCTTGCGGAATTTACACTGGAAAAAGAAGGCGATACCGTTCCTATTTCCATCACCGCTCACACGCTCACTCCTGTAGTCATGCACTACAATTCCGGCGAAGATGTCTATCAGACGATGCTTTTATCCGACTACACGGATGAGCTTGCCGCTGCACACTCCGTTCAGCAGGAGACAGGAGATGACGCACTCCTGCCGTCCAACCTTCAGACTCTGTTTACACAGCTGACGAACCAGACAGTAGAGCCTTCTACCGCTGAAGATCTGCTGGATCTCGGAAAAGAAGGAAACAACGGACAAAGCAGCAATACAACGGACGATACTGCTTCTTATGACAGTTCTTATGACTCTGGCTATGATTCCGATTACGATTCTAGCTATTAATTTTATAAAAACAAAATTTACCAATTCAGCTTCTGCCTCTCAATCCTGAGGGGCAGAAGTCATTTCCCATACACCTTTCCTCTGCCTCCTCCATAAAGGATACATCCATCAACTGCTCCTTCAAATCTATCGCATCATAGCGGGAAATTGTATCTGCTGCTTCATTTTCTTTCTCTTTTATCCATTTAACAATAAAAAAGCACATTGTATTATAGCAGTAACAATATGCTTTCCTCTTTATTATGCAACTGGCTACCATACTTAAATTCAGGTCCTATAGCTTTGCGTCATACTTTTTCGGGTCTTTTGCCTAATCTTTAATTGTAATAAGTACTGATTTTCAAATAGTGTCCTTATCATAGTCAGAAAGTTTCAGATCTTTCGATTTATCATATATTTTTCACAAATTTTCTTTAATAGCATTGACATTTTTCGTCAAAAGCGTTATTCTTTTTTATACATAACGTTGTAGGAGGTATACAATATGATAAAAAAGCGTTTGATGGCAATCGCTGCATTATGCATGGTATTTTCTCTGACTTCATGCGGCGGTCCCCAAAGTGACGATCCCTCAACACAAACTGTCGAAGAAACAGCAACAGAAACGCCGCCGGAAGCCACAGAGGAAGAGCCTTCGGAAGAAGCAAAGGAAGAAAAGCCTTCGGACGAGACATCCGAAACAGATCTGACCGGCCATACACTGATGATTTACTGCGGTGCCGGTATGACAGATCCTTTCCAGGAAATTTCAGATACCTTCCAAAAAGAAACCGGCTGTGAAATGAATGTCTCCTTCGCAAACGCAGGACAGATTCAGTCTCAGATCACCACATCTGGTGAAGGTGATTTGTTTATCGCTGGAGCTGCGGAAGAACTTCAGCCTGTAGAAACATTTGTAGAAAGCAAAAAAGATTTGGTAAGACATATTCCTGTTTTAGCTGTACAGACAGGCAATCCTAAAAACATCACAGGACTTGCCTCACTCGCAGAAGACGGGGTCACTCTGATCATGGGTGATACAGAAGCCACTCCAATCGGAAAAATCGCGAAAAAAGCTCTGACTGATGCTGGTCTCTTTGATAAAATCACACTGGCAGCCTCCACACCTACTGCTCCGCAAATGTCTACTGCACTTGCAGCCGGGGAAGCAGATGCCGCCATTGTCTGGAAAGAAAACTGTAAAGTCGATGGTGTGGAAATTGTAGAAACCAGTGACCTGGATGCCTATATCAAAACAATCCCTGCTGCAACTTTAAATTGTGCTGCGGACCTGGATGCAGCAGCAGCCTTTAACGAATATCTTGCAACAGAAAAAGCGACAGCCATCTGGGAAAAATATGGCTATGAAATTGTGGAATAAACTTAAAAATAAGAACAAAAATATCGACTGGTTTTCCCTCGTTTCAATATCAATCACACTTCTGGTAATTCTTTTTATCGGCAGTGCTGTCCTTGCTATTGTTTTGGGTGGATTTCCAAACTTTCGTCAAACGATTCAATCCCAGGAAGTTTTGTTTGCACTTCGTCTGAGTCTCATAACTTCAACGCTGTCCACCGTTCTCGTTATGATTTTTGCACTCCCCACGGCATATACGCTGACACGCACGCAGATGCCTTGCAAACGGATTTGTGAACTGTTGATTGAGCTTACGCTTTCACTTCCCTATCTACTCCTGGGATTGAGCCTTTTGATTCTGTTTTCGTCACCACCCGGAAAATGGCTTAAAAGTATGGGATTTCAAGTTGTCTTCGCACCCGCCGGAATTGTGATGGCGCATTTGCTTGTCAACCTTCCGTATGCAATACGAATGATCAAAACAGCTTTCTCCGACAGCGATGAACGTCTGGAGTATATAGCCAGAACACTCGGTGCGTCTCGTTTTCGCTCGTTTGCAACAGTCTTGCTTCCGCTTTGCAGAACAAATCTAATCAGCACGTTCATCCTGACATGGGCAAGAGCCATGGGTGAATTTGGAGGAACTTTAATGCTGGTAGGCATTACACGAATGAAGACGGAAACACTTCCCGGAAGTATTTATCTGAGTATTTCCACAGGAAACCCGCAGACTGCCATGTCAACAGCCATGCTGATGCTGATTATTTCCGGAGCAGCCATGGCTCTGTCTCATCTGACAGAACAAATGAACAAACATCGCGAACGAAAGGCTGCATAACTATGAGCGAAATTGTAATCGACGCGTTTACCGTGACAAGAGGCACGTTTACTCTAAAGCCGGTATCCATGAATATCAAAGATGGGGAAATTTTTGCACTTCTCGGACGAACCGGTTCTGGAAAAACCGTATTGCTTGAGGCGATGAGTGGTATGTTTCCCGGTGATTGCGGAAAAATTCTATACGATGGAAGAGATATTACTCAGATTTCTCCGGAAAACAGAAAAATCGGCTTTGTTTATCAGTCACATGCACTTTTTCCCCATATGAAAGTAAGGGAAAATATTGCCTATGGATTAAAGATGCATGGCTGCTCGCGCACAGAACAGCACAAAAAAACGGCTGAACTGATGGATCTGCTGTCCATTTCTCATATCAGCGAGCAATACCCTGGAACCTTAAGCGGCGGCGAAAGCCAAAGAACAGCTCTCGCACGGGCACTGGCCGTAACACCGGAAACGCTGCTTCTGGATGAACCTTTTTCGGCACTCGATTATACAACAAGACAAACTTTATATCAGGAAATTCTGAAAATTCACGACCGTTTTCACTGCACAATCGTATTTGTCACTCATAATTTTCAGGAGGCCATGCTCCTTGCAGACCGCATCGGTATTCTGCTCGACGGAGAACTGAAAACGGTAACTACTGCTTCTTCACTCATGGAACAAAACTACAGCGAAGAAGTCGAAAATTTTCTAGGAAAAGGATAGAAATACATGAATGAAGAAACAAGCAGCCGTCAGGCCGCATTTTATGAAGAGTTAAAACAGAAATTTACGTCTCTTCTCAAAGAGAAGGGAATGCTGCAGGAACGAGTCGATCTGCGAACAAAAAATCTCACCCCGGAAGAGGCAATCGGAATCCCAAAGCGCAGAGATTTTCCGATTCTCACAGGAAAAGATGTGATGGTGCAGGCAGAATGTGCCGGTTCCCTTGGACAGGCCTTTACCGATGCACCCATGGTATTTCACGGAACACTCGAGGAAGTCTGTGCACTTGATTTGAACTCCAGTTCCCACAACAGAGGCATTTTTATCGCCTCACTAAATGCAGTCATGAAACACCTTGGAATCGTGGACTGCACCGTACACTGCAAAAATGATACTCCGGAACTGTGTGCCAGAGATGCCGCAGCATATATTCATGAGCATTTTCAAAATCCCAAGATTGGCCTGATCGGCTACCAGCCATCTCTGCTGGAGCGTCTGTCAGCTGAATTTGAGCTTCGTGTTGTGGATCTAAATCCTGACAACATTGGTCAGACACGCTACGGCGTTGTGGTAGAAGACGGAACTTTAGAAGCTATCCAAAAGGATGTCTGCAACTGGGCAGAGCTGATTTTGTGCACCGGAAGCACCGTCTGCAACGGAACGATTGTCAATTATCTTCCGTTGAAAGAAAAGGTTTTGTTCTATGGAACTTCTCTGGCCGGAGCTGCGCAGCTGATGGGCTTATCCCGTCTCTGTTTTGCCGATCGCTACCAATAAGAGATAAAAAAGGAAAAAGGAAGAAAAGAAGCAGATCCCCCAAACCTGCTTCTTTTCTTTTCACACATTTACTTTAAAATATCGTGATCTCTCAACAGTTTTTCCACAACCGTTCCCTGAATCAGTCGGATCACAGGTTTCTTCAATACATTCAAAGGCCCCGGCAATGTTATTTCCAGAGGAGATTTTCCATCCATCAGTTTTACCGTGCTGTCAAGAAGCTCACGGATGTCATATACACTGCCCCACACTTCCGGCACACCTCTGTCCACGCCAAGCAATCCATATACAGCTTCCATTGCCGTTCTGACTGAATATTCTGTTGTAAATACCGTATCTCTCGGTGTATCTGCAAATTGTCCAAGGAATGCAAAATTCACACAGCCATCCGGTATCACATCCGGGCGGTCACCTTTCTTTCTCGGCATAAAGAATGCTGTGATGTACGGCATCATCGTCGGCACACAGACAGCACTGTTTTCTGCCAGATTCGGAATTTCTTCCACCGGAATACCGATATGATACAGCCATTCTTCCGTAATTTCTTTGCCTGTGCATTCTTTCATCGGTTTCTTCACATAATCTCCAGGAACATCGGTAAACAGTCCATACACCCACACACAGACTTTATCCGGATCCTGCTCCTTAAACTGTCCCTGTCGGTTGATTGTCCAGCTTAACAGCCACTTGGAATCCTGACAGCTTACGATACCTCCTGTCACCACGTTGCCGCTCTTTGGATCACGCTTACAGATATTTGTGATATACGGAAGAATCTTATCATCCAGTGTCGTGATCGTTGCCGATTCCCAGTTGGTCTTGGAAACGTCCGAACAGAATTTCTCCGGATGTCCGAAAGAAGAATCCTGTTTTGCAATATTCTTCCACAGACTCCAGCAGCCGCTTGTGCGAACTTCCGCATCTCCGTTTGGCGCATGATTCTGGTCACCGTAGACCGTACCTTCCGTACAGCTTCCGTTTGTCACAAACACCAGATCATTTTCTGTCAGCAAGATTCCCTGCTCCACGCCCTTGACTTTGCATTCAATGGCCGTTGCAATCTTTTTGCCGTCTTTCTTTTCAAAAATCACATTTGTCACTTCCGTGTTGAACTGGAAATCCACGCCTGTTGCCTCCAAATACTTCTGCATCGGAAGAATCAGCGATTCATACTGGTTGTATTTTGTAAATTTCAGAGCACTGAAATCAGGAAGGCCTGCAATGTGATGAATAAATCTCTGAAAATACAATTTCATCTCCAGCGCACTGTGCCAGTTTTCAAAAGCAAACATCGTTCTCCAGTACAGCCAGAAGATTGAATCGAACACTTCTTCATCAAACACATCCTCGATTGTCTTGTCATACAGATCCTCATCCTTTGTCATAAAGAGCTTCATGATTTCCATACATCCCTTCTGACTCAGATTGAATTTTCCATCTGTATGCGCATCTTTTCCCCGGTTAACTGTCGCCCGGCACAGCGAATAGTTCGGATCGTGTTTGTTCAGCCAGTAAAATTCATCCAGCACGGAAGCTCCAGGCGTTTCCAGTGACGGAATACTACGAAACAGATCCCACAGACATTCAAAATGATTCTCCATCTCTCTGCCGCCGCGCATCACATAGCCCCTTGCCGGGTCAAAAATGCCGTCGCAGGCACCGCCTGCAATGTCCATGGACTCCAGAATATGGATATGCGAACCCGGCATCTGTCCGTCACGCACCAGAAAACAGGCTGCTGCCAAAGATGCAAGTCCACTTCCTACGATATAGGCATTTTTTTCATCCACGCCCTGCGGTTTTTCCGGGCGGGCAAATGCCTCATAATTTCCATTGCTGTAGTAAATTCCCTTGCTGTTCTTTTCATATTTTCCACGCTCTGTATTGCGGTATTCCGAATTAACAGTTGTTTCTCCATTTGCTTTTTTCTCAGTTGTTTTATTTTTCTCATCTGTATTGCTGTTTTTTACTTTTTTTGCCATCATTGTAGCTCCGGCACCAATTGCCACTGCGGATGCCATACCTAATTTTACTCCTTTTTTTGCCATATTCATGACCACCTTTCCTATATTTCACACAGAATGTTTTCGTTTTTCTATGCTCCTATAGTATCGCCATTTTTAGAAATTTTCCATTTACAAAGAGGGGACAATGATAAAAAACTTATCATCTCCCCTCTTTTGATAAAAAATTCTTTTATTTTTCCGAGAAATTGCGGATGGAATGCATGATATTTCCTCTCAGCGTCAGACACATCTTTTCTACAATCTCCTGATAATCCGCCTTCATTCCCATTTTAATCCAGTCAAGCATCACACCCACAAAACTGTATTTGTAGAAGTTTGCGATAAACAACTTGTCCTCTTCTGTAAGATTCATCCCGACTGATTTTTCCTCCACAACACCCATGATCAGGTCCATCGTCAGCCGGAACAGGTAATTTTCAATCTGTTCTCTGCTGACCGAATGATACACATTCATGATAAAAGGCTTGTTTTCCAGAACTGCCTCAAAGATCTGTGACAGTCCCTCCTGCCAGGTGTCATACGTTTTCTTTCCTTGCAGCGCTTTCGTGGCATCTTCCAGGCATGCCCATTCCACAAGATCATAAATATCCTTAAAATGGTAGTAGAATGCCATGCGGCTGATGCCGCAGTCCTCTGTCAGATCATTGATCGTAATTTTATCCAGCGGTTTTTGCAAAAGAAGCTTTTTCAGCGATGCTTCCAGTGCATGTTTTGTCATATTCGCCATTGATGTACCTCGATTTTTATAATTCTGTTTTCTCACACCAACATCCGAAACATTCCATGTCGGTTACAGTAAACATACAATATCCCACGTCCCTTCTTTCGAAATCTCACGGAGATATCCTGTTCCGGATACAATTTTACGATTTCCACACTGCCCGAAGTCACATATGCAAGAAATGAAATCGAATGGTTCTTATTCATGGGATGGTCAAGTGTGACATAATATTCATTGTCTACCGTCTCCACGTGAATCTGGTGTGTTTCTTCACATGTCTCAGCCTCCAGCGGCGGCAGCGTAACTCCACAGCAGGAAAACGTACCCTGCCCCACCGACGTAATGATGTTGCCGCAGATCGGACACACATAAAACAGTATTTTTTTCATATTGCCGGATGGATTCTCATTCTCCCGCAAATCCCCCGTCAGCAGCTCCGCAATGGAAACTCCAAGAGCCTTTGCCAGATCTTCTATGGTTGTGATATCCGGCAGTCCTTTTCCCGTCTCCCATTTTGAGATTGTCTTATCACTGACAGAAATTTGTTCCGCAAGTTCCTTTTGTGTGAGTTTGCGCTTTTCTCTTAATTCTTTTATGGTTTTTCCCGTTACATAACTCATAATAAATACCTCTCTTCTTTGTGATGAGTCCATTGTAACGGGTTATGGGGTGTGCGGCAACCTACGAAGCGTAGAGTGCTGTTGTCAAACTTTTACATATTCCTGATTTTTATTTTTTCAAACCTTTCAGATATTCTTTCTGCGCATCTGTAATTCGCTTACTTTCTCTTGCTTTCTGGATCGTCTTGTTGTGAACCCAGATATCCAGCCGCTTGTTCACGATATATGGAATGGTCGCCTCCCATTGCTTTGCTAAGGCCGTCGCAAAATACCAGGCAATCATCATATTGACATAATATTCGTCCGAATGAACACCCGCAGGCAATTCCAGATATTCCTTCTTAAAATCTGCATCCAGGAAATGGCTCATCAGCATTTTCATGCCAAATCTGCACGTGTACACATGATTGGATGCAATCCATTCCCGGATTTTTAATATCAATTCCTGTCTGTGTTTCTTAAACACTTTTGGAGACATAAGATCGCAGACCGCCCAATTATCCACATGCGGAAGGAATGCATCCACTGCCGCCACACATTCTCCATAATCCTTCATTTCTGAAATCAGAAGACCATGAAGCATATTTTCATCATAATAATGATGCGGAAGTGTCTGCATAAACGCCGTTGCTTCTTTCTCTCTGCTATAGATTTTTGCAAACTTTCTAAGCTCCGGCACTCGAACTCCGATAAATAATTTCCTCGGAACTGTCGGAGTCAGCGTATACTGAAAATCAGCATACGCTTTGTCCTGCAGCTCAAACAATCGTTTTCGTATTTCCATGTCCTCACCTGCCCCTGTCATTCTCTTGTTTCAAAGTCTTATACTTCTTTAAACTGGCTATTATACAGCTTTGCGTAAAAACCTTTCTGCGCCATCAGTGACTCATGATCCCCCTGTTCTATGATCTGTCCGTCGTTCATGACTAAGATCACATCCGCCTCACGGATCGTAGAAAGCCTGTGCGCCACAATAAAGCTGGTTCTTCCCTCCATCATACGGGCAAATGCAGCCTGAATCTTGATTTCCGTACGCGTATCAATGCTGCTGGTCGCCTCATCGAGAATCAACATAGGCGGCAGGCAGAGCATGACCCTTGCAATACAGAGGAGCTGTTTCTGTCCCTGACTGATGTTGCCTCCTCCCTCTGCAATTTCTGTATCATATCCCTTCGGAAGTCTCTTAATAAAACTGTGCGCATGAGAAGCCTTTGCCGTAGCAATCATCTCCTCCTCGGTGGCATCCGATTTTCCGTAACAGATATTTTCACGGATTGTTCCGGCTTTGAGCCAGGTATCCTGTAAAACCATGCCATAACTGTGCCGCAGAGAATTTCTCGTTACATCCTGAATATTTTTTCCCGCCACTTTGATACATCCACTGTTCACGTCATAAAAACGCATCAACAAGTTGATCAATGTTGTCTTGCCGCAGCCGGTCGGACCGACAATGGCAATTCGCTGTCCGGGCTTGACATCCAGTGAAAAGTTTCGGATCAATGGTCTGTCCGGCACATAGCAAAATGACACATCCTGTATCTGCACATGTCCGTCACTGACTAAAATCTCCTGTTTTTCCGTGATTTCTTCGGCCTCATCCAAAAGCTGGAACACTCTGTCTGCGCAGGCAATGGCATTCTGAAGTTCTGTGACTACACTGGAAATATCATTAAACGGCTTGGAATATTGATTTGCATAGCTGAGAAAAATGCTCAGTTCTCCAATCGTAATGCCACCGACAATGGCATACAATGCGCCTGCCAGTCCTACTGCCGCATATACCAGATTATTTACAAATCGGGTACACGGATTTGTCAGACTGGAATAAAAGACAGCCTTCATACTTGCGTCCTGCAATTCCTGATTTAATTCATCAAATTTTTCCAGACTTTCCCTCTCGTAGCCAAACGCCTGTACAACCTTCACCCCTTCAATCATCTCGTTGATATAAGCTGTCTGTGCGCCTCTTGCCACCGTCTGCCTCTGAAAATAGTGGTACGTATGCCGAGCAATAAAATTAGCAACGATCAGACTCAGCGGCGTCAGTAAAACAACAACCAATGTGACCAAAACATTGACAGAAAGCATAAAGCCCAGTGTTCCTACAATAGTGAGTACACCGGTAAACAGCTGCGTAAATCCCATCAAAAGTCCATCTGAAAAGGTATCCACATCCGCAATGATACGGCTGACCAGATCTCCCGAAGGATGTCTGTCCAGATAGGACAGCGGAAGCTTCTGAATTTTAGAGATTGCCTGATTGCGCAGATCTCTGGAAACACCAAACGTAATCTTATTGTTGCATACCGCAAGGATCCACTGCGCTGCCGCTGTCACTGCAGTTGCCCACGCAATGGAGATTACAATAGTTGTGACACCTTTAAAATTAACACTTCCCTCGCCCAGCATATAATCAATGGCATGGCCACAGAGAATCGGCACCCAGAGCTGTGCAGCCACACTGACAGCAGAACAGAGAAAACTGATTACAATAAAAAGAGAATAGGGTCTGGTAAATTTTAAAATTCGTTTCATCACAGCCCTGTTATCAGCCGTTTTCTTTTTCATTGCACCTCATCTCCTTTCTTAAACTGACTTTCGTGAATCTCACGATATACCTCGCATGTTTCCAAAAGCTGTTCGTGTGTTCCCTGTCCTACCAGACATCCATCGTCCAGTACAAGGATCCGATCTGCATGTTTCAGGCTGGAGGTTCTCTGTGAAACGATAAACACCGTGATACTCTCCGGCAAGGTATTCAAAGCTTTGCGCAGTGATGCATCAGTAGCAAAGTCCAGCGCGCTGGCGCTGTCATCCAGAATCAGAATATCCGGCTCACTCACCAGTGCCCTGGCAATCGTCATCCTCTGTTTCTGACCACCGGAAAAATTGCGTCCACCCTGTTCGACCGGCTCATCCAGTCCCTTTTCTTTGCCCCGCACCACTTCCGCCGCCTGAGCAATCTCCAACGCATGCCACAATTGCTCATCTGTTGCAACCTGCTTTCCCCAGAGCAGGTTGGAACGAATGGTTCCCTGAAAAAGCTGAGCCTTCTGCATTACCACACCAACACGGGTCCGAAGTTCTTCCTTTCCCCATTTCTCAATTGGATTTCCAAATATTGAAATTTTTCCGCTGGTTGCATCATAAAAACGCGGAATCAGGTTGACTAGCGTACTTTTTCCGCTTCCTGTACCTCCGATCACACCAATCGTCTGACCTTTTTTTGCACAGAATGAAACGTCTGTCAGACTTTCTTCTCCCGCACCCTGGTAGATCAAGCCCACATGTTCAAAGCGCACTGCTTCCTCTGATTCGGGTAATGCAGTCTCCTGCTCCTGAAACTCCATCACAGGCTCTGTATCCAGAATTCCCGCAATACGGTTCATACTTGCAAGTGCTTTGCTGATCAGAATGATGGTGTTTGCCATCTTGACCAGTTCCACCAGAATCTGGCTCATATAATTGACCAGAGCCACAACATCACCGCTCAATAAAACACCTCCATTGATGCTGGATGCTCCTACTTTTAAAATCGCGATGATTGCCAGGTTCACAACTACATATGTCATGGGATTCATCAGAGCAGAAATATGTCCGATACGCAGCTGCATTGCATTTAACTGTCCATTGATCTCCTTAAAATTTTCAACTTCCTCTCTTTCTTTTCCAAAAGCACGTACGACACGCACACCGGTCAGATTTTCCCGCACATTGTTCACGACATGATCCAATTTCTGCTGAATCTCCTTATAGCCGGGATTGGTAACACCCATAATCCCATAGACAATCAAGGACAGCACTGGAATGGCAATCAGAAAAATCAACGCTGCCTTTGTGTTGATTGTAAACGCCATAATCATGGCACCGAATACAATGAACGGGCTTCGAAGCAACAGACGCATCGCCATATTGATGCCGTTTTGCACCTGATTGATATCACTGGTCATTCTCGTGATCAGGGTGCTGGTTCCAACCGTATCAATCTCAGAATAACCAAGCTTTTGAATATGCGAAAACAGATCATGGCGCAAACCTGTCGCACAGCCCACAGAAGCCACTGCCGCAAAATACTGCGCGGTAAAGCTGCAGGTAATTCCAATCAGTGCCAGAAGCACCAATATTCCACACTGTTTGAGAATATAGGTGTTGTCCCCATTGCCGATTCCAACATTGATAATGTTTGCAACCACAAGTGGAACAAAAAGATCGAACAAAGCTTCCAGCATCTTAAACAATGGAGCAAGAATACTCTGCTTTTTATATTGCTTTAAATGTTTCAGCAAATATTTCATTTGTTGTCTACCCCCTTCTTTTTCTAGTCCATTGTATTATAACACGTACGGTCAAAAAAAGAAGGACCTCTATCAAGGTCCTTCCAAAAATTCTTAACTTTTTGATTATGCAAACTTACGCATAGCAGCTTCTACAACATGACCAACCAGTACAGAAGTTGTAACACTTCCAACGCCGCCAGGTACAGGAGTGATTGCATCTACGATCGGCTCAACTTTTGCGAAATCTACGTCTCCGCAAAGTTTTCCTTCTGCATTTACGTTGATACCAACATCGATGACTGTCTGTCCAGCAGATACATAAGTATCGTCTACAACACCGGCACGGCCTGCAGCTACGATTACGATATCAGCTTCTCTTACAACAGATGGCATATCTACGGTTCTTGTGTGGCAGATGGTAACAGTTGCATTTTTCTTAACCAGCATCATAGCAGCAGGTTTACCAACTACAAGGCTTCTTCCGACAACAACTGCTTTTTTACCTGTACAGTCAATTCCATAATGATCCAGAATTTCCATACATGCCTGTGGAGTACATGGAGGGAATCCGATCGGTTTTCCTGTAAATACACCAGACATAGAGCCATCTGTCATACAGTCTACGTCTTTTGCAGGATCCAGAGCGTTCTCAATCAGAGACTGATTCAGATGTTTTGGAAGCGGACGGAATAACAGTACGCCATGAATGTTGTCATCTTTGTTCACCTTATCAATAACTGCCAGAAGTTCTTCCTGTGATACGTCTTCCGGAAGAAGGAATTTTTCGCATGCAACACCAAGTGTCTCACATCTCTTTGTAGCGCCTTTCTCATAAGAAATGTCGCTTCCATTCTCACCAACACGGATGATTCCCAAAGTTGGTTTTACGCCTTTTGCCTCTAATTTCGCTACGTCTGCTTTGATTCTCTCGTTTAATGCAGCGGTTACTTCTTTACCTAATAACTGTTTTGCCATTACTCACATCTCCTTAATTATTTTAATCTTCCCAGTACGCTCTCAAAAATCTCATCTGCCATCTTCGGATATTTCGCAAGCATAGCATCTGCTTTTGCATTTAATTCTTCTGCGTATTCTCTGTTCGCCATAGATTTTGTATTGATATATACATTCAGGCTGGCTCCCTCTAATGCAGCTTTACAGAAGGCAGCACCAACACCGGCATCACTGATTGCCAGAGCAGAGCCTTTTGCAGCAAACTCTTTGATCAACTCGATTGCTTCACAGCATTTTTCCATGATTTCCATAGGTACAGAACAAGCTTCTTTCAGAACGATCTCCATAACTCTTGCTTTTTCTGCTTTTTCTTCTTCCGTAGCTCTTGGCATACCATAAGCTTTTGACAGAGGCTCAAATACCTCTGCATCACGCTCGATCAGATGAAGCAGTTCTTTCTGCAAAACGTCACATTTTGCTTTTAATTCATACATTTCTTCCTCAACATCAGCATATTTCTTTTTGCCGACTGTCAGGCTTCCTACCATGTTACCGAGAGCAGTTCCCACTGCACCCACCAGTGCAGATGCACCGCCGCCGCCTGGTACTGGTGCTTTTGAAGCTAATACTTCTACAAATTCTGTACATGTACTTGTTGAAAATCCCATGTTGTCCTCCTTATAAATGTATATGATACTGGAGAGACGGACGGCTGTGCCGACCGTCTCTCCTTTTTTTGTATGAATAAGATTAGAATAATCCTGTGATCTTTCCTGTCTCGTCTACGTCAATCTTCTCTGCAGC
>JAUNPJ010000128.1 GCA_030536755.1 Eubacteriales bacterium | reverse complement strand
TGCCATCGATTATCAGTCTGGAAATTGCCATCGATTTTTGATAAAATTGATAAATCAAAACAAAGGAGCTTCATAAACGATCATGAAAATACAGTCAAACTATTTAACCTTCGATTTCAATGAAAGCACACTCTCTTTTCAAATCCGAACACCTGAGAAAGTGTGGAAAAGCAGCGATTCCTTTCTGCCGTCTGTTCAGATGCAGGAACAGAATTTAAAATTCTGCGACGCAAAAGAGATTCGCCATGAGCGCTATCAAAACGGAATTGGAGAGGGTATTCTTTCTACCTATCTTTTTGATGAATTTCAGTTTCAGACAAATATCTGGATTGAAACAAGCACGGATTTTCTTTATTTTGAATGGATTCCGGTTCAGGAAATGGAAAATCAGATTACAAGAGTGAACTGGCCCGCGCCGTTTGTTTTTGATGCGGTCAGAGAGGACGCATACACCCTGATCCCCTATTTACAGGGATTAATGATTCCAAATACATGGGAAAATGAGATCAATCCTCTTCATTTTAACGGTCAGTTCTGCAGCAGCGCAGCCTATATGCCGTGGTTTGCCCAGGTTGATGACCGCTGCGGCTATCTGGCGATTGCTTTGACGGAATGGGATGGAGGCTATCAGATTACGCATCCGCATGCGGGTCCGACCCCGGTTTCGGCCTATTGGCTTCCCAGTCTGGGGAAAATGAATTACAAACGTATCCTGCGGATGAGTTTTTTTGATGATTGTGATTACAATTCCATCTGCAAGGCGTATCGTCAGTATGCGATTGAAACCGGACGTTTTGTAACGCTTGCGGAAAAGGAAATCAAAAACCCCAGTATTTCCAGGTTGATCGGAGCAAGCGTCGTTCACAAAGGAATCAAAAAACATATTGATGAGAAATCCATTTTCTATGACCGTGAACATCCGGAAAACAATGATTCTGTGACTTCCTTTGCCTTCCGTGAAAAGGAAATCCGGTTTTATAAGGAAAAAGGGGTTCAAAAGCTCTATCTGCATTTGGATGGATGGGGAAATCCCGGTTACGACAATAAGCATCCTGATATTCTTCCTCCCTGCACAGAGGCCGGCGGCTGGGAAGGCATGAAGGCTTTAAGCCAGACAATGACAGAATGCGGCTATAGCTTCGGAATCCATGACCAGTACCGCGATTACTATTTTGACGCAGATACCTTCGATACCAGATACGCCTGTCACGATCCAAACGGTCAGATTTTCGATCAGGCCCGCTGGGCCGGGGGACGTCAGAGCTACCTGTGTGCCTCACTCGCTCCTTATTATGTAAAGCGGAATTTCAGACAGCTGTCGGAGGGCGGCATTCATCTGGACGCAGCCTATCTCGACGTTTTTACCTGCAATGAGCCGGATGAATGCAGTCACACAGAGCATAAAATGACACGCCGCGACTGCCTGCACGACCGAAACGCCTGTTTTGATTATTTAAACAGTATTCAGATTGCGCCAAGCAGCGAGGAAGTCAACGATTGGGCGGTTCGTTCTCTTGCCTTCTGCCACTATGCCCCTTACAGCTTTATGCTGGACAAGCCCGGCACGCCCGCAAAAGGAATCCCCGTTCCGCTGTGGAATCTCGTTTACCATGAATGTCTGATCATTCCCTGGTTTACCGACCGCACAGAGCAGGAAGACTACATGCTCTACGCCCTGTTAAATGGCGGAATCGGCTACCTCGACCGCGACGGCGCTTATGCAGGCTGCGACGGCGCCTTCGATCTGCCCGCCCAGCTGATCGATGAAAGCATTCGCCGCTGCCGGATCATCGCGCAGCTTCATGAAAAGGTTGCACATCAGGAAATGGTAAGACATGAGTTTTTAAACGCCGAAAGAACGATTCAGCGTACCGTTTTTCAGGATGGAACCACTGTTACCATTAATTTAAAAGACTCTGTCTATACAATCGAAGACAGCGTCCATTGAGTAAGCATTTAAATAGCCAGGAAATGAAGTATGGCAATCCGAAATTGAGGGAAAGTATGTGGCGGGCTTGCTATCATATATCCGGATCGTATGCCAGCTTATTTTTGATATGTATTAATCAAGGGCTTGACAGCAAATTCTGCCGCCAAGCCCCATCAATTATCATAGAAGATCTGAAATTACAGAAAATCTTTCACACACTCATCAATTTTCTGACAGTCTCTTATTGCTATCTTCTATATCTCACTGCATTAGACCATGGTCCATAGATTTTCTTTTTTCCAACAGTTCGATATGCTCTTACTTTGTAATAATAATATTTACCTTTTGTAGCCGGTACATATCGGTAGGTTCCACTCGTTGTCTTGTATGTGGATACAATATCGGTTCCCGTACTGCTTGTTGAGCGGGAAATCTGATATCCGCTTTCTCCGGAAATATTCTTCCATCTTACCTTCACCTTTGTTTCATATCGAGAAACTCCCGGTGCAGATATCTTCTTAAGTGTATAAATCGAACCTGTCTTTCCTGCATTCTCACATTGATTTTCGTCTACCGTCTTATATGTCACTACTTTGAAGTAATACTTTGCTCCATCCGTCAGATTGGCTTTCTTATAATACGTACCCGTTGTTCTTCCAAGATATGTATAACTGCTGGACGTTGACTTTTTGTAATATACCTTATATCCGGTTGCTCCGCTGACCCTGCTCCAGCTTACTTTCACATCATCATATCCATACAGGGAGGTTGATACGGTTGTCGGATTCTTCGGACCAATCTCAAAGTATACAGCCTTGCTTCCTGTGTAGTTGCCCTTGAATGTTACCTTAACCCTGTATCTTCCGATATATTTTCTGCCGGACGCATATGTCACCGTATAATTATCCGGATCAATTATGTTGCCATCGCTTCCAACTACTTTGACAGATGGCTTCTTCACATATCCATTATAGGTATAATTAGTTGTAGACAACGTAATTGTCTTTGGATAATAAATATTTGTCGTACCGGCGACTGCTCCACAAGAACATTTTCTTACAATTTTTCCATTTTTGGAAGTTGTAGCTTTCGTAATATAATTTTGGTAACTGTGTGTATGTGGAAGCGCAAGTTTGAAAGAATAATTTCCTGTACAGTCATTTCGCTTCTCTATCACCAAATAGTATGTGCCCTTTGTCAAATCAAAAATATTTTCTGTAATACTTTCTCCTGTTGTATCGTCCCATGGATAAAAATCATACCATATCTCATTTCC
>JAUNPJ010000127.1 GCA_030536755.1 Eubacteriales bacterium | reverse complement strand
AATAGTATACAAAGCCCCTGAAAATCCTTTCAAATGGATTTTTAGGGGCTTTTTTGTGTCACAGCAAAAAAGGAGTCCTTTTAGGGTGGCACTCATAAAACAGCATAAGAATGTTTTCGGGAAAAGGCGTAGCTTCGGCTATGCCGTTTCTCTGTTTTGCAGGTCATTCAGCATGGCAGAGGAAAGTATTTCCACAAGGTCATAGAAAATATCAATCTGCTGTTCCCGATATCCTTTTGATTTATCGGACGTGTGAACATTATATACCGCCTTTACCATATCGTTTAAGACTGTCGGTGTCAGCCCGTCCAAATCAAGATACTTTTGTACCTTGCCGATAAATCTGTCAATGTTTTCCGCCTGTTCTTCCTGCTCCTGTTCGTAATCGTCAGAGAGCATTTGAAATAACAGCGAAGTGGTTGAAACAGTGAAAAAGGAATAGTATAATGTTAATATAAATTTGAATTATTCAGGTTACAATACATAGCGGAGGTTTTTGAAATCAAAAACCTGTTTGAACGCACCAGCTCCAACTGGGTGCGATATAGTGAATACGAATGGAAAGCGGCGGCAGACGGTACGATGTACCTGCCTCCCCCACAAAAACGGCGCAGCCCAGCATCTATGACCCACTGGCAGAATATCAGAATATCGTTCTGGATGTCATCAATATCGGACGCATGGAGTCCCAAAAGAAATCCGACACTGAGATTCAGAAGGCAATTCAGCAGTTTGCGGTTAAATGGTTTGTTAGGTTTGATGACGGCTCTGCCTACCACACCCAGCTTCATGGACTACGAGGCGGTCTATCTTCCGAAAAATCATTTTATCTTGGAATTCGATAAGACTCCCACTTCTATAAGGGGTGAGTTATAAGAAATTTTTCTTGGTGGGAGTCCAATCTCCTTCCAAGATAAAGCCTCCAGCGGGAATACGCTGAACGGTATGAATGGATTAAGCAGCAGTTTGAAGATATTGCCTTTAGCTATCTGACTTCCGTAATTTTTTATGAAGATTATGATATGATGCAGCCGGAGCAGCGCCTGCTCATGTAGCAGGGCATAGAAGCCTTTGGCGGCAATGCCCCGACTTACAGAATTGCACTACTGGATAAGCCGACCATCGTGTGGGATTTTCATTCCCTGATGCTTGGCGTGCCGATGATGTTCAGCTTCATGCTGACGGATAAGGATAATCCCATTCGTCTGTGCAAACATTGCTCGAAGCCCGTTTGTTGCCAGCAGACCCAGTGCTGCATTTTGCAGCCCCCAGTGTAAGAACAAGCACAATGTCTACAAGAGCAGAGCGAAGGATAAAAAGGAATGATAGGAAGGGATAGGAGGAACTTGACTTTATGATAGACAGATTGATTGCAGAAGCAACGGAATGTGATTTCAAGGTTGCTCTGGAAACAAAGAAGCCCAAAAGCTGGCTGAAAAGTGTCAGCGCCTTTTCAAATGGTATCGGCGGTACACTGTTTTTTGGTATCAGCGATGATAGAGAGATCATCGGCTTGGAGGATGTTCAGAGTGATGCAGAAGCCATCAGCCGACTGATCAAGGAGCGTATCACGCCTTTTCCCAATTTCGTTCTGACTCCGGAAAGAGAAAATGAGAAAGATTTGCTTGTGCTGACTGTGTATGCGGGGCGCTCAACCCCGTATTATTACAAGGCCGACGGCATTATGGAAGCATATATCCGTATGGGGAATGAAAGTGTGATTGCCCCAAATTATGTACTGAATCAGTTGCTTTTGAAAGGTATGAACCGCACCTACGATGCGCTCACTTCAGAATATGATTTCAAAGATTATGCCTTTTCCAAGCTGCGTGAACGATACAAGGCGTGGACTGGAAACAGTTGGGAAGATAAGCTGTTCGATTCCTTTGAAATCAGAGACACAAGTGGAAAGCTCACCAATGCCGGTGCGCTGTTTGCCGATGATTCTCCGATCCATCATTCCCGCCTGTTCTGTACTCGCTGGAACGGTTTGGATAAAAGCGGCGGCATGGTGGACGCTCTGGATAGTGCAGAATATTCCGGCAGTCTGATTATTCTGCTCAATGAGGGCATTGGCTTCGTAAAACGCAATATGAAAACCCGTTGGAAGAAAACAGCGAATTCACGGATTGAAATGCCGGATTATTGTGAGCGCAGTGTTTTCGAGGCTCTTGTTAATGCCATAATCCATCGTGATTATCTGATTTTGGGCAGCGAAGTCCATGTGGACATATACGATGATCGGCTTACCATCTATTCTCCCGGCGGCATGGCAGACGGAACACGGATTCAGGAACGGGACATAGACAGCATATCCTCCACTCGCCGTAATCCTGTTCTGGCAGACATTTTCGGTCGATTGGGCTATATGGAACGTCAGGGCAGCGGTTTTAAGAAGATAACCGAAGCCTATTATGCAGCACATAATTACCGTGACGAGTTGGAGCCGAAGTTCTATTCCGATGTTACCTCATTCCAGGTCACGCTGTATAACCTGAATTATGGAACTGACGGGAACGAAAAAGTGGCGTTTGAACAGGATAAAGTAGCGTTCGAGGGTAAAAAAGTAGCGTTTGAACGCTCCATTTCTGAGTTGAAGCTCAATACACCAACAAAAAAAAATCTTTTTTTGCTGTTTGCGAGCTTTGAATTTGATGTTCCATTTACCCGTGCCGATGTCATAAAAATTTGTAATTTGGCGCCATCCTCCGCAGGTAAGATGATGAACAAGATGAAAGAAATGGGCTTAATCAAGTCCGCCGCAGAGCAAGGGCGAGGCAAATATACCTTCACTGAACCGAAAGGATAAAGTGAATGCCCGTTATCAGCTATACAGCCGATAACGGGCATTTTTCTAATCATATACAAGTTCTGCCAACACGATTTCCTCTGCACGATAATGGATGCTGTTTTTTCGGCACACCCATTCCATTTGATCGGCGGCCTTCAAGGCTTCGGTCACACCTTCCTGCTTCGCCATAGCGGAAGTGATGATCGCCATACGCTCGTTGCAAGTCTGGTCGATTTCCGCGACGTGTTTGAACAGCGTGCCATTCAAAAACAGTGTACTGTAAAAGGCTGGACGGTGTTCTTTCAGATGGTTGCGGCGCATACGCCCATATTTGCCGATCCGATAATCGCCGATGTCCGGCAATACAAGGTTGGGAATAAGGTAATCGCCCTCCTGACGGTAAGTGCCACCCATTTCCTCAAAGATAGATTTCATAAGAAAAAGCTCTCTTCTATGTTGAATTTTCAGCGGATATAAGACTTTTTTACTCCTTTCCTACAACTGCTTTTCAATTCACCACAAATGAGCCGCAGTCATATGTATTAGGTGGCAGAAACCA
>JAUNPJ010000126.1 GCA_030536755.1 Eubacteriales bacterium | reverse complement strand
AGATTGTTACATATAACTGCGAATTGATTGACTATGGCTATGATGGCCCTTATTCAAGTGATGGAGGAATAACATATAGCTATTTGCCATATGTGCATTTTTATAATGTTAGTGAACTGCCTTTTATCTGGGCAGAGGGTGATAAGAAAAACAGTATTGATAATATTGTTGTTGCAGGATTAGAATATGTGGATGGATTATATAGATTTAATATGTCTGAAATTGAACCTGGAATAACAGGAAATTATCTTAAAGTGCATATAAAATACACCGGAAGTGATATGGCTGGAATGTATGAAGATAGCGATGAGTCAGTCAGTGCAAATCTGATAGTCGGGAAATATGAAGATGGAAGATATGAAACAAAATATTCCTATACTTTTCAGGTTAAAGAAGGAGAGTATGATTATATGTTCAGGATTAGTAATGATTACTATTGGTATCTGAAACAGGCAAATGCGATAGCACTTGAATGCGGTGAAAAACTGGTAGATGTAAGTATGGCAATTTTGGAGGGGGATTGAGAATATAAACTATAAATTGGTGGTTTTGTTGGTAGAAAGTATGTGTGTCAAGGCTGGATGTAAGAATTAGGTAGTTGATATTTTTTGAATGTATGATAGAATAAGAAATCATATCCTTTTATTCAATAATAAGGAGACAATACAAAAGAAATGGGGAAGAACCTTGAAATTACTAATTATAATCCCAGCTTACAATGAAGCAGAAAATATAGAGAGGGTAGTGGATAACCTTATCCAGAATTATTCGGAGTATGATTATGTGGTGATAAACGACGGTTCTACCGATGACACACGAAAAGTGTGCGCTAGAAGAAATTATAACCTTCTTGATCTCCCGGTAAATGTTGGACTTTCCGGCGCGATTAAAAGTGGGATGCGTTATGCAAATTATTATGGATATGATTATGTTCTTCAACTGGATGGTGATGGGCAGCATGACCCAAAGTATATCGTAGATCTGATTGATGAAATGAAGAAAAGCAAGGCCGATATTGTGATTGGTTCCCGGTTTAAGACAAAGCGTAAACCGCTCAATGGGAGAATGGTAGGAAGCCAGATTTTGACAATAGCCATCTGGCTTACTACCAGAGGAAAATACATCGGGGATGTAACTTCAGGCATGCGTTTGTTTAATAAAAAAATGATCAAACGGTTCGGATACGATATACATTACAGTCCAGAGCCGGATACGTTAGCATACTTGTTGAATTGTGGTGTTCATATCGAAGAAGTTCAAGTGGAGATGCACGAAAGAATTGCTGGTGTCAGTTACCTGGATTTCAAAGGATCTATTTGGTATATGATGAAAATGCTATTTTCAATTTTACTATTTCAGTGGTTCCGCATTCGGATAAAGGAGTGAGAAAATGTCAAATACGTTGCGTTTCGTTCTGCTAGTTTTAGGCCTGACGACAGCAGTATGGATTTTGAGCAAAATCAGAAAGTTAAAAGTGAAAATGGAAGACGCAATATTCTGGGTGATTTTAGCAGGAATTTTATGTCTTCTTAGTTTGTTCCCTGAAGTAACTTATATTTTGACAGAACTTCTGGGGGTTATGTCTCCGGCAAATTTGGTATTTTTAGTAATTATTTTTATTCTACTAGAAAAAGTATTTACTTTATCAATAGTGGTTTCACAACTGGAGGAGAAAGTGACGATTCTGGCTGCCGAAATGGCTCTACGATCACATTCAGCAGAAAAAAGATTGGACGAAGACAGTGAAATTTTAGCCACGATTGAGAGGAAAGACAGTGAAACGGAAAGCAGGAATACGATAGATGGAAAAGGTATCAATCATTGTTCCAACATATAGTAATGAGAAATATATTAAAAAAAACTCTCTTCGTTAATGAATCAGAACTTTCTAGATTTGAAAATCGTTATAATAGATGATAACAGTATGGATAAACTGAGATTATTTGTAAAACTGCAGCGCCCATCTTCAAGATAAGTCTCTGTTGTGTCATGTCTGTTCTGGACGCAATTCACCGCTTTGTCCATGCGGGTGTTCCAGAAAGGCTTCTGCTGATCCAGCCACGACCGGAAAGCCTCCAGAATGGGCTTTTCCTTCTCGAGACGCAGCTGTTTCCGCTTTTCATAATCACCAGGATATTTTTTGTTGATGAAGTTCTCAATGGCGAATAACCGGTTGCAATACTGGACTCCCTGTACCGCTGGCTGTAATCATACTGCTTTCCTTTTGGGATGGCATCAATAAAGTACCGGCGTATGAGTGCCCAGCAGGAGCATCGTTTGATACCCGGCAGACCATTATAGCCCTGATAACCATTGATTTCCAGATATCTGTGATATCCTTCCAGGAATTCCCTCGCAGGGCTTTCGTTTCTGGTAGGGGAATATCCATACAGGATAATTGCCGGAAGTCCGTCTTCTCCACTGCGGAACAGCCACATGAAAGATTGGCCTGGGCTCAGTGCCCGTCCTCATGCAGTACCTGAACCCTGGTCTCATCCGCCATTGCAAAACTCCGCTTCACCAGTTCACGGTGGGAGTAATCGTACAACGGCTGGAAGTAATGCCATGAACCGTAAATGATCCAGTTAGCGAGCGTCGTCCGACTGATCTGGGGTCCATATTGTTTCAAGTCTTTTTCCTGGCGACAGAGGGGAAGCCCGTTGGCATATTTCTGATACATGATTCATGCAGCAGTCGATGCTGAGGCAGGTCCTTTCCCGACGAAAACTGACGGGACCTAGGATTTTACAATCACAGGTTTTTCTGTATCGCAGATCCCTTCTTTGCAGGAGGGGCATTAGCAGCTCTGACTGTAGTACGCAATCATTTTGCATGTGGCAGGAATGAATTTCAGTTCGCGACGGACATACTCCTCACCGCTGAGAACCATCTGCGTGCTGCAGACCGGACACACCTTCTCTTCCTCCGGTAGTGGAATGACTGCCTTTTCAACCAGCAGGCTTTTAAAAAGTTCTTTCTGTGTTGCTTTCTTCTTGTAAGTAGGTAATCACCCGTACCTTGATTTTTCAAAAAAGCCACCCCATATTCGGGGCCCGGGTGTTTGACACATCAATCATCCCAAAAGCGCCCCAAAGCCTTGAAATAGGCTTATTTTTTGTCAACTTTTTTGTATTTATATCTAGTAATTTTTAGTGATTTGACATAATGGAATTAGAGGTAATGATTATGCGAGTGACTACATCCAAATCCCAAAATTCAGAATCCTTTTACATTACTCTGTCTTACACAAATGTACAGGGTAAAAGTACTTCAAAGACCGTTCGGAAATGGCACCCTGGCTGAATTATCAAAACAGCTCCATACCGACAGAGACGGGGTTATAGCTTGGGCCAATGAACAGGCTCGTATTGAAACCGAAAAATACAAAAGCGAAAAAG
>JAUNPJ010000070.1 GCA_030536755.1 Eubacteriales bacterium | reverse complement strand
TATCATAAAAGAAAAACTCCCACCTAAAAAAATGGAAGTTTTTCAGTGCCCTTGAAAATCAATGGTTTGGGGCTTTATTATTTAGAAAAGTGATGAACCAGATGTAAACACCTTTTTATTTTGTGTATAATATAAATTGAACATGACACACAGGTGACGTGTTATAGATGGTATAATGAATCAGGAAGTGAAAGTGATATGAAAATAGATAGGCTTATCGGTATTCTCTCTATCCTTTTGCAGGAAGAGAAAATAACTGCTCCGGAATTGGCGAAAAAGTTCGAGGTTTCAAGAAGAACAATAAACAGAGATATTGAAGATTTATGCAAAGCCGGTATTCCGATTTTGACATCACAGGGGTGCGGCGGTGGTATTAGCATCATGGATGGCTATAAGATGGATCGGACGATTCTGACATCTAAGGATATGCAGATGATTATGGCAGGGCTTCGAAGTCTTGACAGTGTAAGCGGCAGCCATTATTATGGGCAGCTTATGGAAAAACTCAAGGCTGGATCCTCTGATTTTGTCAGTGGAAATGAGTCGATTCTTATCGACCTGTCATCATGGAATAAGAATTCTCTGTCGTCAAAGATTGAATTGATTCAGGATGCCATCGAGCTTGGGAAGACACTAAAGTTTAAATATTATGCTCCGAGCGGTAATACGGAGAGGGAAATGGAACCGTATTATCTGATTTTCAAATGGTCAAGCTGGTACATCTATGGATATTGTCTGCTAAGGAACAACTATCGGATATTCAAACTGAATCGAATGACAGAGCTGGTGCATGCCGGAAACTTTGAAAAAAGAAGTGCAGTCCCAATGCCAGACTTATCAAATGAAAAGGTGTTTCCTCCGCAGGCAAAAGTAAAAGCAGCTTTTCATCCGTCAATGAAATGGCATTTGATTGAAGAATACGGTATAGACTCTTTTGCAGAGATGCCCGATGGAAAACTTCTGTTTGAACATGATTATGCTGATGATGAGGGCTTGCTGTCCTGGATACTTTCATGCAGGGACAATGTCACTGTTCTTGAACCAGAGTCTATAAGGGAGAAACTGTTTCGTATCACTTCTGAACTTGCAGAAAAATACAGGAAAGAAGGATAAAAATGACAACAGTATATGTTTATGTAATGAATACAATGGCTGATTGGGAAATTGGTTACTGCGTTGCAGAACTTCATTCAAAAAGATTTTTCAGGAAGGATGCCAGAGATATTTCAGTGAAAACAGTATCTCTTTCTAAGGAGCCGGTCAAATCCATGGGAGGTCTTGCGATCGTTCCGGACCTAACGATAAAAGATGTTCAGGCAAATAAAGATAATGTGCTGATTCTTCCCGGATCAGACAGTTGGAGTGAATCTGAAAATTTCTGGATTCTTGAGATTGCTAAGCGATTCTTGGAAGCCGGGGGACTGGTTGCTGCAATATGTGGAGCTACAGTAGCACTGGCAAATATCGGGATTTTAGATGATAAGAAGCACACGAGCAACGGAGCAGGTTTCTTAAATATGTTTTGCCCAGAGTATAAGGGAACAGATAATTATGTTAATAAGCCGGCTGTAAGAGATGGCAATTTGATCACTGCTGCAGCTACAGGCGCACTTGATATGGCAAGATTGATTTTAGAATACCTGGATGTATTTGCGACAGATACATTGGAACACTGGTATGCGTATTTCAGTACAGGCAACGCAAATGAATTTTTTTCTATGATGCAGAGCCTGCAGAAATAAGGGGGAGTAGAGAAAACATGGCATCAAAGAAAGAATATCTGCTTTATTATAACGACAAATTATTTGGTGGAATCTATGATGACAGGTTTCTGGTGAAGGTAACGGTATCAAGCTTGGAACTTCTTCCGGATGCACCTCAGGAAATACCGTATGATGGAGCTAAGCCGATGCTCTTAGTAACCGAAATAGAGAATAAGAATTATCTGAGAGGACTAATTCTGTCTATGTATGAAGATCTTTCAGAGACAAAGAAAATGAGTAAGAAGAAAGGGTAAAACTATGGCATTTGATTTCAAGAAAGAATTTAAAGAATATTACATGCCAAAGAACAAGCCGGAAATAGTGACTGTTCCGAAGGCAAATTACATCGCTGTAAGAGGAAAAGGTAATCCGAACGAAGAAGGTGGCGAGTACAAGCAGGCAGTAGGTATATTATATGCGATAGCATATACTTTGAAGATGAGCTATAAGTCAGATTATAAGATAGAAGGATTTTTCGAGTATGTAGTACCGCCACTGGAAGGTTTTTGGTGGCAAGAGGGAGTGGATGGCTGTGATTACAGTATAAAAGCTGAATTTAACTGGATATCAGTAATAAGGCTTCCGGACTTTGTGACAAAGAAGGATTTTGACTGGGCAGTGGAGACAGCATATGCGAAGAAAAAAATGGACTGTTCCAGAGTCGAATTCCTTACGATTGATGAGGGTTTGTGTGTTCAGATTATGCATCACGGGCCTTTTGATGATGAGCCCGCAACTGTTGCAATTATGGATAAATATCTGGAAGATCATGGATACCGCAATGACTTTAGCAATGACAGGTTTCACCATGAGATATATATGTCTGATGCAAGAAAGGTTGCTCCTGAGAAGTGGACGACAGTAATCAGGCATCCAATATGTAAAAAATCATTCTAATATAGAATATGGACACTTGAAGAGTGTTGAGGGAGGGAATTTCAAATGGAATTTATCCGCGTTACAAAAAACAATTTGGAAAAAGAGCACATCTGCTGCGCAATCTCAAATAATAAGGATGTACAGGTTTTATCGAAAAAATCATGGCTTTCGGAACGATTTGATGAAGGTTTGGTTTTCTTGAAAAGTGAGGAGAGAGGGAAATGCTTTATTGAATATATTCCTGCAGAGTATGCGTGGAATCCAATTGATGCCAATGGGTATATGTATATTGATTGTTTGTGGGTTGCGGGTTCTTTCAAGGGACATGGATATGCAAACGAACTGCTGAATGATTGTATGGAAGACAGTAAACAGAAAGGAAAGAAGGGTCTGTGCATTTTATCGTGTGCGAAAAAGAAACCGTTCCTTTCAGATCCTAAATTCTTGAAATATAAAGGCTTTGAACCCTGTGATGAAGCAGATAATGGAGTGCAGCTCTGGTATCTGCCATTTGAAAAAGAAGCAGAGCCACCAAAGTTTAAGGAAAATGCCAGGCATCCGCATATCGATGAAAAAGGGTATGTTCTTTTCTACACCTATCAGTGTCCTTATAATGCAAAGTATGTCCCTGTTTTAGAGAATCTTGCAACAGAGAAAGATATCAAATTCAAGGCGGTTCATATAAAGAGCAGAGAAGAAGCTCAGAATGCACCAACACCGATTACAACCTATGCACTGTTCTGTGATGGTGAGTATATTACAAATGAGCAGATGAATGATAAGAGATTTTTAAAATTATTATCAAAATAATAGGTTTTTCATGCTTGGAAGGAGGTGCTATGTGAGGAAAATAGAAAACGTAATGATGACTGTGTTTCTGGTTGTTTCGGTGATATGCGGGAAATTCCTCTTGGATTACTGGCAGGATTCTTATGACAACAGGCAGAATTACCGGCAGGTGGAAGAGATAGCGTTTCCGGAAAAGGATTCAGAGGATGAAGGGACAGAAACTAATGCAGATAATCCGTTGACAGAGATAGATGACTTTGATTATCAGGCATTGCTGGATGAAAATGCAGACTGTATCGGGTGGCTGAAGATAGATGGAACTGATATCAGTTATCCGGTCGTGCAGGGAGAAAACAATGAATTTTATCTTCACCATGATTTTCAAAAAAACTATGCTATCTGTGGAACACTGATGTTGGACTGCCGGAATGATATTGAAGCCGGGCAGGAACATTTGATTATTTATGGTCACCAAATGAGAGATGGCAGTATGTTCAAGCAATTAAAATGGAAATAATTCTGGTAATTATCATCTGTAGATTCGGAAGTAAGGAAAAAAACAAAAAATCAGATTACATGAGTTTAATGCTTATGGCAATGCCGCTGGTTTCCGTAGTTCTGATCGTTGTGGATATGTTTTTGTTAGCAATGGGGAAGTACGATCATTTTAATTCGGGACAGTTCCTTCGAATGGCAGTCTTGCTGGTCATTGTAAATATTGCAGTTTTTGTAATTCTTGAAAAGTACACAGGTTTAATGAAACATGAGATGGAACTGGTGCAGGAAAAGAACAAATGGCAATCGGACGCATACCTTATGGAAATTGCTGCAAAAAATATGAAGGAACGGCTCCAGATAACAGAAAGCTCCATACAAAATGATCAGCTGATGAGACATGACAGAAGGCATTTTGAAGCGGCACTGTATCAATTGCTTGAAGAAGGAAATACAGAGAAAGCGAAGAAGTATCTGGCAGAACGTCTTGCGATTGTGATCAGTAATCTGCTGGAAATTGAGAATTCCTGTGATAGAAAGGTAATACTTGACGAAGATGGCTATCCATTTTCCAGGGAAGAGGATCATGGAATCGGAACCAGAAGTGTAGTAGCCTTTGTGAATAAAACAGACAGCGAAATCTGTTATCTCACAGAAGGAACGAGATTCCGGGTTCGGATGATCATTTAGAACAGTTGGTGAAAAGAGGAAGAATGATTTCTATCCATCAAATAGTGGTTAATTCAGTGTAAAACAGACCGGAATCCGTGTGATTCCGGTCTTTCTTTTTTGAAATGTGGTATCTTTGGTACATGACAAAGAAAAGGAGAGAAGAAAAGATTGTGAGTAAGCAGGAAAATATCATCGAGATTCATCGTTTGAATAAGAATTTTGGAAAGGTAAAGGCAGTAAATGATCTGAGCTTTCGTGTGAAAAGAGGAGAACTGTTTGCTTTCCTGGGTGTAAACGGTGCAGGAAAAAGTACGACAATCTCCATGATTTGTGGTCAATTGACGGCAGACAGTGGAGATATACGGGTTAACGGATGGGATGTAAACAGTTCATGTCATAAGATTAAAGAGATGACAGGCGTCGTTTTTCAGGACAGCGTATTAGATAAACCATTGACTGCAAGGGAAAACCTGAAAAGCAGAGCTGCGCTGTATGGTATCACAGGGAAAAGGTTTGAAGATCGCCTGAAGGAATTGATTACGGTTTTTGATCTGCAGGAGTTTATTGACCGTCCTGTAGGAAAACTGTCAGGCGGTCAGAGACGAAGGGTGGATATTGCAAGGGCTTTGATTCACAGACCGCAGTTATTGATACTGGATGAACCGACCACCGGACTGGATCCACAGACCAGAAAAATGATCTGGAACATTATTGAAACACTTCGTGAGGAAGAGGGACTTACGGTTTTACTGACAACTCATTATATGGAAGAAGCAGCATCCGCCGACTATATTGTGATCATCGATCACGGCCATATTGCGGCAGAAGGTACTCCGTATGAATTGAAAAATGAATATGTGAAAGATTATCTCTCTATTTATGGAGTGACCAGGGAAGAAGTGGAAAGCCTGGGGATGGCATATGAAGAAATCAGGGACGGCTACCGGATTGCCATTGAGACACCTCTGGCAGCTACCAGTCTGATCGTAAACCATGCATCTGTATTTCGTGACTATGAGATCGTAAAAGGTGGGATGGATGATGTATTTATCGCAGTGACAGGAAAAAAACTGGGAGGTGAACAGTGATGAGAACATTTATAACATTGGTTGACAGAAACCGAAAACTATTTTTCAGGGATAAGGGAATGCTTTTATCCTCTTTGATCACCCCCATTATCCTGATTGTTTTATATGCGACATTCCTTGCCAAAGTGTATAAGGATTCTTTTACATCCAATATTCCTGCAGTAGTGGATATTTCAGAAAAGCTGATCAACGGAACGGTTGCAGGCCAGCTTGCTGCAGCTCTTCTGGCGGTCAGTTGTGTGACGGTAACCTTTTGTGTCAATCTGACAATGGTACAGGACCGGGCTTTGGGAGTACGGAAGGATTTTGATGTATCGCCGATCAGAAAACCCTTGATCTATCTTGGGTATTTCTTTTCCACAGTGTTGAATTCCCTGATGGTGAATCTATTGGCTCTGGCACTCTGCCTTGGATACATAGGGATGATGGGCTGGTATCTGACAGTGACGGATGTGGCTTTATTGATGTTGGATCTGCTTATCCTGGTATTATTTGGCGCCGTTTTATCCAGCATTGTCTGCTATCCACTGAAAACACAGGGACAAATGTCGGCAGTGGGAACGATTGTCAGTGCCGGATACGGTTTTATCTGTGGAGCTTATATGCCAATCTCCAACTTTGGAGAGGGACTGCAGAAAGTCATGAGTTATCTTCCGGGGACATATGGAACAGCATTGATAAAAAATCATATGCTTCGAGGTGTGTTTGAAGAGATGGGAACAAAAGGCTTCCCGGCAGAGGTCATAAAAGGAATTGCGAATTCTCTGGATTGCAATCCGACATTTCAGGGAAATGTCGTTGAACCGGAGTATATGATGCTGATTATGATCGGAACAGTTGTACTGTTAGCTGGATTATACTTACTGATTACGGCATTGCCGGAAAAAAGTAAACGGTAAATGACTTTCGCAGAAAATGGAAGGTGGCATCTATGACACGGGACGGGATGTACTTTGAAGTGCCAAATAAAAATGGAAACGTGTGGCCAGGGAATCTGTGTCCGGCATATACACCCAGGGAAGATGCAATAGATAGCCTGAAAGAATGCTGGTATTGCAGATATGCGGATTTTCATTTACAAGAAGAACGGGCTCTGGAGATAGGAATATGCAAATGGCCGCATAAAGTTTTGTAATAGGAGAACGAGGTTGTAACATAAGGTGAATCGTCGTTTGCAGGAGAAAAATTTGAAATGAAAATATCGATCAGAAAATGGGAAACAACAGATGCAAGAGCATTTGCTTCCACACTGTCTAACAGAAAAGTAATGAACAACCTGAGGGATGGATTGCCATATCCATATACTGAAAAAGATGCGTTGGATTATATTCATTTTATCATCAATTCTGATGTAAATGATACATTTGCTTATGCGATTGATGTGGATGGTACAGCGGTAGGAAGTATAGGAGCTTTCCGTCAGGGGAATATCCATTCCCGTACGGCAGAGCTTGGTTATTATCTTTCTGAAGAATATTGGGGCAAAGGTATTATGACAGAGGCAGTAAGACAGCTTTGTGAAAAGCTTTTTAAAGAGACGGATATTCTTCGGGTTTTTGCCGAGCCATTTGCATACAATATCGGATCCAGAAAGGTGCTGGAAAAAGCAGGATTTCAGTTTGAAGGGATATTGAAAAACAATGCTTTCAAGAATGGTCAGGTGCTGGATATGGCTTTATATGCTTATACCAGACAGGATAAGCAGTTTCCGGTAAGGCGTTTATATCCGGAAGAGATTCAGAGCGCACTGGATCTGTCTTGGGAAGTTTTTCTTCAGTTTGAAGTCCCGGAATATTCCGAAGAAGGGATTCAGGAGTTTCGTAAGAGTCTGGATGATAAGGAGCGCACCCGCAAACTGCAGTTTTATGGAGCATTTGAAGGTGACAGCCTGATTGGTACGCTCTGTATGAGAGAGCCTCAGCATATTGGCGGATTCTTTGTAAATTCAGCTTACCATAGAAAAGGAATCGGGCGGGATTTATTCAATACCATGAGGAGAGACTATGACAGGCAGGAGTTTACTGTAAATTCTTCGCCATATGCAGTGGAGATATACAGACATCTTGGTTTTGAAGCGATGGATCGGGAACAGACGGTGAATGGCATCAGATTTACACCGATGAAATATGTGGAGAAAATCGGATTATAAGCAATGAAATCATCACAATGGGAATCTGTTGCAAATATGAAGCAAAGAAATTGACTCGTCCCTTAAGGTGGATATAGAAATGAATAAGAGCATCGATTGAAGTGCAATGTGTACAGGAAAATGATAATCCTCTTGACTGATCTCAAAAATGAGATTAGTATAAATGTATAACCAATCTCAATAATGAGAATAGTTAAAACGATCGTATTTGAGCAGGAGGAAATAATCATGAAACAATACATCAGGTTAACATTAAAAAAGGCACTGCAAACATATCTGGTGATTTTGCCGTTTGCAGTCATTGGTGGTATTACTGTTGGAATGTACACCTTTGAGCATTCGACTCCGGAGGTTATTGAATCGGCTATTGCGCAATTGGGAAGTTATCAGGCACTGATTGCAGTAACTATGATCCAGACTTTGGTTTACTCGTTGTTTGGATGGGTGGTCGGTTACTTCATCGTGGATCGACTGGGGCTTATGAAGCCTTTCCGGTTTGAGAAGAAAGTTCTTGTAAAGGTATGTCCTGTCATCGTTGCTCTTGGGCTTATGTTTGCTGCGGATTACTTTGTAATGGGGCGTCTGATTCCGGAAGTGGCAGCAGATTATGAAAAAGGAATCAGCGTGGCATACTTTATCAGTTCTTTGACTTATGGAGCAGTGATCGAGGAGATCTTGCTTCGCTGGTTTTTCATGGGACTCATTGCACTGATTCTGGTGATGATTTTCGTGAGAAAAAAAGATAAAAAAGAAATACCGGTCTGGATTTTTATTTCGGCAAACGTAATTGCGGCGCTTGTATTTTCCGTTGGTCATCTCCCTGCAACACAGATGTTTTTTGGAAGGATCACCGGATTGATTCTGTTTCGCTGTTTTCTGCTGAATGGTGCATTTGCCCTGTTCTTTGGAAGATGGTTCCGTAAGTATGGTATCCAGTACGCAATGTTAGGACATTTCGGAATTCATTTCATATCAAAAATTATACTGATTTGTGTGTGATAATTCATTTGATGGATTGTCTTGAATGAAGAGAAAAACCAATTGAAAAAGAGTTATTATGAGCAGGTTATACCACCGCTCGAAGGCGGAATGAAAAACAGTGGAGAACAGATATGAAAAAAGATTATATGGAAGCCTGCATGAATGCCACGCGTCAGCGCATCATACAGGTCATCATGATAAAAAAGGAGGCTACATCTGCCGAAATAGGGGAGGAATTGCCGGATATTCCGAGAGCCAGCCTTTATCGTCATATAAAAGTGCTTCTGGATGCGGAAATTATTACTGTGGTAAAGGAAGAATTCAAACGTGGTTCCATGGAAAAGACCTATGCCATTGCACCGCAGAGGCCTTATGACGATACCAATGAAGAATACAACAGTCTGATCCAGTCGGCACTGATGGGACTGCAGGGAGAATTTTACCGTTATTTCAACGGAGAGAATCCAGATCCACAAAGAGACCTTCTTACTGTTGGATCGGCTTCGCTTATGATGAGTGATGATGAGATGATGGAATTTATCAAGTCCTACGGCGAACTGATTCAGAGATATATGCCAAACAAAGCGACCGAGGGAAGGAAGGTAAGAAAGGTTACATTTGTGATTTCACCGAATGAGGGAGATGTTTTGAAGTGAAAAAATTGGATTAATTGGTGGAACCGGAATTCCTGTGGGTATCAGTTATCAGAAGTTGACAAGAGCTGATGAAGATGCCAGTGAAGGTTATGTTATACATGCACTCAATACCGTTTATATTAGCGAACTGGATAGATGGATTCGTTTGGATGCAAGAGGAAATAAGGAAAATGTACAGGCAGAATTCAGTATTGTCAAAGAAAGATTAGCATATCATGTTCGTCCGGAACTTGGAGAGATAGATTGCAGGGACAATCATTGGGATTTAGATAGGTGGCTGTGCAAAGTATTGAAGGAAAGTAATAATATATTAACGGTACATACAGATTTTGATATAAACGAGAGGAGAAACACGAATGAAAGTTACATAAGAACATAAACCAGTAACGAATTTTATCGGCTTTTTTACTTCTATCTGCCCGGAGGAGGGCTATAAGAAGTATCCCGAATTTTGGGATAAGGAGTATGCACAGAAATATGTACGGCTCTGGCAGACTATGAAACCGGAAAGTCCGATAGAGAAAGCTATTCTTGAAAATGGCGTGGGTATGTTTGCCATCTGCCACGAAAAGGAAGGTGCCTTTGAATATTGATGTTTCTGGCAACGTTGTTTTCGATACAGATTATGTCGTTTTTACAGATGATCGTACCGGGCAACCTGATTGGAAAGGTAATATCCTGTGCCATGTGCATCGGGATGTGTGCGACTCCTGTCGGGCAGGCAATATACGGCAGTTTATTTGAAATTCTGAAAGGGAAAGTTTTTGGCTTGTTCTTTATAGTCACGGTGTTGGTTGTGCTGTTGGCATTTGCAATGAAAAAGCCTTTTTCAAGATTAGCTGCACTCATAACAAAATAGTATGTGCTGGGCAGAATTGTGAAAGTATGAGAAAATCAAGTATTATCCGTGTAAAACATGCCGGAATCCGTGTGATTCCGGTCTGTTATTATATTATGTGATAATATGGTAACTGTTCAGATCACAATATCATTTAGTTACTGTTGGTTAAAAACATCTGGTCAGGAGGATGAACATCTATGAAACCATCTGCTATTATATACACATCCAAAACGGGTCATACCCGGCAATATGCATTTCTGTTAGGAAAAGAGATCGGACTTCCGGTTTATTCTTATGATGAGTCTGTATCCCAGCTGCCTGGTGGAAGCAATGTGATTTATATGGGCTGGATTCACGCAAGTCATATCAAAGGCTATTCCGGCGCAGCAAAACGTTTTTCTGTTTGTACTGTCTGTGGTGTTGGGTTATGCGATACCGGAACATTGATATCCGAAGTACGAAAGGCCACGTCTATTCCGGAGGATATTCCATTGTTTACGCTTCAAGGTGGCTTTGACAGAAGTAAATTAAAGGGTATGGATAAGCTGATGATTTCCATGCTTACAAAAGGATTATCTGCACAAAAGCAGCGCTCTGCTCAAGATGAACGAATGCTGGAACTGTTGAGCAAAGATGCCAGCTATGTAAATATGGAAAATCTTGTCGGGATCCTACAATGGTACAGTGAGAAAAAATGAATTTGGAGGAAAGAAATATGTACGAATACAAAGTAGAAACTTATAAGGTTAAGGTTGCAGCTAATGAAATGAATAAGTTAGCAAGTGAAGGGTGGACAGAAAGGACACCAGGGAACCATCTGGCCGTGATCAAAGCTCCGGATGAAATCGTCAAACATATGCCATTTGTATGCTGCATGGAGATACCCGTAAAGGGGAGTTTCCTTGCGATGTAAAAGCAACCGTGCAGTATGGCGAAAACTTGCAGGCATTATCTGTTGCACTAAATACCGTAGGTGCAGTCAGCATCAAACGCACCAAGGTATGACTGAGTAGGTGGTGCTAATGCAGAGAAGCTGTACAAAACACTTAAACAGTATGGCTTGACAAGCGGAGGGGGAAGAGCAGGTTCTGTTACTGTCTCAGGAATAAAGAATACTGGCAATGTGCTTCGTGGAAATGTATAAAAGGAATATTCAGTAAGCTCCTCCAAGATGAGGCATAATACTTTATAATAAATTGTAGCACTTCACCTCCTGTTCTTGCAGATGTTTAACATAGGCTGTGAGTTGAAATATGACACATATGATTCAGCAAAGGTGACAGTAAAGGTCGGTCTCCAGATGGAAAACGCCGAAAGGATTTGCTATTGCTGTTTGCTTTTCGCTATGATATGATGAAAACAACAGTCCAGTGTGAATTTGGACAGTTAAAAGATTTATGGAGGGAGGAGAAAATGAGTTTTACAAAGAATAAAACAAAGATACAGGCAGTGCTGACAATTTTGGTTTTGATTTCTGTTGTCAGGCAGTTTTTTCTGGGGAATTACCACAATATGTTTTTGGGAATCCTGACTTTGCTGCTTTTTATGGTACCGCAGTTTTTAGATAAAAAACTGGGAGTTACCATACCGGTAGGGTTGGAAACCGTAATTTTAATTTTTATATTTTCGGCAGAGATTTTAGGTGAAATCAATGCTTTTTATGTAAAAATACCGATCTGGGATACGATTTTACATACGACTAACGGATTTTTAATGGCGGCCATTGGATTTGCGCTGATTGATCTGTTTAACCGCAGTGAGAAATTTTCCATCAAAATGTCGCCATATTTTGTCGCCTTTTTTGCATTTTGTTTTTCAATGACGGTTGGTGTTTTGTGGGAATTTTTTGAATTCAGTATGGATTGGTTCTTCGCTATGGATATGCAGAAAGACTGGATCCTTCCGGCAATCAATTCCGTCAAACTTAACCCGACGGGAGCGAATGTCCCGATCCATGTGGATGTTCAGTCTATTGTGATCAATGGAGAAACATGGAATCTTGGCGGATATCTGGACATTGGAATTGTAGATACCATGAAGGATCTGATGGTGAATTTTGTAGGTGCGGTAGTCTTCTCTATCATCGGCATTTTATATCTAAAACATCGTGGAGAAGGAAAGCTTGCAGCTTCCTTAATTCCGCAGGTCAGAGATGATCTTACCTGAGTTTTTTGATATTTTGAGAGAGAGTTTCTAATTCTTCTTTGGATAGCTCCGGAAGGCGTTCCAGCTTATCCATAAACATGGTCAAAGTTTCTCTGCTCTGCATCTCTACCATCTGACTGTAAAAGTTGACAACAACACCAGTTACGATTGCAACCACAAAAAGGGAGTAGATGGTGAGAAGAACGGAGCATACTTTTCCAAGGAAAGTAACGGCAACCACATCGCCGAATCCGGCGGTAGAGATTACGGCATAGCAGTACCAGAGTGCCTCGCCGTAGCGGTTGATGTCTGGCTCAACGAGCTGAATAACTGCTGCGGCTGCCAATAAAAAGAGGACAAAACTGGAAAGGATTCGGTCTGCCCCGGTTCGCTTTAGAATTACCCACAATATTTTTAATCTTTTCATAACTAACGAATATCCTCCTGTGGATGATTATTTTTTCTTACCTGTCCGGCAAGTATTGCCGCGAGAAAAATCCATAATCCCATCTGAACCGGGAAGCACAGGAACAGAAGGCAGGTAACTGCAAGTGGTTTTTTGAGAGATACACTCAAAGTGGCTGCTGTGGTGATTGCGGCTGCAAAGGTTGCGTGAGCAGAATCCATTGGAAATACCAATAGAGAGATACCATATCCCAGACATACAGCTGAAAAAATGACAGGGAAAAAATGTCCGCCTTTCAGACCAAGCTGAATACACATATTCGTGATTAAGACTTTCAGGAAAGCAATTCCGATCATTGCTAACGGTGCATATTTTGCATAATCAGTAATAAGTACTGCCATCTGACTTTCTCCCGAGAACCGGACAACGGGAAGATATGCAGTGATGCATCCCAGAATGAAGCCAGCCAGAATCTCTCGGAAAACAGGAGGGATATTTTGAGAAACTTTCTCAAAAAATTCTTCCGATTTTTCAAAGAAAAGACCAAGCAGGATGCCGCAGATGATATAGACAATGACCATGGCCAAATCCCATCGGTTTGGTTGAGCCCGTTCAAAGCTTGGGAAGCCTTCGGAAACGTTTCCCATAAGATGATTCAGTAAAGTCAGAATTCCAAGTGCAGATACAATGGAAACGCCATAGATCAGAAGTTTGGAATTTTGGTCAAGCTCTTCTGTTTGTTCTGCTGAGGGCATATCTTCATTTTCAACAGCAGAGAAAAAACCGAAAAGCGGTGAAGAAAAGAGAACAGACAGGGAAACTGCCATGCCGACTTTTGAATAGAGAGCGGCATTTTTTTTTGCAAATTTTATGTTTTCGTTTACCCAGCATCCAAGGGCAACCAGCACGCCTACCATTCCGGCCTCCGGACCAACGCTGCTGCCGAAAATAAGCGGAAGGGCGGCGGCGATCAGAAGAACAACAATTTTATGATAAGGATATGTCCCTGTTTTCTTTACTGTTCCGAGAACGGTTTTCATTGTCTGAGGATAATCTCCGAACTGATTTCTGAATAAACCGATCACAGCACCTCCTATGGTACATATCACGATAGGATACCAGACAGGAGAATCAATAGCTCCGGGCAGCCTGTCCCATAAGAATTCTGTTCCGATCTGAACTATTTTCAGAAAAAGCCATAGAACTGCACCGGAAACTGCTCCCAGAATGACACAGAATAATAGGAGTTTTTGTTTGTTTATCATATTTGTTTTTTTCATAATGAATTCCTTTGAGTATAAAACCGCACAAATGCAGTTGGATTGTTTTGCTATTGTCATTATACAGGAAAACGGCAGGTTTGTCGACACACTAGTACGATTCTGTAATTACTGTGAATAGTAACAGTTACTGTTCACACGGCACTGTTCCGCGAGGTGTTTTGGCATGAATATGCCAAAATCCCGAGACATACAAGCCAAAATTCCATTGCCGAAGGCAATTTGGAATGAATTTTGGCTAAGTTACTGTGAACAGAGTGAACAGTAACTAGTAACACATTCTGTACACTTTATCGTGATACAAAAACAGAGATTTTGATTGTATAATTGGCCTCAAACAGATATAATAAAAGTATATTTTGCCATAGGGCAGAGAATATAGTACTAGTTTGAGGAGGTATAACGCTATGGCGTGGTACGATGAGGCAATTTTTTATCATATTTATCCATTAGGTCTGACGGGGGCTCCAAAAGAAAATTCATATGAGCAGCAGGAGTCACGTCTGAATGCGGTGATTCCGTGGATTTCGCATATTAAGGAGATTGGCTGCAATGCTCTTTATATAGGACCTCTTTTTGAATCGGTTGGACATGGTTATGAGACGACGGATTACAGGAAACTGGACAGTCGTCTGGGAACAAATGAGGACTTGACAAATTTTGTGGCTGAATGCCATCGACAGGGCGTTCGGGTTATTCTGGATGGTGTCTTTAATCATACAGGACGTGATTTTTTTGCATTTCAGGATTTGAAGCGCAACCGGGAAAATTCTCCGTATAAGGATTGGTTCTGCAACGTGAATTTCTGGGGAAATAATGAATATAATGATGGCTTTTCCTATGAAAACTGGGGTGGCTACAATCTTCTGGTGAAACTCAACCAGAGAAATCCGGCGGTTCGTGATTATATCTGCGATGTGATTCGTTTCTGGGTAAAAGAATTTGACATTGATGGTATTCGTCTGGATGCTGCGGATGTTTTGGATTTTGATTATATGAAAGCGTTGCGTCATGTTGCTAATGAAGTAAAACCTGATTTCTGGCTGATGGGTGAAGTCATCCATGGAGATTATTCCCGTTGGGTGAACGAAGGAACACTTCATTCTGTGACGAATTATCAGCTTCATAAGGCACTTTATTCCGGACATAATGATCACAATTATTTCGAGATTGCGCATACGGTGAGACGCCTTTATGAGATGGGCGGAAATGGTGCTCAGGGATTGAAGCTTTACAATTTCGTCGACAATCATGATGTGGAGAGAATTCATACCAAGCTGAACAATAAGGCGCATTTTGCTCCGGTACATGTGCTGCTTTACACACTTCCGGGAATTCCGTCTATTTACTATGGTTCTGAATTCGGAATTGAGGGAAGAAAGGAATATGGTTCGGACGCATCGCTGCGCCCGGCACTGAATCTGGCTGATTTTGCAGATGCCACGGAGAAAAATCCATGTACCAGCCTGATCGCCGCGTTGGGAAAGGCTCGCCAGAAGGTAAAAGCATTTTCCTACGGAGATTATAAAGAATTGCTTCTGACTACAACACAGTATGCATTTTCCAGAAATTATGATGGAGTATCTGCATTGGTGACTGTGAATAATGATGACGGAGATTTCAGTATGACAATTCCGGCTGGAAATTGTTCGGAATACAGAGGCGTTTTGAGCGGAGAGGTTGTTTCTGTATGTAACGGACAGATTTCCGTGACTGTGAAGGGCAATTCCGGAGAAGTGTGGCTGCCGGCAGATTTGATGGCGGAAGAGCCGGAGACGGCTGCAAAAGAAGCTGCCGCAGAAGAGCCGAAGGTTGTAGAACCATGTGTGGAAGAGCCGGAAATGAATGCAGATGTACCAGAAGAAAAAGAAATGGAAGCAGAGAAGAAAAATTCTGTTGTAGACGAGGAAGCGGAAGGTGAATCAAGAGAGGATTCTGTTGCTGATGAGCCTGAACCTGTAGCAGTAGAAGAATCCAAAGCACAAGTGGCAGAAGTGCAGGAAGAGGAGGTACCGAAGGCACCAAAATCTTACGAGGAAATGAGTATTGAGGAGCTTCAGGAAGCAATTCTGGAGCGTATGAGAAGAAATGGACCGATTACCGATCAGATGAAGAAGGATGTCAGAGAGAATGTTTACCACAATTCTCTTTTGAACTGGATTCGAAGTTTTCGTTAAATGAACTAGTGAAAAGTCTCCCGGATTTTGATGTCCGGGAGGCTTTCACTTTGGATAAAGAGTGAGGGAAGGACAATGGACATTGAACTATTGAATTTAGCAGGAATCGTATTGATCATATTAATTATCATTGGCGTGGGTATCTATTCCGGAAGAATGGTTTCTGACGCCTCGGACTTTGATACAGGCGGAGACAGAGCCGGTGCATGGATGGTGTGCGGTGCGATTATGGGAAGTCTGGTCAGTGGACAGGCTACCATAGGAACGGCGCAGCTGGCATTTGAGTATGGGATGTCTGCGTGGTGGTTTACGCTTGGCTCCGGAATTGGATGTCTGATTCTGGCGATGGGCTATGTGATTCCTCTGCGTTACAGTGGCAGCATTACTTTGTTGGAAGTGATTGGAAAAGAGTATGGAGCGAAAGCGGAATACACAGGTTCCGTATTGTGTTCCATCGGAATCTTTATCAGTATGATTGCGCAGGTATTGTCTTGCTGTGCGCTTCTGACGGCGATTTTTCATATGGATTTTCCAGTGGCAGTCGTATTATCGGTCATTGTAATGACGATTTACGTGGTGTTTGGCGGAGCATGGGGAGCAGGCATGGGAGGCGTTGTAAAATTAGTCTTGCTTTACACATCTTCTATATTTGGATTGGGAATTGTTTTGACAAACAGCCATGGTATTCATGCGCTTCTGGAACAATTGTATACAAATCTCAGCGGAACAGAGTTGGGAAGCCTTGCTGAAATTGCGACGGCAGAGGATGTATCCGGGCGTTACCTGAGCCTGTTTTCCAGAGGATTTCTCAAGGATATGGGATCAGGACTGTCTGTTCTTCTCGGTGTTCTGGCAACGCAGACGTATGCGCAGGCCATCTGGTCTGCAAAAAGCGACAGCAAGGCGAGAAAAGGTGCGCTGCTGAGTGCGTTTCTGATTCCGCCGATTGGGATTGCCGGCATTGTGATTGGTATTTTTATGAGAAATCACTGTCTGACAACAGCGGAGATTGCGGCACTTACAGAGGCGGGAAAGAGCATTCCGAAAGGAATGATGGAGATTGCCGGCACATCACAGGCATTTCCGATGTTTGTGATACATTATATGCCGAAATTTATTGGCGGCGTTGTGCTTGGTACCTTGCTGGTTACGGTTATTGCCGGAGGAGCAGGGCTTTCTCTTGGTACAGCGACCATTCTGATGAATGATATTTTCTGTAAGCTGTTTCGTTCTTTGAAAGATGCAAAGAAAAAATTGTATGCGACACGAGTGACGATTGTTGTGCTTCTGGGACTGGCGGCAGTGATTGCATTGATCGTTCCGGGTGCGATTATCAATGATTTTGGATTTTTGTCGATGGGTATTCGAGGAACCGTCGTATTGCTGCCGCTTACCTGCGCATTGTTTGCAAAAGGAAAAGTGGCGTCATGGGCGGTGTTGGCTTCCATGATCGCGGGACCGCTGGCGGTGTTGGGAGGGAATCTTCTCAAACTGCCGTTTGATGCACTGTTTCTTGGGCTTTGTGTATGTGTTCTGATTATTGGAATCGGGGCTTTTTCGAAAAAGGCGAATTGACCGGGAAAGCCAGTCATTTTCTTCAGTGCATTAAAATTATAAATAAGATTGTGCAAGATGCGTTTGCATTCACAGGCTATTGAGAGTATAATTGAATTAATTGGTGAGCTTTCACAGAATAAAGAATTTTAGGAGGAATCTATTATGATTAGCTGGAAAAATTTGGACACCCTTACTTCCTTTCAGGAACTTTCAAAAACAAAACAAGTTAACCTTCCAGAAGTGATGTCTGGTGAGAATGGCGCGGAGCGTGTCAGAAAATATAGTGTTCCGATGGCAGAGGGACTTAATTACAATTATGCAGCAAAAAAAGTAGATGATGATATTTTAGAGTTGCTGGTAAAATTAGGAGAAGAAGCGCAGCTGGCAGATAAATTTAAAGCTCTCTACAATGGTGAAGTGATCAACACAGGAGAGCAACGTCTTGTTATGCATCAGATGGTTCGTGGTCAGCTGGGAGATCCTGTTACAGCAGATGGTGTGGACAAACGTACCTTCTATGTAGAGCAGCAGCAGAAAATCGCTGACTTCGCAAACAAAGTTCATGCAGGAGAGATTGTAAACGAAGCAGGCGAGAAATTTACAACGGTTGTTCAGATTGGTATTGGCGGAAGTGATCTTGGCCCTCGTGCATTATACATTGCACTTGAGAATTGGGCAAGAGCAAATGATACTTTAAAATTGGAAGCAAAATTTGTCAGCAACGTTGACCCTGATGATGCGGCAGCTGTTTTGAACTCTATTGATGTAGCTCACTCTTTGTTTATCGTTGTTTCCAAATCTGGTACAACTCTTGAAACTTTAACAAATGAGACGTTTGTGAAGGAAGCTCTGAAGAAGGAAGGATTGAATCCTTCTAAGCATATGCTTGCTGTTACAAGTGAGACTTCTCCTATGGCTAAAAGTGAGGATTATCTCGCTGCATTTTTTATGGATGACTATATTGGCGGTCGTTTTTCATCCAGTTCTGCAGTTGGCGGAGCTGTATTATCTCTGGCATTTGGTCCGGAAGTATTTGCACAGTTCCTGGAAGGTGCAGCAGAGGAAGACAAGCTTTCTGCAGGTGAGGATGTATTAAAGAACCCGGAAATGATGGATGCTTTGATTAGTGTTTATGAGCGTAACGTACTTGGTTATCCGACAACAGCTCTTCTTCCATATTCTCAGGCACTGAGCCGCTTGCCAGCACATTTGCAGCAGGCATCTATGGAATCCAATGGTAAATCTGTAAACCGTTTTGGTGAGCCGATTAATTACCAGACAGGAGCGATTCTTTTCGGTGAGCCGGGAACAAACGGACAGCATTCCTTCTATCAGCTGCTTCACCAGGGAACAGACATCGTGCCTTTGCAGTTTGTTGGATTTAAAAACAGCCAGATTGGAACAGATGTTGAAATTCAGGGAAGTACAAGTCAGCAGAAACTTTGCGCTAATGTAGTTGCACAGATTGTTGCCTTTGCATGTGGAAGACCAAATGAGAATCCAAATAAAAACTTTAAAGGTGGTCGTCCATCCAGTATCATTACTGGTGATCAGCTGACTCCAAAATCTCTCGGTGCTCTTCTGGCACACTTTGAGAATAAATTTATGTTCGAGGGATTCCTGTGGAATATCAACAGCTTTGACCAGGAAGGTGTACAGCTTGGAAAAATACTGGCAAATCAGGTGCTTGCACATGAGACAGATGGAGCACTGAAAGAATACAGTGATCTGTTGAATATTTAACTGAAAATCAGTAAAAAGTGGGGTGCTGCAAAATTTGTGGCACTCCTTTTGTATCTATATGAATTGGATGCGGGGAAAAAGAGCATGATAGAAGTAGAAATTAAACTGCCAATTGACGATCGGGAAGCTGTGACAACAAACCTGGAAAAAATGGGATTTGTAAAGGGCGGTCTTGTCCGGGAAGAGGACGCTTACTTTGATAATCATTCCGGTCAGATCCGCAAAAATGGGGAAGCCCTTCGTGTTCGCAGGATTACGAATCTTTTGACAAATCAGGAAGAGACGGTCATCACATATAAGGGCAAAAAAATGGATCAGGTTTCCATGAGCAGAAAAGAACTGGAGACAGAAGTGGAGGACGCCTGTGTCTGTATAGGGATTTTTGAAGCGCTTGGCTTTCAGATCGTAGAGCCGAAAGTAATCAAGACCAGGCAGGAATATACACTTGATCAGATACATGCGTGTGTAGATATGGTAGAAAATCTTGGGGATTTTCTGGAACTGGAGCTTGTAATCGAGAAAGAAGAAGGGAAAGAAGCGGCCCTGCACGAAATTGAAAAAGTGCTGCAAAGGCTGGGATATACCCTGAAAGATACCGTCAGAAACTCTTATTTAAGCATGCTGCAGTATGTGGAGGACGAATAAAGACGAGTATAAAAATAAAAATTGTAAAATAAAAGTATAAAAATAAAAAGTTATAAATTGTTACTGTGAACAGCAACTATAAATTGTCAGAAAAAGTTTGTTATTTTTTTGTTGATTTTATTCCTTAAATATGTATAATGTATTTTAGAAAAGTAGAAATTCTACTTTACCCCCTATGATTCCTGTATATACAGGAATCACCTATATTTTAACATCAAAAGAAAGAGGTAAATGTAAGATGGCAGAAATCAATTTAAGCAAGTATGGTATCACCGGAACTACAGAAATCGTGCATAATCCTTCTTATGAACTTTTATTTGAAGAAGAGACAAAAGCTGATCTGGAAGGCTTTGAGAAGGGACAGGAAAGCGAACTGGGCGCTGTTAACGTAATGACAGGTATCTATACAGGACGTTCTCCTAAAGACAAATTCATCGTTATGGATGAGAACTCCAAAGACACTGTATGGTGGACTTCTGACGAGTACAAAAACGACAACCATCCGGCAAGCCAGGAGACATGGGATGCTGTAAAAGAGATCGCATTAAAAGAGCTCTCCAACAAAAAACTGTACGTTGTAGATGCATTCTGCGGCGCTAACAAAGACACTCGTATGGCTATCCGTTTCATCGTAGAGGTAGCTTGGCAGGCTCATTTCGTAAAGAACATGTTCATCATCCCATCTGAGGAAGAACTGGAAAACTTCGAGCCGGATTTCGTTGTTTACAACGCATCCAAAGCAAAAGTAGAAAACTACAAAGAGCTTGGTCTGAACTCTGAGACTGCTGTAGTATTCAACATCACAAGCCGTGAGCAGGTTATCATCAACACATGGTACGGCGGTGAGATGAAGAAGGGTATGTTCTCCATGATGAACTACTATTTGCCACTGAAGGGTATTGCTTCTATGCACTGCTCTGCAAACACAGATATGAACGGAGAGAACACAGCAATCTTCTTCGGTCTTTCCGGAACAGGTAAAACAACTCTTTCCACAGATCCGAAACGTCTTCTGATCGGTGATGACGAGCACGGCTGGGATGACAACGGCGTATTCAACTTCGAGGGTGGATGCTACGCAAAAGTTATCAACCTGGACAAAGAGTCTGAGCCAGACATCTACAACGCAATCAGACGTGACGCTCTTCTTGAGAACGTAACTCTGGATGAGAATGGAAAAATTGATTTCGCAGATAAGAGCGTAACAGAGAATACTCGTGTATCTTATCCGATCAACCACATTGACAATATTGTTCGTCCTGTATCTGCAGCACCGGCAGCTAAGAACGTAATCTTCCTGTCCGCAGATGCATTTGGAGTACTGCCTCCAGTATCTATCCTGACACCAGAGCAGACACAGTACTACTTCCTGTCTGGATTCACAGCAAAACTTGCTGGTACAGAGCGTGGTATCACAGAGCCGACTCCAACATTCTCTGCTTGCTTCGGTCAGGCATTCCTGGAGCTGCACCCAACAAAATATGCAGAAGAGCTTGTTAAGAAAATGGAGAAGAGCGGAGCAAAAGCTTACCTTGTTAACACAGGATGGAATGGAACCGGAAAACGTATCTCCATCAAAGATACTCGTGGTATCAT
>JAUNPJ010000125.1 GCA_030536755.1 Eubacteriales bacterium | reverse complement strand
TTTTGCATTGTATCAACTCAGTTGAATTTAGTAGATAAAGGTTATATTTCAGACTACCCAAAATTGTGATACAGCGGACTATTTGCTGGGACGATTAGAGTTGGTAAAAGAAAACCTTTCAAATAATTGAATGAGCCACCTGACGCAGAACAAACTTATGCCATGACTCCCGAAATGGGATGAGCAAAGATATAATGAGACTCCCGTTCTGAAATAGATGATGGAAAACGGCGGACAGCTTAACCGTTCCCGGAGGAAGAATAGCTGTTGCTTTTTACGAAGCAGAGCCGGTCTGCAATGACCGGATGCGGGCAGGGTACGATGGACAAAAACAGATTTTTAATGATAAAAACGAAGTGGAGGAATTGATTTATGAATAAGGTGATGATGATTGGGAGATTGACAAGAGATCCGGAGATTAAGTTCTCTGGAAATGATAATTCAATGGCAGTGGCAAGGTACACACTGGCAGTAGACCGGAGATATAAAAAAGAAGGGGAACAGAGTGCGGACTTTGTTTCCTGCGTAGTCTTTGGGAAGGGAGCGGAGTTTGTGCAGAAGTATCTCCATAAGGGTACAAAGGTCGCTGTGTGCGGAAGAATCCACACTGGTTCGTATAAGAACAAAGACGGAAATACGGTGTACACTACGGATGTAATTGTAGATGAGCATGAGTTCGCAGGAAACAAGAACAGTGATGGCACGACTGCAAAAGCTGAAACAGAAACGGATAAAGATGGCTTTATGAATGTTCCTGATGGCGAGGAGTTACCTTTTGATTGATTTCTATTTATGAGAGAATCAGAGAGGTTCTGCAGAATATGCCGAGTCTTGCAGAATGATAAGATAATCGGAGAAGGGAGGCAATTATGGAACAGATTTTATTTGGCTATTGCAGAGTGAGTTCCACGAGCCAGAATGAGGACAGGCAGCTGATCGCCATGGCGGAGATGAATATTCCGGAGAAAAATATTTATATCGACAAACAAAGCGGAAAAGACTTTAACCGTCCGCAGTATCGGAAACTGCTGCGCAGACTGAATGAGCATACAATCCTTTACGTGAAATCCATTGACCGTCTGGGGAGAAATTACGCAGAAATTCAAGAACAGTGGCGCATCATTACCAAGGAGAAAAAATCAGACATTGTTGTGATTGATATGCCCTTGCTGGATACAAGAAGGGGAAAAGACCTGATGGGAACATTCTTAAGTGACATCGTGCTTCAGGTACTTAGCTTTGTGGCAGAGAATGAGCGAAGCAATATTAAGCAGAGACAGGCAGAGGGGATAGCGGCTGCAAAAGCCAGAGGTGTGAAGTTCGGAAGACCGCCGATTCCTTTACCGGAGAATTTCTATGAAGTCTATAAACGATGGAGAAAAAAGGAAATATCAGTAAAAGAAGCAGCCAGACTGTGCAAAATGTCAAAATCTACTTTCCATGACAGGGCATTGAAGTACGAAAAAGGCGCTTAGCTGGATGCGGGCAAAAATCCGTCGATGTGTACTTAATCGGATTTACTCCGTTCACATGTATTATCAAAATTATACCGAAAAAAGCTCATAAATTCAATGATTTAAAGGCTGAATATATACGCATTTTACCTATCCGGGAACCTACACATTTTAAATCAGAATGGAAGGGGAATTCCCATGACGGATATGGAGCAGCGGACAGCGGCAAAGGAATTTGCTGAGTATTGGAAAGGAAAAGGTGATGAAAAAGGAGAAAGTCAGAAGTTCTGGCTTTCCCTTCTTCAAAATGTATATGGAGTAGAGCATCCGGAAGACTATATCAGTTTTGAAGACAGGGTATTTCTGGGGCATACTAGTTTTATTGACGGTTACATTGACAGTACAAAGGTACTGATTGAACAGAAAGCCATCGGCAAGGACTTGAAGAAAGCAATCAAACAGTCGGATGGCAGTATGCTGACGCCATTTCAGCAGGCAAAAAGATATATTACAGAACTTCCGGTGTCAAAACATCCAAGATGGGTAGTTACCTGTAATTTTGAAAAGTTTCTTGTATATGATATGGATCAGCCGGGAGGAGACCCGGAAGAAATCCTTCTGGAAAACTTACCGGAAGAATACTACAGATTACAATTTCTGACCAACAATGCGAACCTTCATCTGCAAAGGGAAATGGAGGTTTCCATTGCTGCGGGAGAAATCGTAGGGGTTCTGTACGACGCATTATTAAAAGAATATGTTGACGCAGAAAGCGAGCAGACATTGAAAAGTCTGAACGTTCTTTGTGTGCGTCTTGTCTTCTGCCTGTACGCTGAGGATGCTGGTATTTTTGGCAGGAGAGGTATGTTCCGTGATTATCTGGCAGAATACGATACCAGACACATGAGAAAAGCACTAATTGAGCTTTTTGAGGTATTAGATACAAAGCCGGAAGACAGGGATCCCTATCTGGATGAAGAACTTGCAGCATTCCCTTATGTGAACGGCGGATTGTTTGCTGATGAGAAGATTGAAATTCCACAGTTCACCGATGAAATATGTGAATTGATACTGACAAAAGCAAGCTCCGATTTTGATTGGTCACAGATCAGTCCGACGATTTTTGGAGCGGTATTTGAAAGCACATTAAATCCGGAGACAAGGCGCTCCGGTGGAATGCATTATACTTCCATCGAAAATATTCATAAAGTAATTGATCCGTTATTCCTTGATGATTTGAAAAAAGAGCTTGCGGAAATTTGTGAAATCAACGTTGAACGAACCGGACAAAAGAAGCTGAAAGACTTCCAGAGTAAACTTGCCGGACTTACATTTTTGGATCCGGCCTGTGGTTCTGGGAATTTTCTGACGGAGACTTACATCTCATTACGAAAATTGGAAAATCAGGTGTTGAAGGAAATACAGCATGGACAGATTGTGTTGGAATTTGCAAATCCGATTAAAGTGTCCATTGGACAATTCTATGGAATCGAAATCAATGATTTTGCGGTGACTGTTGCGAAAACAGCATTATGGATTGCAGAATCCCAGATGATGAAGCAAACGGAAGACATCGTTCATATGGACTTGGATTTCCTGCCCCTAAAGACCTATGCGAATATTGTGGAAGGGAATGCGCTGAGAGTTGACTGGGAAAGTGTAGTTCCAAAGCATGAGCTCAATTATATAATGGGGAATCCGCCATTTGTTGGCGCAATGTGGTCTAAGGGAACACAAAGAGAAGATATAGCAAGGGTATTTCCTGAATGTAAGAAGACGGGGCAAATAGATTATGTTGCTGGATGGTATGCAAAAGCAGCTAAGTTAATAGAGAATACTGTTATACGGTGCGCATTTGTGTCAACAAATAGTATTTGTCAGGGACAACAAGTTGGCTTGATTTGGGAGCCATTGATGAATATATATCATACAAAAATTGATTTTGCCTATCATACTTTTAGGTGGGATAGCGAGGCTAATATTAAAGCACACGTTCA
>JAUNPJ010000069.1 GCA_030536755.1 Eubacteriales bacterium | reverse complement strand
GGAGGATAAGGAAATTGCTGAAGAGCTTCAAAACGGAAATAAATCCGACACAGGAACAAAAGTCCAGAATTAACAGAACGATCGGCACTTGCAGATATGTTTATAACTTCTACCTTGCTTACAACAAAGAACTTCACGATAATGGCAAAAAGTTCATGACAGGTAAAAGTTTCAGTGTCTGGCTTAACAATGAGTATATTCTAAATAATCCTGATAAAGCATGGATTAAGGATGTGTACTCAAAAGCAGTAAAGAAATCCATTGAGGATGGATGTACCGCATTCACAAGATTTTTTAAACATCAGAGTGCTTTCCCCAATTTTAAGAAAAAAGGCAAATCAGATGTGAAAATGTATTTTGTGAAGAATAATCCAAAGGATTGTGCTTGCGAAAGACACAGGATTAAGATTCCAACATTAGGATGGGTAAGACTGAAAGAAAAAGGCTATATTCCTACTACGAAAGACGGATGGAAAATTAAAAGTGGTACAGTTTCTATTAAGGCAGACAGATACTATGTATCCGTTCTGGTAGAAATTCCGGATACCCAGGCTGTTAATAATAGTAATGACGGTATCGGCATAGACTTAGGAATTAAGGAGTTGGCAATTCTTTCTAACGGTAAAACCTATAAAAACATCAATAAATCAGCGAGATTAAAGAAACTGGAGAAACAATTACGCAGAGAACAGAGGTGTCTGTCTCGTAAATATGAAAATCTAAAGAAAGGAGAAGTCACTCAAAGAGCAAATATACAAAAACAAAAACTCAAAGTACAGAAATTGCATCATAAAATAGACAATATCCGCACGGACTACATCAATAAGATAATAGCTGAGATCGTGAAAACCAAACCATCTTACATAACTATTGAAGATTTGAATGTATCAGGCATGATGAAGAACCGACATCTTTCAAAAGCTGTTGCATCGCAGAAGTTCTACGAATTCAGAACCAAACTGAAAGCGAAATGCGATGATAACGGAATTGAATTAAGAGTTGTTGACAGATTTTATCCATCTTCTAAATTATGTCATTGTTGTGGTCAGATTAAAAAAGATTTAAAACTTTCTGACAGAGTATACAGATGCAGTTGCGGTTATGTAGAAGACAGGGATTTCAATGCAGCACTTAATTTAAGAGATGCAGTGACTTACGAAATAGCATAGACACGCTGACGTAAGTATGTACCGAGGGCTATTTCGGGAATTTACGACTGTGGAGTGTACAGGAATATGTGAGTAGAGTGTTGTTTGCAGCCTCAAAAACATACACGTTGAAACAGTAAGAAGTATCCGTGAGGACTTCAATTCTCAATGGTTAAGTATATTTAAACACATTTTGAGTGGCAGTGTAAGTATGTGTGGAATAGTTGGTTTTGTTGGCAATGAGCAGGCGGCGCCGATTCTTTTGGACGGGCTGTCTAAATTGGAATATCGAGGATATGATTCTGCCGGTATTGCTGTCCGAAATGGAACGGATGACGTGGTAGTCGTAAAGGCGAAGGGGCGTTTGAAGATTCTGGCGGAGAAGACGGATGACGGGAAGGCCGTGAAGGGTACCTGTGGTATTGGACATACCAGATGGGCGACACATGGGGAGCCGTCGGAAGCGAATGCACATCCGCACTGCAGTGATGACAGAAATGTCGTGGGTGTCCATAATGGAATTATTGAGAACTATCAGGAATTGAAGGATAAGCTGGTTCGCAAAGGGTATCAGTTTTATTCGGCTACAGATACGGAAATCGCAATTAAGCTGGTGGATTATTATTATAAAAAATATCTGGGCACGCCGGTGGATGCCATCAATCATGCAATGGTCCGTATCCGTGGTTCTTATGCGCTGGCAGTGATGTTTGCGGATTATCCCGGAGAGATTTATGTGGCAAGAAAAGACAGCCCTATGATTTTGGGACTGGAGGATGGCGGAGCTTATCTGGCTTCGGATGTGCCGGCTATTTTGAAGTATACGAGAAATGTATATTATATCGGCAATATGGAGATCGGTAAGCTCGAGAAAGGAAAAGTTACGTTTTTCAATCTGGATGGTGATGAGATTGAGAAAGAGCTGACCGAGATCAAGTGGGATGCAGAGGCGGCAGAGAAAGCCGGCTTTGAGCATTTTATGATGAAGGAGATTCATGAGCAGCCGAAGGCGGTGGCAGATACGATGAATTCTGTTTTGAAGGATGGAGAGATTGATCTGTCTGCTGTTGGATTGTCGGATGAGGAGATCAAAGGAATCAGCCAGATTTATATTGTGGCATGTGGTTCGGCATATCATGTAGGTGTGGTGGCTCAGTATGTGATTGAGGATCTGGTGCAGATACCTGTCCGTGTGGAACTGGCATCGGAGTTCCGTTATCGAAAACCGCTGCTGGATAAGAACGGACTCGTGATTATCATCAGCCAGTCCGGTGAGACGGCGGATAGTCTGGCTGCTTTGCGCGAGGCGAAGAGCAGGGGAATTAAGACGCTGGCAATCGTGAATGTGGTCGGTTCTTCGATTGCGCGTGAGGCGGATAATGTTTTTTATACGCTGGCTGGTCCGGAGATTGCGGTTGCCACGACGAAGGCATACAGCACGCAGCTGATTGCCGGCTATATGCTCGCGGTGCAGTTTGCAAAGGTGAGAGGAACCATTGATGAGGCGCAGTATGAGCATTTTATCTCGGAATTGCTGTTGATTCCGGATAAGATTGCCAGAATTATCGAGGATAAAGAGCGGCTTCAGTGGTTTGCGTCCAAGCAGGCTGCCGCAAAGGATATTTTCTTCATCGGAAGGGGCATTGACTATGCCGTTTCTCTGGAAGGAAGTCTGAAGATGAAGGAGATCAGCTATATTCATTCGGAGGCATATGCGGCTGGTGAGCTGAAGCACGGAACGATTTCTCTGATCGAGGATGGAATTCTGGTGATTGGTGTGCTGACACAGTCGGAATTGTATGAAAAGACAGTCAGCAATATGGTTGAGGTGAAGAGCCGCGGCGCGTATCTGATGGGATTGACGAATTATGGAAATTATGATATTGAGGACCGTTCGGACTTTACTGTGTATATTCCGAAGACGGATGAGCATTTTGCGGCGTCTCTGGCGGTGATTCCGCTGCAGCTTCTGGGATATTATGTTTCTGTGGCGAAGGGACTCGATGTGGATAAGCCGAGAAATCTGGCAAAGAGTGTAACGGTCGAGTAGACGGACAATCAAAAACAGGGGTTAATCAGCCAGTTTGTGAATATTCTGTGAAATTAGCACTCTTCTATTGACAGTGCTGATAATAGGTGTTATAGTACGGATAGAACAAAGGAAGGGGAACAAAAAGAATAAATTTGATGGTTCTCTGAAACATCCTGGTTCCAAAGAAACAAGGTAAAAAGCATAATGATTGAAAAGGAGAGATGACTTATGATGATGCCTAGTATTTTTGGAGAAAACTTATTTGATGATTTCTTTGATTTTCCGTTTGATAACAGAGTAGAGAAAAAGTTATACGGACATAACGCCCACAACCTGATGAAGACAGATATTAAGGAAGTGGAGAATGGATACGAGATGGAGATTGACCTCCCTGGTTTTAAGAAAGAGGAAGTAAAGGCAGAACTGAAAGATGGTTATCTGACCATCAGTGCTGCGAAAGGTCTTGACGAGGAGCATAAAGATAAAGAAACCGGCAAATATATCCGTCGTGAACGTTTTGCCGGAGCGTGCCAGAGAAGCTTCTATGTTGGTGAATATGTAAAACAGGAAGATGTGAAGGCTGAGTTTAAACACGGTATTTTGAAACTGTGTATTCCAAAAGAACAGAAAAAACCAGAAGTAGAGCAGAAAAATTATATCGCTATTGAAGGTTAATGAGAAGAAAAGAGGGATGCGTCATGCATCCCTTTTTTTACTAAGAATTCCATATATTCTTTTAAGAGTGTAACGGTGGAGTAGGCAGCAGCCTACTCCATTTTGATCATGCGGTATCCGACGCCGATATGTGTCTGAATGTACTGTGGGGAATCGGGCTTTGATTCCAGCTTTTTGCGAAGTGTGGCCATGAAGACACGAAGTGATGCAATATCGTTGTCCCAGCTGCTGCCCCAGATCTTTTCGGTGATAAAGGTGTGCGTCAGAACTTTTCCGACGTTTTTGGAAAGAATGCAGAGCAGTTTGTACTCGATTGGAGTCAGGTGAAGCTCTGTGTTTCCCAGATAGGCGCATCCGGCGGCATAGTCAACCCGCAGATTTCCGTTGACGAAGACGGATTGTGAAGTGAGTTCGTTCTGCATGGCGGCAAGTCGTCTTTGCGTGACGCGAAGCCTTGCCAGAAGTTCTTCAACAGAGAATGGTTTTGTCAGATAATCGTCTGCACCGGCATCGAGTGCTTCGATCTTGTCGGCGTCTTCGCTGCGGGCGCTGATGACGATGATCGGAATATTGGACCAGCTGCGGATTTTTTTGATGATCTCGACGCCATCAATGTCAGGAAGTCCCAGATCCAGAAAAATGACATCTGGATTGTGAGAGGTGGCTTCCAGTATCGCGGCTTTTCCATTGGGAGCTGTCAGGTAGTTGTAGTCATGTGCCTGCAGCGTCGTTGTAATCAGGTTGCGGATTGGCGTGTCGTCTTCCACAACCAGTACGACTAATTTATTCATGTATTTGTACCTCCTTGGCGGGCAATGTAAAAGTGAAGACAGAACCGTGCGGTATGTTGTCTGACAGTGTGATTTCTCCTCCATGAGCTATGATGATGGACCTGCACAGGGAAAGGCCCAGTCCGAGGCTTCGTCGGCTGTCGGCGATGGAAGAGGAGCACGTATAAAAGGTTTCGAAAACATGTGGCTTATCCTGGTCGGAAATTCCCGGTCCGTCGTCGGCAATACGCACTTTGATGAAGCCGTTTTCTTTGGATATTTTAATGTCGATATGAGAATCTTTTTGCGTGTATTTGATGGCATTGTCCACGATGTTGATGATAACCTGCATGATGAGTTTGGCATCGACTTTGGCAAGAAGCAGTTCGTCACTGTTATGAAAGGTGATCTGGTGCTCTTTGCTGTGTCGGTCGATGTGATGCAGGGATTCGGTGATGATCTCATCAATCAGCTGGGTGGAAAGGCGCAGATTCATTTTTCCGTCTTCGATTCGTGTGACTGCCAGAAGGTTTTCAACGAGGCCAATCAGCCACATGGAATCGTCGTAGATGTCAGAGTATAGCTGCTGTTTGGTGGCTTCGTCGAAGTATGCTCCGTTTGATAAAAGATTGCTGGCATTACCCGAAATGGATGTGAGGGGTGTGCGCAGATCATGTGAAATCGAGCGAAGAAGATTGGCGCGAAGCTGTTCATTTTTAGCCAAAAGAGCAGCCTGTTCTTTTTCTCTGGCATTTTTCTTGTTCTGCAGCGCCAGTGTTCCTGTCAGAAGTGATGCAATAAACATCACCAGAAACGTGAGCGGATATCCCTGGTCATAGGCCAGGAAGGTATACCGCGGCGCTGTGAACAGGAAGTTAAAGATAAACACACTGGCAAGAGAAGAAAACAGACTGCAGATCCAGCTGGTTGTGATCACTGAGATAACCTGTGCACATAAAATATAAAGTGTAATGATGTTGGCTTCTGTAAAACCGAGTTTCTGAAAAAGAAGTCCCAGAAGCGTGGTAATAATCAATGTAGCAATGCATTTGAGGCTGTCCTCAAAAATAACGATCCATTTTTTTTTATTCATCTTCTAAATTATGCTTTTCTTCGGTAGCTTTCTTGATCCATCTGCTGACTTGTTTCATAAGAAAGAATCCGATCGTAAATATTAATAATGAAGCACCTGCTAATAAAATGTTTTGCATAAGGATGCCTCCTCTCTTTGGGACACAAACCCGTCCCCCGTCCTAGATGTGGAAACATTTTTGGATATCTTTGTTTTTGCCCAGAACGAGAAGTGTTTCATCAGAGGATAATGTCATGTCCGGTGTGATGTTCATGTCTACATTTCCTTCTCGTTTGACTGCCATGATGTTGATGTTGTAGTTGCGGCGTACATCCAGCTGTGCGATGGTTTTGCCGATCCAGGAATCGGGTATGGAAACTTCAAAGATCGAATAACCTCCCGACAGTTCGATATAGTCGAAAATATGATCGCTGCTGTATCGGATCGCTGTCCATGTAGCCAACTGTTTTTCCGGATAGACAACTTCGTCGGCGCCGTTTCTGAGAAGGAATTTGGCGTGTACATCTCTTGCGGCTCTTGATACAACCATTTTTGCACCCAGTTCTTTCAGAAGAGAAGTAGTTTCCAGAGAACTCTGGAAGTCATCTCCAATGGCTACGATACAGACATCAAAGTTTCGCACGCCGAGAGAAGTAAGAAATTCTTCATCGGTGCTGTCTCCGATCTGTGCATTTGTGACATAGGGAAGGATTGCGTCAATGCGGTGCTCCTGGGTGTCAATGGCCATGACCTCGTGTCCAAGCTCCTGCAGTTTGATTGCGATGTGTCTTCCAAATCTTCCTAATCCAATTAATAAAATAGATTTCATAAAAATCTTCTCGCTTTCTTTTTTTTATTTTATCCTACCGTTACTTTTTCTTCCGGCAATTTGGAATGTGTGATCTTTGTTCCGGAAGTAGCGGCGAAGATGAGTGTCAGTCCGCCTACGCGCCCAAAGAACATCAGGAATATGAGGATGCTTCGGGAAAGCAGACTCAGGGTTGGCGTAAGACCAAGTGTCAGTCCGACGGTTCCGACGGCGGAGGCTGTCTCAAACAGGCATCCCAGAAGTGGAAGCTGTTCGACGCGGCTGATGATCAGGCCGCCCGTAATGAATAAGGTCAGGTACAGCAGCAAGATGGCTGCGGCACTTCGTATCACGGATTCGGAAATGCGTCTTCCGAAGAAATGAGCATTTTCCCGTCTTCCGAATACTGCCATGACGGAGGCAAATAACACGGCAATGGTGGTTGTCTTCATACCGCCGGCTGTAGAACCGGGAGAACCTCCGATGAGCATTAAGATGATGATGATTGCTTTTCCTGCTTCGGTCAGTGTATTCAGATCAATCGTATTAAAACCGGCTGTTCGCGGTGTGATGGCCTGGAACAGAGAACCCCAGAAGCGCTGTGCCATGGGAAGGTTATGGAACTCTCCGAAGAAGAAATATACGGCTGGAATCACAATCAGAACAGCACTCGTTACAAGAATGATTTTGCTTTGTAAACGGTAGCGCTTGAAGTTATTCTTTTTTTCAAAAATATCGTTCCAGGTCAAAAAACCAATACCCCCGATGATGATCAGTGCCATGATCGTCACATTGATCAGGGGATTAACGGTGAAGGACACAAGGGAGGAAAAATGTTCCCGAATGCCCATCAGATCAAATCCTGCGTTGCAGAATGCCGATATGGAATGAAAAATGGAATACCAGATTCCTTTTCCCGGACCGAATTCTTTGATAAAAACGGGCATCATAAGTAAGGCACCGGCAAGTTCAAACAGAAAAACTGCCCGAAAGATGAAGCCGGTAAGCCTGACAATACCTCCCATTTGAGGCGCAGAGATGGATTCCTGCATTGTACTTCTCTGCATCAGTCCTATTTTTCTGCCGGATATGATGGCAATGGAAACGGCAATTGTTACAACGCCCATACCGCCGATCTGAATCATGATCAGAATGATCAGCTGGCCAAAGAATGACCAGTAGGTGGCAGTATCCTGAACGACCAGTCCCGTTACGCAGACGGAAGAGGTGGCAGTGAACAGGGCGTCATGAAAGGATGCACCTCCCGGCCCGCGGGTGGAGATCGGAAGCATCAGAAGAAGACTTCCGGTCAGAATGACGAGTGCAAAGCCAAAGATAATAATCTGAAAAGAAGTCAGATGCTTTTTGGGAAATTCCTTTTTCTTAGGATTTGGAGTATCAATATATTTTTCCATGAATTCATAGTTCCTTTTTTATGTAGTCTGATTTCTTCATACATTCTTTATGCGTTTATTATCCCATAGACTATATAAAAGGAGCATAAATAAGTAGAAGACAGTATTAAGATTACATTAAGATTCGCGTTTTTTCAAGACCTTGTAATATGAGAATAAATAGTGATATAATAGTCTTGGTGATGTATGTGCATTGACACAACAATGAAAAGGAGAGTTAAATAAAATGACAGAGACGATGAAGGATTTTGAAAAAGAACTGGAGCAATCATATAAAGAAATGGAAGAAAGACAGCAGCAGTATGAAGCGCTGGACGAGCAGGAGCAGGCGCAGTGGGAAGAACTCAAGCAGCTGATGGATGAAAAAGCAGATATTGATGTAAAAGTAAAAGAAGTGGTAAAAAGCGGACTTGTTGCTTATGTAAATGAAGTGAGAGGATTTATTCCGGCATCCAAGCTTGCGCTGTCTTATGTAGAGAATCTTGAGGAATATATGGGAAAACATCTGAAAGTTCGTATTCTGGATATGGATCCGGAAGATAAGAAGCTGATCCTGTCTGCGAAGGAAATTTTAAGAGAGCAGGAGCAGGAAGAAAAAGACAGACAGATGGCAGAGATGAAACCGGGTATGGTAGTGAATGGCGTGGTAGAATCCATTCAGCCATACGGTGCGTTTGTTCGTCTGGACAATGGACTGAGCGGACTGGTTCACATCTCACAGATCAGCAATAAGAGACTGAAAACTCCTACAGAAGTATTGTCTGTCGGTGATTCGGTAACTGCAAAACTGACACAGATCAAGGATGGAAAATTAAGCCTGAGTATTCGTGCACTGAATGATGTGATGGAGGCAGAGGAGCCGGAAGAGAAGGTGGAGATTCCGGAGGCTGAGGCGCTGACGACTTCTCTTGGTTCTTTGTTTAAGAACATTAAACTTGACTAAATATAGAAAGTGAGTATTTGTATGGCTGATAACAGAAAAATCTATGTCATTGGACATAAAAATCCGGATACCGATTCTATTTGTTCTGCGATTGCATATGCAGATATTAAGAATCGAATCGATTCCAAGAGAAAATACCAGGCTAAGAGAGCCGGACAGATCAATGGTGAGACGGAGTATGTGCTGAATCGTTTTGGCGTGGATGTGCCGGGATATATCAGTGATGTGGGAACACAGGTTAAGGATATGGAGATTCGTCAGAGCCCGGATGTTTACAGTTATTATTCGATTAAGAAAGCATGGAATATCATGCGGGAAAATAATGTCGTAACGCTTCCGATCCGTGATAAAGATGGCCGTCTGGAAGGACTGGTGACAGTCGGAGATATTGCGAAGACTTATATGGAAAATGCAGACAGTCATATGATGGCGATGGCGAGAACCCAGTATCAGAGCATTGCGGATACGATTGAGGGAAAAGTGGAGGTCGGAAACTGTCACGGCTACTTTATTAAAGGAAGAGTCATCATTGCCGCTGCGCAGACCGAAGTGATGGCACAGTATCTGGAGAAGGATGATCTGGTAATTATGGCAGACCGTGAGGCGGATCACTGCAAAGCGATTGAGGGAGGAGCAAGCTGTCTGGTGCTTTGCCTGGATTCTCCGGTTACTGATAAGGTCAGAAAGTTGGCTGAGGCGGCAGATTGTATTATTATTACAAGTCCTCTGGATACGTTTACGGTAGCACGCCTGATCAACCAGAGTATTCCGGTAAGATCCATTATGAAGACAGACAATATGATTACTTTCCATACAGAGGATTACACCGATGCGATCAAGGATGTGATGGTAAAACACAGACATCGTGCGTTCCCGGTCATCAGCAAAAAGGGAAAATGTCTGGGTACGATTTCCAGACGTAATCTGTTGGGCATGAGAAAGAAACAGGTCATCCTGGTCGATCACAATGAGAAAAACCAGGCTGTTGATAATATTGAGAATGCAGAAATTCTGGAGATCATCGATCATCACAGACTGGGAAGTCTGGAGACAATCAAACCGGTTATGTTCCGCAATGAGCCGGTGGGCTGTACGGCTACGATCATGTACCGTATTTATCAGGAGAATCATCAGGAGATTTCCCCGCAGATTGCAGGACTTCTCTGTGCGGCGATCATTTCCGATACGCTGATGTTCCGTTCTCCGACCTGTACGCTGGCGGATAAAATGGCTGCCGGAGCACTGGCGCTGATCGCAGATATTGATATTGAGAAATTTGCGGCTGAGATGTTTAAGGCGGGAAGCGATTTGAAGAACAAGTCTCCGGAAGAAATTTTCTATCAGGATTACAAGAAGTTTATTACAGACAATGTTACGTTTGGTGTGGGCCAGATTACTTCCATGAGTTCTGAGGAACTTTCTGAGGTAAAGGAACGCATTCTGACATTTATGGAGACTGAGTGCGGAAGAAACGGCGTCAGTCAGGTATATTTCATGCTTACGAATATTATGGAGGAATCCACGGAGCTGTTATATTACGGAACAGACAGTGAGCGCATGGCGAAAGATGCCTTCGGCGTGGAAGCGCATGATGGCTGCTGTATCCTGCCGGGTGTGGTATCCAGAAAGAAACAGCTGATTCCGGGATTGATTGAGGCTTCTCAGGAGGTATAGGCACAGGAATGGGAAAACAGCAATGGAAACCTGGGAATATGCTGTATCCTCTTCCGGCGGTCATGGTCAGTGTGACGGATGGCAAGGGAAATGATAATATTATTACCATAGCGTGGACGGGTACGGTTTGTACCAATCCGCCTATGGTATCTATTTCTGTGAGAAAATCCCGCTATTCTTATGAGATGCTGAAAAATACAGGTGAGTTTGTCATCAATCTTACGACAGAGAAGCTGGCTTTTGCAGCGGATTACTGTGGTGTAAAATCGGGCAGAGATGTGGATAAGTTTGGTGAGATGAAGCTGACGCGTAAAAAAGCTTCGTTTGTGAAGGCTCCGCTGATCGAGGAATCTCCGGTCAACATCGAATGCAGAGTACAGTCTGTGCAGGAGCTTGGTTCTCATGTGCTGTTTCTGGCGGAGGTTCTGGCTGTTCATGCAGATGAGGCCTATATGGACGAAAACGGAAAATTTGATTTACAGAAGGCCAATCCGCTGGTATACTCTCATGGAGAATATTTTGCAGTGGGAAAGAAGCTGGGAAAATTCGGATACAGTGTAAAAAAGAAAAAAAGAAACAAAAAGATTAGAAAGTGAACATATGGAAAATATTGTTTTAATCGGAATGCCCGGAGTCGGAAAAAGTACGGTGGGTGTTGTTCTGGCAAAAGTGCTGGGTTATCAGTTTATTGATGCAGACCTTTTGATTCAGAAAAAAATGAACATGGTTTTGAGTGAGATCATCAAAAAAGAAGGCACCGATGGTTTCATGAAGATTGAGAATGATGTGAATGCTTCTATTGAGGAGGACAGGACGGTTATCGCGACAGGCGGAAGTGTGGTGTACTGCGAGGAGGCGATGGAGCATCTGAAGTCAATCGGAACTGTGATCTACCTCAAACTGTCTCTGGAATCTCTTTCCAAAAGGCTGGGAAACCTTGTCGGAAGAGGTGTGGTTTTGAAGAAGGGACAGACGTTGGAGCATCTGTATGAGGAGAGAACTCCTCTGTATGAAAAGTACGCAGATCTTACAATTGATGAGGAAAATCAGGAACTGGAAGACACTTTACAGACAATTTTAAATTGCTATAAAAAATAATTGACAACCGACAGGTGGAAATTAGGGGAAAACAGGAATTTCGTTAATTTTTATTTACAAAATTTCTTATTTAGTATAGTATATAGCTGTATTGTGGAAAATAGAAAGCAGAGTTGGGAGTTGTTTTCACTGCTTTTTGGGAGTATGAATAAAGAGGTGCAATATGGATCAGTATATAATCAAAGGCGGGAATCCACTGGTGGGTGAAGTTGAGATTGCCGGAGCGAAAAATGCGGCCCTGGCTATTCTGGCAGCTGCTATTATGACGGACGACACAATACTCATCGAGAATTTACCGGATGTAAGAGATATCAATGTTTTGCTGGAGGCCATTTCGGAAATCGGAGCAAAGGTAGATCGAATCGACCGCTCCACCGTGCGGATCAATGGTTCCACAATTCAGGATATCAGCGTAGATTATGAGTACATCAAAAAAATCAGAGCTTCTTATTATTTGCTGGGAGCACTTTTGGGAAAATATAAAAAAGCGGAAGTTCCTCTTCCGGGAGGCTGCAATATCGGAAGCAGACCGATTGATCAGCATCTGAAGGGCTTTCGTGCTTTGGGTGCACAGGTGGATATTATCAATGGAGCGATTGTAGCGAAAGCGGATCAGCTTCATGGAAGTCATATTTTCCTGGATATGGTATCCGTAGGTGCAACGATCAATATTATGATGGCAGCATCAATGGCGCCGGGAAGAACGATCATTGAAAATGCAGCGAGAGAGCCTCATGTGGTAGATGTGGCCAACCTTTTGAACTGCATGGGTGCCAACATCAAAGGTGCAGGAACGGATGTCATTCGAATCAAAGGTGTGGAGAAGCTTCACGGAACGGAGTATTCCATCATTCCTGACCAGATTGAAGCTGGAACTTTTATGTTTGCGGCAGCAGCCACCAAAGGTGATGTTATGGTAAAAAATGTCATTCCAAAACATCTGGAGGCAACCACTGCCAAGTTGGAAGAGATTGGATGTGAAGTGGAGGAATTTGATGATGCAGTGAGAGTTGTGGCATCAAAGAGACTTCGCCGTACACATGTGAAGACGCTTCCTTATCCTGGATATCCTACGGATATGCAGCCACAGATTGCAGTTACCCTGGCATTGGCACAGGGAACCAGCATTGTCACAGAGAGCATTTTTGAGAATCGTTTCAAATATGCGGATGAGCTGGCAAGGATGGGTGCCAATATCAAGGTAGAAGGCAATACGGCAATCATTGATGGTGTGCCGAAGCTTTCCGGAGCGAGAGTCAGTGCACCGGACCTTCGCGCGGGCGCAGCGCTTGTGATCGCGGGTCTTGCAGCAGAAGGAATTACGATTGTAGATGATATTGTATATATTCAGCGCGGCTATGAGAATTTCGAAGAGAAGCTGAGAAGTCTGGGTGCGGAGATTGAACGCGTATCCAGCGAGAAGGAGATTCAGAAATTTAAGCTGCGAGTTGGATGATAATGAAATATGGTTGATTATTTCTCTTATTCAGAGTGGTGGAGATACAAAGGATCTGTGAAACCACGGCAACCCCTTTAAGGAAGGTGCCAACCTGAGCGAGTAAGTCGAACAATAAGAGGATTTAATTGAAAGATTAAGTCCGTCTTATGACGGACTTTTTTCTAACTATAAATAAAAAAATAAAGGAGAAAAAACTATGGAGAAAATTTTATTTACGTCAGAGTCAGTAACTGAAGGTCATCCGGACAAAATGTGTGACCAGATTTCCGATGCGATTTTAGATGCGCTTCTTGAGCAGGATCCAATGAGCCGTGTGGCTTGTGAAACATGTACAACTACCGGAATGGTAATGGTCATGGGAGAAATCACAACAAAGGCTTATGTAGATATTCAGAAAATCGTAAGAGATACCGTAAGAGAAATCGGATATACAAGAGCAAAATATGGTTTTGATGCAGACACCTGCGGTGTGATCACAGCAATTGATGAGCAGTCTGCGGATATTGCGATGGGTGTAGACAAAGCTCTCGAAGCAAAAGAAAACACCATGTCTGATGCTGATATTGAGGCAATTGGTGCCGGAGACCAGGGTATGATGTTTGGGTATGCAACGAACGAGACGGAGGAATATATGCCGTATCCAATCTCACTGGCTCACAAACTGGCTCTGCAGCTGACAAAAGTTCGCAAAGACGGTACTTTGACTTATCTGAGACCGGATGGAAAGACTCAGGTAACGGTAGAATATGATGAGAATGGAAAACCGAAACGTCTTGATGCTGTAGTATGCTCTACACAGCATGATCCGGAAGTTTCTCAGGAGCAGATCCATGAGGATATTAAGAAATATGTATTTGATCCGATTATTCCGGAAGGCATGGTAGACGACGATACCAAATATTTCATCAACCCGACAGGAAGATTTGTCATCGGCGGACCTCACGGCGACAGCGGTCTGACAGGACGTAAGATTATTGTAGATACATACGGCGGATATGCGCGTCACGGCGGCGGCGCTTTCTCCGGAAAGGACTGCACAAAGGTAGACCGTTCTGCAGCGTATGCGGCTCGTTACGTAGCAAAAAATATTGTTGCAGCAGGACTGGCTGATAAGTGTGAGGTTCAGCTGTCTTATGCAATCGGTGTGGCACATCCGACTTCTATCAGTGTGGATACTGCTGGCACAGGCAAACTTCCGGATACAAAACTGGTTGAGATCGTTCGTGAGAATTTTGATTTAAGACCGGCAGGTATCATCAAAATGCTGGATCTGAGAAGACCGATCTACAAACAGACAGCTTCCTACGGACATTTTGGCCGCAACGATCTGGATCTTCCATGGGAGAAGCTTGATAAAGTGGAAGATCTGAAAAAATATTTATAATTCTACTGTTATAATTTATAGAAAATTTAGAGAAAGATACTCCCCGTTGTGTTACAATATGATTATCAATAACAGAAACGGGGAATTTGATGAAACTAAAGACTAGAATTACAGTTGGATTTATGCTTGTCATTGTGGTTCCGGTTATCCTTTTTTCTGCCACGATTTATGGTGTGACACATATGAAGAGTGAGCAAATACGCAAAGCGCAGAATTCGGAACAGAATTACGACATTGCGATCGTGGATTCGGCAGATCAGACAGCCGGAGCTACATTGATGACAAAAGACATTATATTTGTGGTTGTTACCGTTCTGGTGTTTACCAGTCTTCTGGTTGGTACCTGGATCTACCGCAGCATCGCATCTCCGCTGGTCAAGCTGAAGAATGCCACCAAAAATATCAAGGAAGGCAATCTTGATTTTGAACTGGAAGTGGAAGGAGACGATGAATTTGCGGAGCTTTGCCAGGATTTTGAGGAGATGAGAAAACGTCTCAAGGCCAATGCGGAGGAGAAGATTGTTCTGGATAAAGAGAACAAGGAATTGATCAGCAATATTTCTCATGACCTGAAAACGCCGATTACGGCGGTGAAGGGATATGTAGAGGGAATTATGGATGGAGTGGCCGATACACCGGAGAAGATGGACCGGTATATCCGCACCATTTATAACAAGACGAATGAGATGGATCATCTGATCAATGAGCTGACTTTTTATTCAAAAATTGATACGAACAGGATTCCATATACATTCAGCAAGATCCGCGTGACGGATTACTTCAATGACTGTGCGGAGGAACTGCAGCTGGAACTGGAAGTAAAAGGTGTGGATCTTGTGTATGCCAATTATGTGGACGACAGTGTGCTGGTAATTGCAGATGGCGAGCAGATTCGCCGTGTTATTCACAACATTGTGACGAACTCTACCAAGTATATGAATAAAGAACATGGCATCATTCAGCTTCGTGTGAAGGATGTCGGTGATTTTATCCAGGTGGAGATCGAAGACAACGGCAAGGGCATCGCGGCCAAGGATCTGCCGAACATTTTTGATCGATTTTACCGCACAGATTTTTCCAGAAATTCGTCGAAGGGAGGAAGCGGCATCGGGCTTTCTATCGTGAAGAAGATCATGGAAGATCATGGCGGAAAGGTCTGGGCGACCAGCAAGGAAGGAATCGGTACAATTATGTACTTCGTATTAAGAAAATATCAGGAGGTACCCAATTCATGAGTAAGATATTGATTATAGAGGATGAGGAAGCCATCGCTGAGCTGGAGAAGGATTATCTGGAACTGAGCGGATTTGAGGTGGAGATTGCAAACAGAGGAGATGTCGGACTGAAGAAAGCATTGGAGGAAGAGTATGATCTGGTGATTCTGGATCTGATGCTGCCGGAGGTGGATGGATTTGAGATCTGCCGTCAGGTGCGGGATAAGAAGAATACGCCGATTATTATGGTTTCCGCCAAAAAGGATGACATCGATAAGATCAGAGGTCTTGGACTTGGAGCCGATGATTATATGACGAAGCCTTTCAGTCCGAGTGAACTGGTTGCCAGAGTCAAAGCACATCTTGAACGCTACAACCGGCTGATCGGAAGCGGACGTCCTCAGAATGACATTATTGAGATTCGCGGATTGAAGATTGATAAGACCGCCCGGCGTGTATGGGTCAATGGCGAGGAAAAGCCTTTTACGACAAAGGAGTTTGATCTGCTCACATTTCTGGCGGAGAATCCGAACCGGGTGCTGACCAAGGATGAACTGTTCCGGAAAATCTGGGATATGGAGTCGGTCGGAGACATTGCCACGGTTACGGTGCATATCAAGAAAATCCGTGAGAAGATTGAGTTTAATACAGCCAAGCCTCAGTATATTGAGACTATCTGGGGTGTGGGATATCGATTTAAAGTATAAGACCATATGAAAAATTTAGCAGAACAATTGAAAAGCTACAGTCAAAAGGATTACTACCCCTTCCATATGCCGGGGCACAAACGTAATCCTTTTTCTGTGGAATACGAACCGTCTGTAAAGACGGATATTACAGAAATTGAAGGGTTTGATAACCTTCATCATGCGGAGGGCGTGATTTTGCAGGCACAGCAGCGCGCAGCTTCGCTCTTTCATACAGAAGAGACACTATTCAGTGTCAATGGAAGCACCGCGGCTCTTCTGAGTGCGATTTCTGCCTGTGTGCCGTCAGGAGAAAAGCTTCTCATGGCGAGAAACTGTCACAAGGCTGTTTACCATGCCGTTTATCTGCGTCAGCTTGAACCGGTCTATCTCTATCCGGAGTGGGAGTCGAAGTATGGACTGAATGGAGGAATAGACCCCAGGCAGGTAAAGACTGCTCTGAAAGAACATCCGGATGCAAAAGCGGTGATCATCACATCACCGACTTACGATGGGATTGTGTCGGATGTCGGGGCGATTGCAGAACTCTGCCATGAGGTCGGGATTCCTCTGATCGTAGATGAGGCGCACGGTGCACATTTTATCTTCCATTCTTATTTTCCGGATTCTGCATTGCAGAAAGGAGCAGATGTGGTGATTCAGAGTATTCACAAAACGCTGCCTTCCATGACGCAGACAGCGCTGCTTCACAGAAACAGTGCGCGCGTTTCCTCGGAGCTGCTGCACCGTTTTATGGGAATGTATCAGAGCAGCAGCCCTTCTTATCCGTTGATGGCGAGCATCGACAGCTGCATCTGCCAGTTGAAGCGCTGTGGGGATAACATGTTTGCAAAATATGTGGATCATGTGGATAACTTCTATAAAATTGCAAGAAAATGTGGACAACTCTCAGTTGTTGGTCCGGAGATCATTGGAACGTCTGCAATCTATGACTGGGATGTGTCGAAGGTAATTCTCATGGATACAGAAGGACGCATCAGCGGAAAAGAACTGTATCGTCTGCTGCTGGAGAAGTATCATCTGCAGATGGAAATGGAGACGCCGGGCTATGTGCTGGCGATTACCAGCGTGGGAGACACAGAGGAAGGTTTTCGAAGATTTGCAGATGCCATTCTGGAGATTGACCAAAAGCTGGAAGGTTTGGAAAAGGGACAGAAGAATCACACAAGCAGTGAGTGGAGAAAGCCTCTGAAAAGAAAAATGAAACTGCAGCAGGCTATGGACTGTCCAAAAGAGATGGTACGGCTGGAGGATGCGGCGGGAAGAATCAGCAGTGAATTTATTTCCCTGTATCCGCCGGGAATTCCTCTGATCGTGCCGGGAGAACAAATCAGCGCCGGATGGGTACGGTATATCCAAAGTTGTCTCGAGGAAGGGCTGGATGTTCACGGTCTTTCTTCGGATCTCAAAATAGGAGTAGTGTATGAATAAAATTTTTTATATTATGGGAAAAAGTGCCTCCGGAAAAGATAATATCTACCGACGTCTTCTGGAGGATGCGGATTTGAATCTGCATGAACTTGTGCTGTACACGACAAGACCGAAGCGTGAGGAGGAAGAGGACGGCAGGGAATATTTCTTTGTGGATGACAGTAAATTTCAGGAACTGCAGGCACAGGGCAAGATTATTGAGTCACGTTCCTACCACACGATTTATGGAATCTGGACGTACTTTACGGCAGATGAGGGGCAGATTCAGCTGGAAAAATACAGCTATATCGCGATTGGTACGCTGGAATCGTATGAAAAAATGCTGGAGTATTTCGGAGCAGATGTGATGCGCCCCATCTATGTGGAAGTGGAGGACGGTGAGCGTCTGATGAGGGCTCTGAAGCGGGAGCAGAAGGAAGCAAAACCCAAGTATGATGAAATGTGCAGACGTTTTCTGGCGGATTGTGAGGATTTTTCAGAAGAAAAAATTGCCCATGCAGGGATTGAACATCGTTTTGAAAATGTGGATTTTGAAAATTGTATAAAGAAAATCCAAAAATATGTGAAAGATGAAAAATAGGTTCCATAAAAAAGGTGCAGTGTGTTATAATCTATGTTATGAAAATCAAATCAAGATAGAGGGGCGATACTTATGAAAGGATTTCGGTCAATTGTCGGGCATGAAGAGATAATCAAACACATGAAAAATTCCATAGAGATGGGGAAGGTGTCTCATTCTTATATCTTTGCGGGAGAAACGGGTTCCGGTAAGAAACTGCTTGCCAGAACTTATGCAATGGCACTTCAGTGTGAGTCAGGAGATACAGAGCCATGTTTAAAATGTGATTCCTGTAAGCGTGCGATCAGTAAGAATCATCCTGATATTATCTATGTAACTCATGAAAAACCAAATACAATCAGTGTGGAAGAAGTGAGAACGCAGATTGTGGAGGATGTGGCGATTAAGCCTTACTATGGAAAATATAAAATTTATATCGTTCCGGAGGCAGAGAAGATGACACCGCAGGCACAGAATGCGATTCTGAAAACGATTGAGGAGCCGCCTGCATATGGTATCTTTATGCTGCTGACGAGTAATGCAGAGATGCTGCTTCCAACCATTCAGTCGAGATGTGTGCGTCTGGATGTGAAGCCGGTCAGTGACAATCTGGTCAAGAAGCATTTGATGGAGAACCTTCATGTGACGGATTATCAGGCAGAAGTAGATGCTTCTTTTGCCCAGGGAAATATCGGAAAGGCAGAGGCAGCGGCGCAGTCGGCGGAATTTGAGAATATGACGGCAAATGCGCTTCAGATTCTCAAAAATGCGCAGGATATGGAAATGTCAGAGCTGATTGATTTTGTGAAGAAAATGTCTTCGGAAAAAGATAGCATTTATGATTATCTGGATCTGTTTCAGATGTGGTTTCGCGATGTTCTGATGTTTAAGGCAACTTATGAAATCGACAATCTGATCTACAAACAGGAAATCAATACGATTAAGGAACAGGCCCGTGTCCGTTCTTATGAGGGATTGGAGAAAATACTCGAAGCGATTGATAAGGCGAAGGTAAGACTCCGTGCCAATGTGAATTTTGATCTTGTGATGGAATTGCTGTTTATGACAATCCGGGAGAAATAAGTGAAGCAGACGGCAGGTCTTTGAACTGCCTGGAAAGGGAAAATAAATAAAAATGACGAAAGTAATCGGCGTAAGATTTCGCAATGTAGGCAAAATTTATTATTTTGATCCGAAGGATTTTGATATTTATACAGGTGATCATGTCATCGTAGAGACTGCCAGAGGTATGGAGTATGGTCTTGTCGTGCTTGCACCGCGTGAGGTGGAGGATACAAAGGTTGTTCAGCCGCTCAAGGAAGTCCTGCGTGTGGCGACACCGAAGGATGATGAGAAGGAAGAGGAGAACAGAAGAAAAGAGAAAGAGGCTTTTCTCATCTGTCAGAAGAAGATCCGGGAACATGAACTGGAGATGAAGCTGATCGATGCAGAGTATACTTTTGATAACAACAAAGTACTCTTTTATTTTACGGCAGACGGACGAATTGATTTCCGGGCACTCGTAAAGGATCTGGCTGCGATTTTCAAGACAAGGATTGAGCTTCGCCAGATCGGTGTCCGCGATGAGACGAAGATTCTGGGTGGTATCGGTATCTGTGGCCGTGCCTTATGCTGCAACACATATCTGTCTGAATTTGCCCCGGTATCGATTAAGATGGCGAAGGAACAGAATCTGTCTCTGAATCAGACAAAAATTTCCGGTGTCTGCGGAAGATTGATGTGCTGTCTGAAAAATGAGCAGGAGACGTATGAAGAACTCAACCGCAAGCTTCCGGGTGTGGGTGATCAGGTGACGACACCGGAAGGGCTGACTGGCCATGTGCACAGCGTCAGTGTACTTCGCCAGGTGGTGAAGGTGGTTGTGGAAATCAACGATGAGAAGGAAATACGTGATTATAAAGCGGATGAGTTGAAGTTCCGTCCGAGAAAGAAGAAAGAGAAGATTAAGCTGACGAGCGAGGAATTGAAGGAGCTGGAGGCTTTAGAGGATAAGGAAAGGTTATAATGCGGTCATGGCATTCGAATTAAAAGAACATGAACGACTGGATGATCTTCAGAATGGATATGAGATCATTCAGAATACCGAAAAATTTTGTTTTGGAATGGATGCGGTATTGCTGTCCGGATTTGCCAGAGTGAAACCACGGGAAAGAGTTTTGGATCTGGGAACCGGCACAGGCATTATTCCGATTTTGCTGAGGGCAAAGACGCCGGGTGAACATTTTACGGGGCTGGAGATCCAGCAGGAGTGTGCAGACATGGCTATGCGAAGCGTGGCGTACAATCATCTGGAGGAGCAGATTGCCATTCGGCAGGGCGATATTAAGGAAGCTTCTGCGATTTTTGGCAGGGCTTCTTTTGATGTGGTGACCAGTAATCCGCCTTATATGATACATAGCCATGGATTGGAGAACCCGCATCTTCCGAAGGCAATTGCAAGGCATGAAATTCTTTGTACGCTTGAGGATGTGATTAGCGAGGCTTCGAAAGTTTTGAAAGTGAAAGGTCGTTTTTATATGATTCACCGGCCGTTTCGTCTGGCAGAGATCATGGGGCTTATGATGAAGTATCATCTGGAACCGAAGCGGATGCAGCTTGTGTATCCGTTTGTGGACAGAGAGCCGAACCTGGTGCTGCTGGAAGGTGTTCTGGGAGGAAAATCCAGAATTCAGGTGGAGAAACCGCTGATCGTGTATGAGAAGCCGGGTGTCTACACGCAGGATGTGCTGGATATCTATGCTTCATCCAATTATGAGAATAAATCGAGGGAATGAGTATGTCTGGAAAATTATTTTTGTGTGCCACTCCGATCGGAAATCTGGAGGACATCACATTTCGGGTGCTGCGCACGTTAAAGGAAGTGGACTTGATCGCTGCGGAGGACACGAGAAACAGCATTAAGCTTCTGAATCATTTTGACATCCATACGCCGATGACAAGCTATCATGAATACAATAAGATTGATAAGGCACGCACGCTGATCGAAAAAATGCAGCAGGGACAGAACATTGCGCTGATTACAGATGCCGGGACTCCGGGAATCTCAGACCCCGGTGAAGAACTTGTGGCGATGTGTTATGAGAGTGGGATTGAGGTGACGTCTCTTCCCGGTCCGGCGGCCTGTATCACGGCATTGACGTTATCGGGGCTGTCTACGAGAAGATTTGCCTTTGAGGCATTTCTTCCTTCGGATAAAAAGGAGCGAAGAGCCGTTCTGGAGGAGTTAAAGGATGAGACCAGAACGATTATTTTGTATGAAGCGCCGCATCGTCTGGTGAAAACGCTGGCGGAGCTTTATGAGGTGCTCGGAAATCGCCGTATGACGCTGTGCCGTGAGCTGACGAAGCGTTATGAGACAGCATTTCGTTCGACACTGGAAGAACTGCTTGCCTACTACGGGAAGGAAGAACCGAAAGGTGAATGTGTGCTTGTGATTGAGGGACGAAGCCGTAAAGAGATGGAGGAAGAGGCACAGCAGGAATGGAGTGCCATGCCGCTTCAAGAGCATATGGCATATTATGAAAACCAGGGAATCGCCCGCAAGGAGGCGATGAAGCTGGTGGCGAAGGACCGTGGTGTCGGAAAGCGTGACATCTATCAGCAACTGCTTGACAGTAAAGAGTGACATCCAACAATTCAAGAAATTCCTGTTTGTCGAATCGTATGTGCACCACTTTCCTGGTCAACGGAACACTTTCAAACGGCACAG
>JAUNPJ010000124.1 GCA_030536755.1 Eubacteriales bacterium | reverse complement strand
GCACTTGATACGGAAAACCTCCCCTGTGCAAATGGCTGTTCGGAAATCCTCAAGCACAACCTTGCCGTTGGTAGTCTGTTCCGGTGACGGGAAAAGCGGTGTACATACGACCCTACAAACAGGGATTGTACTTATTGAGTATACTCCGCTCTTAGCATAGCAATTTCCTGTGCCCATCCATCATCGTCATTTGGTGTCTCCAACACGAACGGAAGATGACATAAAGCCGGATGATTGATGATACGCACAAAAGCGTCCATTCCAATATGTCCCTGTCCGATTTTCTCATGACGGTCTTTATGTGCACCGAGCGGATTCATACTGTCGTTGATGTGAATGGCTTTGAGCCGATTCAAGCCAATCACACGGTCAAATTCCTGCAAGACACCATCCAGATCGTGTACAATATCATATCCGGCATCCCACACATGGCAGGTATCCAGACAAACTCCCATCTTCTCCTGCAATTTTACGCGGTCAAGAATGGCACGAAGTTCCTCAAAAGAACGCCCCACTTCGCTTCCCTTTCCTGCCATCGTCTCCAGAAGAACCGTTGTCGTCTGCTCCGGTAAAAGCACATCGTTCAAAACCTCTGCAATTTTCTCAATCCCGATTTCTGCCCCCTGTCCCACATGACTTCCAGGATGGAAATTGTAATAATTTCCCGGAATGTATTCCATACGCTGCAAATCATCTGCCATTGTCTCTCTGGCAAACACACGAAGATCCTCCTTTGCCGCACAGGCATTCAGCGTATACGGCGCATGCGCAACGATCGGTCCGAATTTCTGCTCTTCGGCAATCTCCAGATATTTCCGTACATCCGTTTCTCTGATTTCTTTCGCTTTTCCTCCTCTTGGATTTCTGGTAAAAAAGGCAAAGGTCGAGGCACCCAGTTTGATCGCCTGCCTGCCCATTGCCGCATATCCTTTTGAGGACGAAATATGACTTCCTATATAAAGCATGCAAAACTTCCTTTCTTTTCTATTCTAATTCATTCTGAAATATTGTATCATATTAATTCTTAACAAAAAAGAGTGAGTATACATTTTGTGTCACTCACCCTTTTATAACATTACTGTTCAAAGTAACTTTATAACATCTTGATTCATTTTTTAAATGATGATCATCGCATCCCCAAAGCTGAAAAAACGATATCGTTCCTGGACTGCTTCCTCATAAGCAGCCATAATATGTTCTTTTCCTGCCAGCGCAGATACCAGCATCAGAAGTGTAGATTCCGGCAGATGGAAATTGGTAATCAGCCCGTCAATCATCTTAAAGGAATAACCCGGATAGATAAAAATATCCGTCCATCCGCTTTTTGCGCGGAGAATTCCACTCTCATCTGTCGCAGATTCGAGTGTTCTGCAGCTTGTCGTACCAACAGAAATCACCCGCCCACCGTTTCGCTTTGTCTCATTGATTAATTCTGCCTGATCCGGCTCAACCACATAAAACTCTGAGTGCATATGGTGGTCTGTGACATCTTCCACTTTGACAGGGCGGAAGGTTCCAAGTCCGACATGAAGTGTCACGTGTGCAATGTTCACCCCCTTTTCTTTTACCTGCTGTAAAAGTTCTTCCGTAAAATGCAGTCCTGCCGTCGGTGCCGCTGCAGAGCCTTCGTGTTTGGCATATACGGTCTGATATCGATTTTTATCCTGCAGCTTGTGTGTAATGTAAGGCGGGAGCGGCATCTCTCCAAGCTGATCAAGAATTTCCTCAAAGATTCCCTCATAAGAAAACTGAATGAGGCGATTTCCCTCCTCCACAATATCCAGGATTTTACCGGTGAGAATCCCATCACCAAAGCTGATGACAGCTCCAGGTCTCGCTTTCTTTCCCGGTTTTACAAGCGTCTCCCAGATATCATTTTCACGACGCTTCAGAAGAAGAAGTTCAATAACAGCTCCCGTATCCACTTTATGTCCATAAAGCCTTGCCGGAATTACCTTTGTATCATTGATGACCAGACAATCACCCGATTTCAGAAAATCGAGTACATGTTTAAAATTAGTATGCTCGATAGCACCTGTCGTTTTATCTAAATGCAGAAGTCTTGAAGCACTGCGGTCCTCCAGCGGATCCTGCGCAATCAGTTCCTGCGGAAGATCAAAATAAAAATCACTTGTTTTCATAAATAACCTTCTCTCCTTCGTATTCTCAGATAGTATAACACCTGTCCCGAATGCCTTCAAGAAAAAGTTATTCAATCGGAGCGTTCACACGGTCGAGAATGCGCTGTGCTTCCTCACCTTCCACCGGTGTCGGCTGATAGTTGTTATAATCATAATCTGAAGAGACACGGCATGGAATGATGTTGATGTTGTCATCCTGTGCCACTTCATTGCCTGTCACAGTAAATGTCTGCTGGAAAATATAAGTATCCATATCACTTGGATAAGAGTTGCCTCCAAAGCAGAAATTCGCCAGACTGTATGCAATATAGCGCCCTTTGTATTTTTCTACAGGCTGAATCACATGGGAATGATGACCCACGACAAGATGCGCTCCCTCATCGATTGCCAGATGGCCAAGCGTAACCTGATTGCTGTCAGGGCTTGTCTCTTTCTCGTTTCCCCAGTGGAACACAACAATAATCAACTGCGCACCATCTTCCTTCACTTTTGCGATGTTGTCTTTCAGCTGCTGCTCACGTTCCAGATGATCGTACAGCTCATAAATTCCAACCAGCCCTACTTTTACACCATTTGCATCTACCACCGCAGTCGTATCATACCCAAAAGGCGTGATACCTGCATTCATCAGATTATTTAAAGTATCTTCAAATCCCTGTTCCCCGTAATCATGGCTGTGATTATTGGCAACGGTAGCTGCCTCCACAGAACTTCCTGATAAAATGGACGCAAACGAAGGGTCGCCTTTGAAAGCGTACAAATTTTCACATCGCTCATCAGAAGTCGTTAACGTTCCCTCGAAATTGACAATCGTCAGATTGTCCTGCTCAAAGATGGAGCGCACATTTTCCAGAAAATAATCGGCTCCATAATTTTCGAAGTAAGCATTTACACTCGTGCTGTAATCAAAATTCTCATCTGTTCCGAGCGTACAGTCTCCAACCAGTGTCACCTTTACCGAAACAGGTGCCTGTGGTGTTGGAGTTGCCATTTCAACACCATCCGATGAAGTCTGCTTGCCTGCCGCATCTTTTTTTAGTCCCACTGCCGCACGCACACCGGAAACAAGTGCCACAAGCACAACAATACTGGCTGCCGCAATCAGAAAATATCGCAGAAGCAAATTGATTTTCTGCTGGTCATCGTATCCATCCAGCCATCCAAACGGAAGGTGAAGATTAGACGTTTTTCCTTTTCTTTTTTTCGTATCTTTTGTATTCATAATTTTCCCTCTTCTGATAATTTTTGGTATTTCTCATTCTACCACATGGCGTAGCCAGACACAATGTCCTATCCACTCAATTCCTGTTTGTCGAGTTGGTCGTATGTGCACCACTTTCCTGGTCAACGTAACA
>JAUNPJ010000123.1:2304-3505 GCA_030536755.1 Eubacteriales bacterium | reverse complement strand
CCGACGATTGAAAAGCTTTATTTTGATGAGACAAAATTAAACCCTGTAATTCATCTTAAATTTAAGGGAAAAGAAGAAATTACATTGAATGACCCAAAAGATATTGAGCAGTATCTCTCTTCCGGAACAATCAAAGGAATTGTGACATTTACTCTTGCAAAAGATATTTTGAAATCCGGCGGTTATTTAGTTGTGGATGAAATAGAAAATCATTTTAACAAAGAAATTGTAACAACCTTGATTCGATTTTTTATGGATTCTTCTCTTAACAAAAAGGGTGGAACTTTGATATTTTCGACACATTATCCGGAACTATTGGATGAATACGATCGAAATGACAGTATTCATATCGTTCGCAATAGAAATGGAATTGTGGTAGAAAATCTGTCTAATATATTGAAACGTAATGATATTAAAAAAAGTGATGCGTACCAGAGCGGTTTTCTTGAAGGTACGACGCCGATGTATGAAGCTTATCTACAGTTGAAGAAGAGCATCGCGGCGTCTATTTAGACAGGGGGACCCGGTGATGGAATTAGCAAAATATAAGGCATGTATTTGCGAAGGCGCTGCGGAAACTGCAATCATTGATATTTTATTGGACAATGAACTTTTAATTTTTAACAGAGAAGAAATACTGGAAGAAAAAGTGATTCGCTGTAGAGAAGGCAGAAAGTTTGAAACCAGATATTTGAGAAAAGGCTTTCGTGATAAAATATCTGTAATTCGGATATTGGATTCGCGGAGGGAAAATTTCAAGTTAAGCAAAGCTTATGAGAATAAAGTAGATGTGATTAATGTCATTACTGCTCCGGAAATAGAAATGCTTATTATTTTTAGTGAAGATAAATATAGAGATTTCAAAAAATCAGGCAAAAAACCAAGTGATTATTGCAAGGAAAATCTTCGAATGCCACAGGTAAAAACATATGAATTTGTAAAAGACTATTTTGCAAATCCGAAGGTTTTGATCCATGCGATTGAGAAATATAGTGAAATTTCAAAAATCCGAAAAGATGAATTTACGTTGATGGATTTATTAAAATGAGATATAGAAATAGAGGTGTATGATTTGTTTGATGCGAGAGAAAAACGAGTTGAGGTGTTCCAGGATACGATGAAGCTGTGCCGGAAGAATGGGATTTTGGCAAAAGCGGTACAGGACTCCATTCAGAATACACGGTTTTATCCGGCGGAGGGC
>JAUNPJ010000123.1:0-2204 GCA_030536755.1 Eubacteriales bacterium | reverse complement strand
TTTCAGGCGGCAGCGGCGAATGGCGCCAATCTGCTGGTGCTGGGAGCTTTTGGATGCGGTGCCTTCTGTAATAATCCGGCTGTGGTTGCCAGGGCTTATCGGGAGGTGCTGGACGAGTATGCCGGATATTTTGACCAGGTGGTATTCGCTGTGTACTGTACGCCGAGAAGCATGGAGAATTATGAGGTGTTCCGGCGGATGCTTGGGTGATGCTTTTTTCGAGTGTCTTCCGGAATCGGGTCATCTCGGATGTTCTTGAAAACAGCCGGAACAGCAGTTCTTGGCTGGCTGAGAATTCTTCTTTGTGGGGATGGTTTTATTTTAATATAAAATGTAAAAAATTGGTATATAAAGTGATTGCATAGCAGTCGAACTTGTGATATAGTATATGTAAATAAATGGAAACAAAAAACACATCTATATGCAAATCGAAATTCAAAGGAGAATCTCTATGGAAAAAAACAGAACAAATCCAGAATTATTAGCTTCCTTATCAAAAATGAACGGTGAATTAGCGTACACTTTAACGAATGACTATTTGTTTCGGGCCTTGCTTCAGAAGAACGAGGAAGTTTTGAAAGGATTTTTAACGGCTGTTCTTCACCTTGAACGAGATCAGGCAATTCGTTCTGTGTATATCACCAATCCAATTTTGCTGGGAGAGGCAATTGATGAGAAAACCTGTATTCTTGATGTTTTCCTGATTATGAATAACAATACGAGGGTGAACATAGAAATGCAGGTCAGCCGCCAGGATGGATACCGGAACCGCACGCTGCTGTATCTGTGCCGTTCTTATGACAAATTGAAAAAGGGAGAGGCTTATGAACAGTTAAAACCAACCATACATATCAGTATACTGGATTTTATTCCACAAGATGGAGCACGCAAATTTTATTCGGAAAATTATCTGATGGACATGCGTGACCATGAAATTTACTCTCGTAATCTCAGCATTATTATGATACAATTAAGTGAGATAGAAAGAGCAGAAAATACAGAGCGGGAGTCCGGCCTTTACCAGTGGGCGCGGCTTTTCAAAGCCAGGACCTGGGAGGAGATGAAAGAGATGGCACAGGAAAACGAACTGATGGCAAAAGCGGTTGTGACATTAAAAGATCTGTCTGAAGATGATAAAATCCGCCTTCAGTGTGAAGCAAGGGACCGTTATGAACACGATATGGCCAGTGCACGCGCAGGTGGTTTGAGAGAAGGCATCAAAGTGCTTATTTTGGATAATCTGGAGGAAGGGAGAAGCAAAGACCAGATTGTTGAGAAGCTGATCCGCAGATTCTCATTATCCCCGGAGCATGCAGAGGATTATTTCAAGCAGTATGCACAGGAAGAGGACATGGACAGAAAGGGGAAAGAGGAAACCCGATAAACCGCCAGAAAGCATCCGCAGGGATGCTTTTCATTTGGATAAAAGCACATTTTTCACTCCCCGCCCCGTCTTAAGGTTGCCTAAATCCGTCTTCTCGTGTAAAATCATAATGGCTGCAGAATTCGCAGAGGGAATCACAGAAGGAGCAGACAAGTCAGAGCGATAAAATGGAATAAAGGAGTACCCACATGAGTATATTAAACGTTGAACACTTAAGCCATGGTTTTGGCGACCGTGCGATTTTTCAGGATGTGTCCTTCCGCCTGTTAAAGGGCGAGCACATCGGCTTAATCGGCGCCAATGGCGAGGGAAAGTCCACATTTATGAGTATTATTACCGATAAGATGATGCCGGACGAGGGAAAGATTGAATGGGCGAAGCATGTGCGGGTCGGTTATCTGGACCAGCATGCGGTGCTGGAGCCGGGGATGAGCATCCGGGATGTGTTAAAGAGCGCATTTTCCTTCCTGTTTGACCTGGAAACCCAGATGAACGAAATCTGTGATAAGATGGGGGAGATGGGCGAGGAGGAGATGAACGCCGCCATGGAGGAGCTGGGAACCATCCAGGACCTTCTGATGGCTCATGATTTTTACATGATCGATTCCAAGGTGGAAGAGATTGCAAGGGCGTTCGAGTTAAATGAGCTGGGCCTGGACCGGGATGTGACGGAGCTTTCCGGCGGACAGAGAACCAAGGTGCTTTTAGCGAAGCTTCTTCTGGAGAAGCCGGACATCCTGCTTTTGGACGAGCCCACCAACTATCTGGATGTGCAGCATATCGAGTGGCTGAAGCGGTATCTGCAGGATTACGAGAATGC
>JAUNPJ010000003.1 GCA_030536755.1 Eubacteriales bacterium | reverse complement strand
ATTTTCGCAGGCTTGGCGAGCAGAGCGATTGCTTTGAAAACACTGTTTGAGCGCAAGGCGCGAGTTCGTTTGAAAAGCAATCCATAGGCGGCGCAGCCAAACAAGAAAATCAACAGGTTGCCTGCACAAGCGGAGAGATCGCACTTGATGTGGAAAGCCTTCCCTGTGCAAATGGCTGTTCGGAAGCCCCAAGCCAAACCCTGCCGTTTGAAAGTGTTCCGTTGACCAGGAAAGTGGTGCACATACAACTCAACAAACAGGAATTGATAAAAATGTAAAATCATACCGAAAACTGGAGGATTTAAAATTATGAAATCATTAGTGATTGCAGAAAAGCCTTCCGTTGCCCGCGACATCGCCCGTGTATTGAAATGCTCCAAAAAGATTAACGGCGCACTGGAGGGTGACAAATACGTTGTCACCTGGGCGCTCGGGCATCTTGTGACCCTGGCAGATCCGGAAGGCTACGATAAAAAATACAAAGAATGGAAAATGGAAAATCTGCCCATGCTTCCGAAAAAGATGGAGCTTGTCGTGATTAAACAGACTGCCAAACAGTACAACGCCGTCAAGACACAGCTCTACCGCAAAGATGTCAACGAAATCATCATCGCCACCGATGCCGGACGCGAAGGTGAACTGGTCGCACGCTGGATTCTGGAAAAAGCCAACTGCCGCAAACCAATCAAACGTCTCTGGATTTCTTCCGTGACCGACAAAGCCATCCGCGAAGGCTTTGCCCATTTGCAGGACGGCAGAAATTACAACAATCTTTATGCAGCCGCCGTATCCCGCGCCGAGGCGGACTGGCTCGTCGGCATCAACGCCACAAGAGCACTGACCTGCAAGCACAACGCCCAGCTTTCCTGCGGACGTGTGCAGACACCAACCCTTGCCATGATTGCCAAACGCGAAGAAGAAATCCGAAAATTCAAGCCAGAAGAATATTACGGCATCACCTGCACAGCAGGTGGAATCACCTGGACCTGGCAGGATACCAAAAGCGGCGGCTACCGTTCTTTTTCCAAAGACCGCATCAACAGCATCATGAATAACATAAACGGTCATTCACTGGAGATTCAGAAGGTAGACAAGACTGCTAAAAAAACATACGCGCCAGGATTATATGACCTGACAGAGCTTCAGAGGGATGCCAACCGCCGTTTTGGTTTTTCCGCGAAAGAAACGCTGAATATCATGCAGAGACTCTACGAGAACCATAAAGTGCTGACCTACCCTCGCACCGATTCCCGCTACATCGGCTCCGATGTCGTTCCAACCCTGAAAGAACGTCTGAAAGCCTGCGGTGTTGGCCCTTACAAAAAGCTGGCAGGCCCTTTGATCATGAAACCGCTCAAGACCAGTAAGTCCTTTGTGGACGACAAGAAAGTCAGCGACCACCACGCAATCATCCCGACGGAACAATTTGTTCAGCTCGACCACATGACAAACGAGGAGCGAAAAATCTACGACCTGGTCGTACGCCGTTTCCTCAGTGTTCTGTACCCGCCATTTGAATATGAACAGACTTCGCTCAAAGCATCTGTGGAAGGTGAGACTTTCGTTGCAAAAGGCAAGACTGTGCTGTATGCCGGATGGAAGGAAGTATATGAAGCTTCTGCCGAGGAGGATGACACGGAAGAAAACACATTAAAGGATCAGACACTCCCCTCAATGAAGCAGGGAGAAAAATATCCGATCGACCGCATCAACCTAACGACCGGCAAGACAAAACCGCCCGCTTATTTCAACGAGGCTACCCTGTTGTCTGCGATGGAAAATCCCGTAAAATACATGGAATCCCACGATGCAAAGGCAGCAAAAACACTGGGCGAGACAGGCGGACTCGGCACTGTGGCAACCCGCGCCGACATCATCGAGAAATTATTCAATTCTTTCTTAATGGAAAAAAGAGGGCAGGAAATCCACATCACATCCAAGGCAAAACAGCTTCTGGAGCTGGTGCCGGAAGATCTCAAAAAGCCGGAACTGACCGCCGACTGGGAGATGAAACTTGGCAAAATTGCGAAAGGCACTCTCAAAAAAGACGTATTCCTGCATGACATCGAAGGCTATACGGAAGAACTGATTTCCCAGATCAAGACAGGCACAGGCACGTTCCGTCATGACAATCTGACGAGCAAAAAATGTCCGAACTGCGGAAAGCCAATGCTTGCTGTCAATGGCAAAAATGCCCGCCTTCTCGTCTGCCAGGACCGTGAGTGCGGTTATCGAGAGACCATTGCAAGGCTGTCCAACGCCCGCTGCCCAAATTGCCATAAGAAGATGGAAATCATCAAAAAAGGCGAGGAAGAAATGTTTGTCTGCAATACCTGCGGACACAAAGAAAAAATGTCGGCTTTCAAAGCTCGCCGAGAAAAGGAGGGCGCCGGTGTCTCCAAAAAAGATGTGCAGAGATACCTCAAAAAGCAGAAGGAAGAGCCGCTCAACAACGCCTTCGCCGATGCACTTTCCAAAATCAAATTATAAAATGGATGTTGCGCATACGCAGAGCATTCGTCCTATTGACCAGGAAGAAGAACTATGCTATAACTATTTTATATCTTACTTCAGTACAGTAAAGTGCATAAAAATACTAAGAAAAAGGAGGACCACATGGCCAACAAAGAAATCCCTTACAAAATTTATTTAGAAGAATCCGAGATGCCGAAAGACTGGTACAACGTACGTGCCGACATGAAAAACAAACCGGCACCGCTTTTAAATCCGGCAACACTGCAGCCTATGACAAAAGAAGATCTCGCACCAGTTTTCTGTGATGAACTGATCGACCAGGAGCTGAATGAAACAGACGCATACATTCCGATTCCACAGGAAATTCGTAACTTCTATAAAATGTACCGTCCAGCTCCGCTTGTCCGCGCTTACTGTCTGGAGAAAAAACTGCAGACACCGGCAAAAATCTACTACAAATTCGAAGGAAACAACACCAGCGGAAGCCACAAGCTCAACTCCGCAATTGCTCAGGCTTATTATGCGAAAAAACAGGGGCTGAAAGGTGTCACCACCGAGACAGGCGCAGGCCAGTGGGGAACCGCACTTTCCATGGCGTGCTCTTACTTCGATCTTGACTGCAAAGTATACATGGTTAAGGTTTCTTACGAGCAGAAACCATTCCGCCGTGAAGTTATGCGCACCTACGGCGCTTCCGTTACTCCGTCTCCATCCGAGACAACTGCAGTCGGACGCAAGATCCTCGAGAAGCATCCAGGCACCACCGGAAGCCTTGGCTGTGCGATTTCCGAGGCAGTGGAAGTTGCTACCACCAACGAAGGCTACCGCTATGTACTGGGAAGCGTGCTGAATCAGGTACTTCTGCACCAGTCCATCATCGGTCTTGAGACCAAGATTGCAATGGACAAATACGACATCAAACCGGACATCATCATCGGCTGCGCCGGCGGCGGTTCCAATCTCGGCGGTCTCATCAGCCCATTTATGGGTGAGAAACTGCGCGGTGAGAAAGATTACCAGTTTATCGCAGTAGAACCTGCATCCTGCCCAAGCTTCACAAGAGGAAAATTCGCTTACGACTTCTGCGACACCGGTATGATCTGTCCTCTGGCAAAAATGTACACACTGGGAAGCGGCTTCATCCCATCTGCTAACCATGCAGGCGGTCTGCGTTTCCACGGTATGAGTTCCACACTTTCTCAATTATATCATGATGGATATATGGAGGCACGTGCCGTTGAGCAGACTTCCGTATTTGAAGCTGCAGAGCAGTTTGCCCGCGTAGAGGGAATCCTTCCGGCTCCGGAGAGCAGCCATGCAATCCGCGTTGCCATCGACGAAGCCCTCAAGTGCAAAGAGACCGGCGAAGAAAAGACCATTCTTTTCGGCCTTACCGGTACCGGCTACTTTGATATGGTTGCCTATGAAAAATTCCATGAAGGCAGCATGACCGATTACATTCCTACCGATGAAGATCTTCAGGCAGGATTCGACGGCATTCCGAAATTTCCGGGAAATGAGTTCTAAATCACACAGATAGCGTGTCTGACAAATAGCTGCTCCAGTTATTTGTCAGACGCGATACATAAAAAGACAGGGATTTGTCATTTGTGGCAAATCCCTGTCTTTTTATGTACGGATTATTTGTTTTCCTGAATATAAGCAGCCAGTGCCTGATCCATATTTTTAATATGATCAAACAGCCAGTTCACTACGTTTTTCTCTACTGCTGCTACAAATGCATCGGTAGGTCCTTCCTCTTCCACTAACATCTCATGAAGCTCATCCACAGCTTTTTTGAACTCCTCATGTTTTGCTTTGTGTCCTTCAATTGCCGGATAAGAAACTTCTTTCTGAAGTTTTTCCTCTGCTGAAAAATGGAAGTCTGTGTACTCAGCCAGATAATCCAGCATTTTGATCGCCTGCATTTTCTCTCCGCCTTCCTGGCAGCAGGTTACCAGCTTGTCGATCTTTGCGATCAGTTCTTTGTGCTGTCCGTCAATCATTTCATTTCCAGTTACCAGGCTGTTGTCAAATTCTACCTTCATCTTTTACCCTCCTAATGTCTGCTTTCATTTGCGCATTACATTGTCGCTTTTCGATTTATTTACCTTTCTATATCTTATCCCAATTTCACCTTTTTATCAATCAAAATTTTAGAAAATAACTCCAAAAAAGAAATTTTCCTGATAAATTTCTGTACGATTCACATCAGCCATCTATTTTTGCGTATACAAAATCACCGTGTCCACGGTTCTATACAGCACTCATGCTTTTTGCTTTTCTGATCGTAATTAATTCCAACCAGCAGAATATCCCCTGTATAGGCCTCCAGTGCCTGTGTATACTTTCTTTCCTTAATCTGCCCAATTGCCGAAGATGCATTCTTGTTCCACTTTAATTCCACAAGCAAGGCCGGATAATCCCCCGCATACTCCGGCTTCGGAAGATATACAAAATCCGCAAATCCTCTGCCAGTCGGCAACTCCCTGATTGGTTTGAAATAGTACTGCATCGAACTTAAATACGCAATTGTCAGCACACTGCTCAGAGAATTTTCATCATTGTACTCAATTGTTGAAACATACTCCATGTGTATTTTTTCAATACCTGACGCAACCAGCTCTGAATCCATATCTAATGTGGCATCCAGTAATCTTTCGGATTCTCTCTGGAAAATAATCATCTCGCTCCATTTTTTCCTTCTGGTAGCCGCCGTTAATTCCTGACGTATTTCCTCGTTAGGAATAAATGCCGTCTTTGCATCCTGATCGTATCCCAGATATCCCAGATGAATCAGACAGGTAAGAACATCATCCTTATTTGTAAAATGAATCATATCATTTTGAAAACAGGATACATCCACTTCCACCGATGAACCGGAAATCATAGCAATCACCGCTGTTTTCAGTCCATCAAAATCCATATTAATCAACGGCACAATTGCATCATAAGTACCTGTGTTTGACCAGTAACTTTTAAATTTTCGCTTTGTCATGATGCTAACCACAGCTTTGGGATTATAAATCTGGTATTCTTCGAGCAAATATCCATCGTACCATCTCTTTACTTCCATAAAATTTTGCTCATATTCCTCACATAAATGCTTCACTTCTTCTTCCGTAAAGCCAATATATGGAGCAAATTCATTTGCTGAAAGCATCGTAAATTCATCAAAATTATTCAGTGCAGATTGCGTTTTAATTTTTTTCACAGGAAGAATTCCTGTCAAATAAGCAAGCGCCATATATCTTGTCGGCAGATTTCCCTTAAACATACCTCTCAGAAAATTAATATATTCATCCTGAATCCCCTGATTGGCTGCTTCATCTCTAATCAGAACATCCCATTCATCAATAATCACAACAAACTTCTTTTTTTCTGCAACATGAATCAGAGAAAGAGCCTCCGGAAGAGAATGAATATTTTCTGAAATGATATCAGGATATAAATTGCGCAGCTCGGCAAGCACACTTTTTGTAATAAAGGAAATTACTTTTTCCGGTCCACCGGCCGGTTCTATGCACCATTGTACATCAAAATGAATCACATCGTACTGATTCAAATACTTTTTAAAGTTCTTACTCTGCACAATTTCCAGTTCAGAAAACATTTTTTCCGAATCACATCCTCTGCTGTAATATGCAGTAAGCATATCGGCAGTAACAGATTTTCCAAATCTGCGCGGACGACTGTTGCAGATAAACGCATCTGTTGATTCCAAAACGCTATTTGTATACTCAATCAGTCCTGTCTTGTCTACGTAAATTCTTGCATTCAGTGCGGCCTGAAATGCACTGTTGTCCGGATTTACAAATATTCCCATGTAATCACGCTCCCTTGTCTTCATGCCATTTTTCTGTCTCTATCATAACAAATGTCCTTGCATTTTCCAATGGCTTACAAAAATAATACCGCAGAATCACCAAAATAGATGATTCTGCGGTATTTTTCACAAGTTTAATCTGTGAATCACATATTATTTCGTTGTAACCTTCTTCGCATCTGACCAACCTGATTTGTAATTTCCACGAATCGCGCGGATTCGAATATAATAGGTTGTCTTATCTCCGGCCTTCACATACTGTCTGTAAAGTCTTCCAGCACTTGTATAGGTCTTAGTTTTTGCATCCGCAAAATTTTTCTTTGTGGAATACTGTACCTGCCATTTGACAGCACCTTTAACCGTATTGGTTGTTACTCTGAATTTGTCATTGTAGCCAATCGGTGTAAAGCTTACCTTTTTCAAACCGACATTTACGGTCAGCTTTATTTGTGCTCCTTCATACAGCTCTGTCTCTTTTGCTTTTGCAGTGATAACGGCTGTGCCTGTTCCGACATAACGAATCACGCCCTTTTCATCTACTGTCGCAACCTTCTTGTTGCTGGACGAATATGTGACACTTGTCTTTGGTGCTTCTGTGTATCGGATTGTTGCAGGCTTATCACTCATAGTCCTGTTCTTCAAACCTTTTACCTGACGTGCATCCACAGCAATTGTCTGCGGCATCTTGCCTGTGATTGCAAAGGTTCCCTCAAGCGTTCCTGTGTAATCCCCTTTACCTGTCACAGTCACATGGACAGTTCCGGGTTCTATATTTGAAGAATAAGATACCGTATAATCCACATCCTTCTTCAATTGCTCATTACCATCTTTCAGTCTGACTACAGCCTCCGGCTCAATCGCTTTTCCTGTATAAGCCTGATCCGGAATTGCTTCCATAAACGCAATCTTTTCAAGAGACTTCTCAATCACTTCTGGAGTCACAGGAGGAACTACAGGAGATGTAGGCTGAATAATATTGAACGTTATTTCCTTCGTTCCAACATAATCACCTTCTCCAGTAATGATCATTGTCGCCGTACCCAGGTTCTTATTATCTTCGTAAAAGAATCTGTAATCTTTTCCCTCAGTCAAAGTTTCTTTACCATAACGCACTGTCGGTTTTGGTCTGATTACAGTTCCTGTGTAGGTTTGTGCAGGAACGGGATCAACATCAGCATTTTGAATCAGATTTTCCTTCATAGTCAGCATGATTGCCTCTCCATCCTCGACATTATTTCCTCTGCTTCCTACATAATATTTCTTTCCTGATTCCAGCCTTACCTCTAGTGCAGAGCCGCTGCAGATTTCTTCAGACTCTTCATCACAAAGGACTAATCTTTTCTCTTCTTCCTGCTGTTCTTGTTGTTCTGCCATATATGTTTTTAATGTTGCAGAGCTAAGAGAGACATTCTCATCTTTCCTCTGATTTTCCAAAGTCACTTGATATGTTGATGTATATTCCGGTTCAAAAAGATAATAATCATAAAGTGACTGTGTAATATTTTTTGCCTCATCTACATCAATTGTCTTTTCAGTCTTCAAAGGATTTACTGTAATTTTTCCTAACTTCTGTACTCCCACCCCTGATGTGATTGCACATAAATCAAATGTTCCTGTCGGATATGGATAATTAAGGAATCTTTCATCCAAATCTTTCAAAAACAATTTTGTTATATGAGAATTCTGATACGAAAGTTTACTATATGTAATCTGTTTTCGCTCAGTTTTAGGATCTGTAAATGTAACAGATACTTCTCCTGGGATCTGTTCAAGATAATCCATTACACTGATTTCCGGCAATTTCCCCTTCGAAGAGATTTCTTTTATTGTGGGGGTTATTTTTTCTACCATTACAGTAATCGTAGTAGTAGGAATAATGCTGCTGTTCCCTACACCAACCATCAGGCAATCTCCACCTGACATGATAACACTAGAAACGTTTCCTCCTCCCAAATCAATTTCTCCATTATACCAGACATTCATGGAAACATAATCAGCCGGATGCACTGACTGCGTTATTTTATAGACCGCATTACTATCCGGCAATTTATAACATCTCAAATAATATCCCCGTGCTGCCTCAATCTTATTTTCTCCTTCCCTCAACAAAGGCTTTTGGTTTGCTTCATCAATAATACTTGTGATTTTCATACTATAGGAGCCACTATTATCATCAAAGCCACCGTCATGATAACGCGATTGAAAATGCAAAATGTAAGTATTTCCCTTCTTCAACGATACCATAACATTCGGATCGTCGTCATTCCAATTGTCATAAATACTTTTATTTCCATTTTCATCTTGAATTTCTTTCAATAATTTGATTGCAGGACCATACACAAAATATCCGCTGTCTTTCTCAGGAGTAAAGCGATAGTAATTGTCATGCTCTCCTTCCTCAATCTTAATTGGATTTGCCATTCCTGTTTTTAATTCTGTCAGATTATTGCAAGTAACAGAAAATTCTTTTTGTTCTACCTTTGTTCCAACTGTTACGACGAGCTTATAAGTTCCTAATGTTGTCTATCACCAACAACATGTCCTCTCCATCTTTCTCTTGTAACCTTACCAAAACCATGATAAATTAATCTTAGCCACTAATTTTCCCACACGAAACATGCATAAATATGCACTATTTATTTTCATGTGTGACATTCAATAACCACTCGCAGAAAGGATTTTATTTATGAAATATTTACTTCTGCTTCCCTATACAAGCTGGGCTTTTTCTTACCTGTTATGCGGTCTTTTGACACTGAAGAAGCCCCTGAAACAGCCTGTGGTTTCTGTTATGCTTTTATACATCGCAGTACTCTGTCCCACTTGTATTGTAAAGATTTTTCATCCAACTGCCGGTACATTGCTTTTACATTGTTTTCTTTTACTGATCATACTCTTTATTTTTAAAGAATCGACACTAAAAAAACTGTTCTGTTACATTTTACTGATAGCAGTTTCAACGATGATCGAAACTCTGGTCGTAAGTGTTTACCTGTTTGCAAAGCAGCTTTTCTCTTTCGGATCTGTTCCCATCACTGTCGATCAGCTCACAGATGTATCGGATATCCTGCTTTTATCTGTGTTGTATACGATTGTGGGGATTTTCCTGATCCGAAAGTTTGTGCATGTAATGAAGGTGTCCTTTTCATATTTAAATATCAGGATTTATTTTCAACTTCTGTATCCCATTTTTATTCCTATTGTGTTACAGAACCTGATTATTTACCAGGCATCTGAGGCTTACTTTCCTGTTCTGGCTGTTTTGTACTGGCTCATATGCCTGACGAGTTATGTTCTTTTTCTTAAGGGAAGCCAAAATATCAGAATTCAGCAGGAAAAAGGCGTTCTGCAAAAAAAACGACTGGAGTTTGTAAAAGATCAGTTGGAGTTTTCCAAAGAACTGGAAAAAGAATGTATGGAGTTGCGCAAGTGGAACCATGATATTGAAAATCATCTTCTGTCGCTTTCCTACCTGATGGATATGAAACAATACCAGACTGCACAGGAATATTCACAGGCAGTCGGACAGAAAATGCCCGATCTGCACGAGACGTGATAAACTACCGGAGGATTTTTATGCTAAACATAGCAATTTGTGAGGATAACCCGATTCATACACAAATGATCGAAGATACCGTAAAAGCTCATTTCAACAATTCGGTGGAGATTGTAGATTTTTCTTCTGCAACAGAGCTTTTATCTGCTTTTTCCGAGGCAGATTTTTCATGCCAGATCGCACTTCTGGATATCGAATTGGAAGGAGACGCACTCTCCGGTATTAATCTGGCCAAAAAGCTCAATCAGTTCAACAGACAATGCCAGATTATTTTCCTCAGCCAGTACCTGGAGTACGCCCCTGATGTATATGAAACAGAACATCTCTATTTTGTATACAAACAGAAAATGGAAGAATATCTCCCCAAAGCATTGCATGCTGCACAGAAAAAACTGCATGCCATCCAAAAGCAGTTTTTGTATTTTAAAAGCGGAAAAAAGAAATATCAGATTTTACAAAATGATATCCTGTATATGGAGCGGATTCTGACGACTACAGAAATCCATACAGCTACAGAGGTCTATACAACACGGGAACAAATTCCCTCTTTGATGGAACAGCTTCCTTCTTCTTTTTGCCGCTGTCACAGAAGTTATGCCGTGAATCTGTATGCCATCAATACCTTTACGCGTACGGAAATCACGTTCCCCGATGGTCAGAATATTCCTGTCGGGCGCACGTATTATGAAAATGCCAAAAAACATTTTGCGGAATTGGTGCTTAAAAACCATCGTCCTGCAAACAATTCCCATCATGGAGGTTCGTGATGAAACAAAAATATAATGTCTGGCTGTTTATGCTGAGTATCTTTTTCATCCAGATATGCTTTTTTATGGATTCCCTTCATATGAATCAAAAGCCTTCTACGATTCCATTTATCATTGCGATTTTACTGCTGTTTGCATTTTCCCAGCTTTATCTTCTGATTACTCAGACACTGGAAGATGTGAAGACGCAGGTGGAGCTTTCTGCTCTGGAGCAGCAAAATAAACTCAAAACCCAATATGCCAAGGAGCTCTCTGAGCACCAGGAAAAGACACACCAGCAACAACAGGAACTCTCACAGAAGCTGCAGCCATTTCAGGAACTTTTATCTCAGGAAAAATATGAGGATGCAAAGCAGTACTTACAGGAAATTACCCAACAATTTCAGGCGGAGCGTTTCCACCCATACTGTCACGATAATCTGCTGAATGCGATTCTGGAAGCCAAGCGCAGCACCGCACAAAAACATCACATAAAAGTCAATTATGAAATTCTGCTCACAGAGAAGTGTACGATTCCGCCTGCAGATGTCAGCAGCATTTTTTTCAATCTACTGGATAATGGTATCGAAGGCTGCCTCTGTTCCGGGAATCCAGAGCCGTTTCTTACTTTTAGTGCATATACAGATAAGAATTATCTTGTCATCAAAATGCGCAATTCCAAAAATCCAAATCAGGAATTTTCCCACACCACAACAAAAGAAGATTTTTCTTCTCATGGACTGGGATTATCGATTATTGAGGAAATCTGCCAGAGATACGATGGCGTTTACGAATGGAAAGACCAGGGCGAAGAGTTTGTTTCTGCTGTACTGCTTCGACTTGATATGACAAAATAAGGCACAGTAACGATATGGAGGAAAAAATTACATGTTTCGTTTATGGGGAAAAATATGGAAAGACAATCACTTGTTAAAGGACACGGTTTATGAGGAGGAATCGGAGGATACCAGAACGCACAAAGTATTCAGGGGACTGGAAGCCATCTGCTACGAACTTGATCTTGGCGTTCCTGTCTGGCTTGACTCCAACATTCAGGAATTTCAGCGCCACGCGAAGGTAAGGTTTCACCAGGACAGCTTCATCGAACAGATTGAATTTGATTTTCTTGAAGTAGAAGTGATTGAAGAAGGCTGATGCAAAAAGGACCGGTGGCGCCACCGATCCTTTTTTATTTGCAAATATTTCCGATACCTGCTTTTCTATATTTATTCAGGGCATCATGATTCCATGAATTCCTTAATCACCTCTCGCATGATCGCTTCCTCCTCCGGAGAAAGCATCTGAGAGAACCGTCCTTTCGTAGCAGCACACTCCCTGATGCTCCTGGCAATATGGTCGACCACCTCTTCTGTCGCCTGCGGAGGAATGCTTTCCACCTGTTTTTCCTCCATTGTATCGCGCGCAAAATCCATATAGTCTGCCATCGAATCTGCCAGCAATTCACCACGATAACTGATATCCAGAGCCTGTCTCAAAAGAAGCAGGCTGACGGGAACCATAAGCCCGGTATACAGATATTTCAGCGAAATTCCATCTCCCGGACCATCACCTGTCAAAATAACAGCCAGTCCCAAAAAGAAAATGCAAGCCAGAGAAGGATACCACACCCACCGGTTCATACGGTGCAGGAGTATATCTCTGCTCTTCCACAGGTTCATCCACTTTTCTTTCATCTTGGAAATCTGCTGAGCAAACCTGACTTTTTTCTTGTATGAACGGTTTACGAGAAACATTCCCACTGCTCCAAAAATACCTGCCGCAATCATACAGTAAAATAACACTTGCATATCCAACAATTTGTCTATCATAATATCCTCCTCCATACATACTTGTTATGATAACATATCCAGATGATCTGTTTTTGTATACGCGCAAAAATGGCCAGTTTTTACATGCATACCTGTCCAAATCTATCCTGGTATTAGATATTATAATAGATACTGTGCGGGTTTTGAACTGAAATCGTTCGTCAAATTCTCGCGTTCATCGCCATATTTACAGATTTCTCACCAATCCGCGTGTCAATTTGACACAGTGAGCTACTGCCTGCTTCTCAAAAGTCGGATAATCCATCGTTGCACTGTTATCTGCCTTATCGGAAATGGCACGCAGAATGACAAACGGCACTCCATTGATAAACGCAGTCTGACCAATCGCAGCGCCCTCCATCTCGGTACAATATCCATGGAAATTGTCAATGATGCTCTGCTTCTTCTCATGATCCGCAATAAACTGGTCTCCACTGACGATCCTTCCGCGGAAGGTAGAAATTTCAGGATTGACTTCCCTGCAAATCTGTTCGCAGAGTTCTCCCAGTTTCTCGTCTGCCGGGAAGGTCAGTCTTCCCATCTGCGGAATCTCCCCAATCGGATAACCAAATTCTCTGGCATCCACATCGTGGTGAAGTACCTCTGTGGAGATTACAATGTCGCCAATGTTGATCTCATTTTTCAGAGAACCCGCAATTCCCGTATTGATGATCACATCTGCACTGAATACATCAATCAAAATCTGTGTACATGCAGCCGCATTGACCTTTCCGATTCCAGAACGAACAACAACTGCCTTTTTTCCTTCCAGAATGCCCTGATTGAATTCCATCCCTGCCTTTACCGTCACGGTAACCTCTGTCATCATTTCCTTTAACTGCGCTACTTCTACTTCCATAGCACCGATAATGCCGATACAATACATATATTTTTCCTCCATTCATTTCATTGTAAAACATATACCCATTTTATCATGGTATGTTATGTTTGACCAGAAAGAAGGTATTTTTTTCAACAACACGAAAACAGAGCCATGTCACACGCCTCTGTTTTCTCTTGAAGCCAGTGACAGCTTCAAAGGTTGATTATTTATTTACAACATTCACAGGTTCGCCTGCCAGAAATGCTTTCACATTATCTACTGTGATGTCCATAATTCTCTGGCGAGAAGCCTGCGCTGCCCAAGAGATATGAGGAGTAATCAGGCAGTTCTTTGCTTTCAGCAGAGGATTATCTCCTTTGATCGGTTCTGTAGAAACTACATCAAGACCTGCCGCATATACTTTGCCGCTGTTCAGAGCATCCGCAAGATCCTGTTCTACTACCAGCTGACCACGGCTGTTGTTGATGATAATCACGCCATCTTTCATTTTCTCAATATTTTCTTTATTGATAATACCTTCTGTTGAAGGGAACAGCGGACAATGCAGGAAAATGACATCAGATTTTGCAAGAAGTTCATCCAGCTCTACGTACTCTGCCAGTTTTTTGCCGGCTTCGCTCTGGAATGCATCATAAGCAAGTACCTTCATATCTAATGCATTCAAAATCTTGGCAGTTGCCTGTCCAATTCGTCCAAGTCCAATGATACCTGCGGTTTTTCCATACAGCTCAATCATTGGATAATCCCAGTAACACCAGTCTGCATTGTTTTCCCATTTTCCTTCTTTTACCGTCTGATCGTGATGTCCGTAGTGAGAGCAGATTTCCATAAGAAGTCCTACTGCATACTGACCTACGATCTGTGTTCCATAAGTCGGAACATTGACAACCGGGATTCCTTTTGCTTTTGCATACTCATAATCCACTACATTATATCCTGTAGCCAGAACTGCGATCAGCTTGATGTTCGGGCATTTATCAAGTGTGTCTTTGGAAATCGGTGTTTTGTTCATTACAACGATTTCCGCATCGCCGATTCTCTCAGCAATGATTGGGGCGTCTACATAAGAAGTTCTGTCATAAACGGTCACTTCGCCCAGTTTTTCCAGTTCTCCCCAGCTCAAATCGCCGGGATTTTCTGTATATCCATCCAAAATAACGATTTTCATTCTGATTACCTCCAATTTTACTTAAATCATGTTCCAAATATCAATCCGACCGGAGCTGTAATGATTCCAGGGAAGATAATGAAGATGCAAAGGGCAATTGCGATCAACAAAATCCATGGCACGGATGCTTTGATAATTTTTTCCAATTCGAGCCCCGTTACGTTTTGCGCCGCATACAAACATACACCTACCGGAGGAGTGATGAGTCCAAAAGATAATGTGATGACCAGGAATACTACGAAGAACAATGGTGACACACCTACAGCCTGTACAGCAGGAAGAAGGATTGGTACAAGGATGAAGATGGCCGCTGTCGCGTCCATGAACATACCAACGCAGATCAGGAATGCATACAGTACAAACATGATGACGATACGATTATCGGAAATTCCTGTGATCATATTTGCTACAGCACTTGGGAGTCCATCCAATTCAAAAATCAGAGAAGCCGGTTTTGCTGCGATTGCTACGAATAAGATCGTTCCTGTGGAACGGGCATTTTTGCAGATAATTCTTGGAATGTCGCTCCATTTCAGATTTTTGTAAATATAGATAGATACCAGGATTGTATATACAACGGCAATTGCCGCACCTTCCGTAGGAGTGTAGAAACCTGTATAAACACCGCCAAGAAGGATAACTGGTGTTAACAGAGCAGGAATTGCGCTGACAAACGCTTTTCCAAGATTCTTTCCATTGAATGGAGTACGGTCACCGATTCCATGTTTTTTGCAGTACAGATAATTATAGATCATAAATACCAGACCGATAATAATACCTGGAATCAAACCTGCCAACAAGGCCTGTCCGATAGACACGTTCGCAGTAGCTGCTGCATTGATCATCAAAATACTTGGGGGAATAACCGATGCCAGCATAGAACCGGAAAGGTTGATGGCTGTCGCATAGTCCTTCGGGTAACCTTTTTTCTCAAGTGCATTAATACTCATCTTACCAATAGAAGCAATCGCTGCTACGGAAGAACCGGACATACCGGCAAAGAGCATATTTACTACAACGGATACATGACCAAGTCCACCGAAAATCCATCCTACCATGGATTCTGCCAGATCATAAATCTTATCAGCAACTCCGCCTTCATCCATCAGTGATCCGCAAAGGATGAACAAAGGTACCGCTACCATGATAAAGCTGTTCATAGATGTAAACATGGACTGTGCAGCCATAGAAAGAGGCAGATCAGACATGGTTACAATACAAATAACAGAGGCAGCTCCAAGAGATACTGCGATGGGTACTCCTAAGAACATTAAAACAAGGAAAATCACCAATAATGTAATACTCATGCCCATCTTCTATCACCCCTCTTTCACTTTCTTATCTTTTTTTGTTTTTCCTTCAACTACAATATTTCCATGATATTCCAGAAAACTCTGAAGAACACCAATGATACCGAGAACACCTGCAACCGGCTGGCAGATACCAATGATTGACATCGGAATCGGAAGTGCCGTACCAACCTCGTTCATCATGATCTGCTGCTGTACCACCTGTGCCCCATATACGATCATAAATCCAAAAAATGCAACAACGATCACTGCATACAGAATTTCACTGAATTGTCTCAGCCATTTTGGTCCTTTGGCTACCAGAAGCGTTACTCTGGATGACTCAGCCTGATTAAAGCCGGCTGCCAGAGCAACGAACATCATCCACAAAAACAGGTAACGGCTCGTTTCTTCTGTCCACGCTGCCGGTTTTCCAGTAATACGGCCTATAATCTGTATCAAAATCGTAACAATCATTCCCACAACCATGATTGCCAGAACAATATTCTCAAGTCCATTTACAATATCAAAAAATTTGGACAGAGACGTCTTTTTTCGTTCCATAGGAATACCTCCTCTTATTTTTATACAGAGGGGGTATTCCCCCTCTTAAAAATTACTAATTTTTTCCACAGAATTCTGCGGTAGCATCAAACAGTTCATCATCCTGGATCAACTCTTTGAATTTGTCATAGCAAGACTGAGATACTTTGATGAACTCTTCACGTCCCTCTTCCGTAATGTCATTGTATTCCATTCCATTGTCAAGCAGAGTCTGAAGTGCTGTTTCATCCTCTTTTTCCATGAATTCTACATTCCACTGCTGTACTTCTTCACCAGCTTTTGTGATTGCATCTTTCTGAACGTCTGTCAGACCATCAAACAGTTTGCTGTTGATACCAACCAGCCATGCGTCTGCCATATGGTTTGTTCCGGAAATGTATTTCTGTACTTCATAGAATTTGTTTGAATATGGAACGTCTACTGGGTTTTCCTGTCCATCCAGTGTGTTCAGCTGCAGAGCATTGTAAACCTCACTGAAGTTCATTGGTGTTGTAACTGCACCACATGCACCAAAGAATTCTACATAAAGAGCATTGTTCGGAACACGAAGTACCATACCCTTCAAGTCTGCCGGTGTATTTACAGGATTTTTAGAGTTTGTTACTTTACGGAAAGATCTTGTCCAGCTTCCAACAGTTGTAATACCCATATCGGATACACGATTCATCAATTCTTTACCTGTATCACTGTTTAAGTAATCCAGAAGCTGCTGCTGATCATCAAACATATACGGAACAGAAATGACATTATATCCAGGTTCAAAACTTGCGTATACACTGCTTGCAAGAATCAGCATCTGCAAAGAACCGGCAGAAAGCTGTTTGATACCTGCTGCAGTATCTCCGCCGTACAGAGAACCATTACCGGAAACAGTAAATTCCAGTGTTCCGTCAGAATATTCTTCTGCACGTTTTGCAAATTCTGTTGCTGCCTGATAAATGTAAGATGCATCCGGGTCCGGAACTGCAATTGTAATCTTTTTCACTTCACCAGAAGCTTTTTCTTCCGTCTTTGCGCTGTCTGATCCAGAACTGCTGGAGCTTCCGCCGCCACATCCAACGAAACTTGTACACACCATTGCTGCTGCCAAAACTGCAGCTAAGATTTTTTTCTTCATAAATGCCTTCCCTCTTTCTTTCCTTAATGTAAATTACTTCCTATTTTATACAGATCTTTGATCTGTGGGTATAATTGTGTATATACCTGGAATCTTTTGTTATATACTTCATCGTGATCGCGGCTGCTTGTTACTGTCTTGTATATCTTCTTCTCTACTTTATCCGAAGCTTCATACACATCCTTAAATACCCCACAACCAACACCAGCCAGCAAAGCCGCACCAATCGGTGCCATATCATTCATATCCAGAATCATAATATCTTTTCCTGTAATGTCAGCTTTAATCTGTGCCCATGTCTCACTCTTGGCCCCTCCGCCAATTGAAGTAAATGCCTTGATTTCTTTTCCTGTCACACGCTCTGCGATCTCTGACAACTGACGAAGTCCGTATCCACATCCCTCCATAATGGCACGGTTCATCTCTTTGCGTGTTGTCTGCAGCGAAACTCCGAAGAACACACCTCTTGCATAAGGATCCCAAATCGGGCTTCTCTCTCCGAGCATATATGGAAGAAATACAACTCCATCACTTCCCGGATTTGCCTGTTCTGCTTCTTCATTCATCAAATGGAACGCATTTTTCGAACTTCCTGCTGCTTTTTCCACCAGATCCTGACAGAAATTATCGCGAAACCACTGATAAGAGGCGCCTGTATGGGACAATGCTCCCTGGTAGATCCAGGTTCCCTCAACCACATGACAGCGGTTAATAAATCCTCTGTCAAACTTCGGTTGATCCACGCAGATTGTCAGAACGTTTGTTGTACCTACCGACTCGCATACATCACCGGCTTTTGTTACTCCGGCAGCCAGCGTTGCACAGGCTGTATCGCCTCCTCCAATGATGATCGGAGTGCCTTCCGGTATTCCCATGTCAATCAGTTCCCTGTTAATCAATCCGCCAACCACGTCTGTAGAAGCATGGAGAGGCGGCAATTTCTCTATGTCAATTCCTGTCTTCTCACACAGGAATTCAGACCAGCGATAACCGCCTGTCGTTTCAAAGAGATTTGTGTAAGAGGCATTTGAATAATCGATTGCGAATTCGCCCGACATTCTATGAGCCATCAATGTATTGACATGACCAAAGTATTTTGTCTTCTCATACATTTCCGGCAGATTTCTCTTAATCCACAACATAGAAGTTCCTGACATAGCACCTGCCATAGCAGTATTTGCAGTAATCTCAAACAGTTTATCCACACCGACTGCTTCTCTTATCATTTCAGCTTCTTCCGTGCTTCTTCTGTCAGAATAAATGATCGGATCTACCAGAACCTCACCATTCTCTCCCAGAGCTGCTAACCCCGGGCAGAGACTGGAAATACTGATACCTGCAATTCTGGATAAATCAATCCCCTTTCCTTCCTGCAGAAGACGGATGCACTTCAAATATGCATTCCACATACTTTCTGTGTCAATCTGAGCATAATCCTGATTAGGCGTAATTAATTTATAGGAGCTGCTGCTCATTCCAAGCACCTGTGCATCTTCATTTATAATAGCCACTTTAATACTGGTCGTTCCAACATCAACGCCCAACAAATATTTATTTCCCATATCAGACACCTGTTTCTTTTGTTATTATTTTAGAACTCGTCGTAGTTCTTATCGTTCTCCAGCTGAGCCAGAAGTTCTTTTGCTTCTTTTACGCTGTATCCCTCATGGATGATGTAACGAAGAGCGATTACCAGAGCTGTTACATCTTTGTAATCCCATACGAATCTTCCCATTGTTACACCGCCTACGCCGCAGTCCATAGCGTCTCTTGTCATATTCAGATAGTCATCAAGAGTCTTGCATGCATCTCCGCCCTGGATTACGATACGGAAAGAAGAAGGTACGCAGGATACTACTTTTGCCATGCTGTCCGGGTCACCTGTGTATGTAGTTTTTACAATGTCCATTCCAAGCTCGCATGCACTTCTTACAGAGTAAGCAATGTTTTCCCATGCTGTTCTTCCTTCAACCGGAACGCTCTCACCCTTTGGATAAATATGACCGATCAGAGGCATTCCTTTTCTCATACACTCTTCAGAAATTCTTCCGATTGCTTCAAACTGCTCGCCCTGGAAATCACCAAGTGTCATAGCTCCCATGGAAACAGCATCTGCGCCCATGCGAATTGCTTCGTCTACAGTTCCGAAAACATTATCATTAGTCGGGGAAACCGGAGAGTAGCTGGAGATTTTCATCAGCATGGAAACTTTGCCGGCATTTTTATACATGCAGTGCTCTGCAATTCCTTTTGTTAAAGTTAACGCATCCGGTCTTCCAAGGATGATTTTGTCAATGGTATCCTGAATGTGATGCAGTCCTGTCATTGGTGCAATTCCTCTGGAAATCGCATGGTCAACAGTGATTGCCATCATTTTATTGCTCTTTGGGTTTACCAGTCTGCTCATTCTTACTTCTTTACCTAACATTGCCATAGTTGTATTCTCCTTTTATAAATATATTTTTTTCATAAACCTTTGCTTTTTGTCTGTTTCTCTTTACGGCTCGATCATGACCTTTAAGCCCTGGCCGCTCTTGCACATCTCATATGCATCCTGGAATTCATCAATCTTAAATGTATGTGTTGCGATTTTATCAAGATTGATTTTCTTGGTGATTACCATATCCGCAGCTTCCAGATAATCTGCTCTCTTGTAAGCGGTGCTTCCGTTTACATTGATCTCATTGTAGTGAATGGTGTTTACTTCGATCTGGCACTCTCCAGTTCCTGCAAAGCCGGCGAACAGATTGACGGTTCCGCCCTTCTTACACAGCTTTAAGGTAGAATTTACAAGCGCCGGAACGCCGATTGCCATCACGATGACATCTGCTCCCATTCCGTTTGTTGCATCTTTGATGATCTGCTCAAGATCTTCTTTTGTAGGATCTACCACGCGGTCAGCGCCAAGCTCTAATGCAACTTCACGTCTCATTTCATTTGGTTCACTGACGATTACCTGTTTTGCTCCTGCAATTTTGGAAAGCTGCATGTGCATCAGTCCGATTGGACCGGCTCCTACAATCAGTACCGTGTCGTTAAATCCTGTGCCTGCGTTTTTCAGTCCGCGGATACAGCAGGATAAAGGCTCAATCAAAGCACCTGCGGTAAAGGAAACGTCTTCTGGAAGTTTGATGACATTGCCGCTTTTGATTGCAATCTCAGGAATCAGTACATATTCCTCAAAACCGCCGTCGAACTCATATCCAATCGCTTTACGGTTCATGCATGCATTTTCTCTGCCTGCCAGACATGCCGGACAGGAACCGCATGGAATTACGTTTGCAATCGATACCTTGTCTCCTACCTGAAAACCGGTAACATTTTTTCCTACTTCTGCGATCACACCACACATCTCATGACCGATTACGGATGGATAACGAACACCCTTCGTTTTGGTTCCTGCCAGGATTCTCATATCCGTTCCGCAGATGGCTGCTTTTTTCATTTCCAAAAGCATATCATTGTCTCCGATAACAGGCTTTGGAATATCTGTTGGTGCGAAATCATTTGGTCCATTTAAAACAACTGCTCTCATCACTTTCACTCCTTTTCTTAACTTGATTGAATCATATCATATCTGAAAATTATTTTCAAGTACCTATTTTATTTTTGTAAATTATTTTCAAAAATACCTCTGTTTTTTAGCTAAATCGACGATTTTTCATATTTTTTCAACTTTTTTCCAGTTTTTAAGAAATTATTTTTCAGAATTACAGTTTTTTCATTTTCATAAACTTTTTCAAATTTTTGTAATTTTTTTTCATATTTAACGCAAAAAAACGGCTTTACAGCCTACACACTGTAAAGCCGGATTTCCCTATAATTTATTTCCAATCGTCGCTTTTCTCGTTCTTTGTATGGCATTATAGGACTCTTCATAATCTTTAAATGCAACAACAGCAACAATCGAATCAATCATTGCAAGCTGTGCAATTCTTGTGCTCACAGATTCCGACCGGAACATCGTTGCCTCAGAAGCACAATACAAAGGAACGTCCACCATCTTAGACAGCGGGGATTTTCCCTGCGCTACCAGCCCAATAGTAGATGCTCCGTTTTCCTTCGCATTCTTCATGCAGTTGATCAAACTGTAGTTGCTTCCTGAATGTGAGATTCCAAATGCAACTTCATCCGGTTTCATCAGAGAAGACACCATAAGCTGCAAATCCATATCGTCATACACAAATGCACGCACTCCGATTTTCATAAATTTGTGCTGCGCATCCTTCGCTACATTCAAGCTTCCTCCGCTCCCAAAAATCACGACGCGGCTGGCCTTCCAGATCTGTTCCGCAGCACCCTCAATGGATGCGATATCCATACTTGCCATCGTGCGATTTAATACGTTTATCTCTGATGTGAAAATTTTTTTACAAATTGTCTCCGTGTCATCCCCCTGCTCCAGACTCGGATTAAAATGTTTGTCCCTTGGCAAGACATCTCTTGCCGCGTTGACTTTAAAATCCTGGTACCCCTTATATCCCAGATTTTTACAAAAACGAACAACGGAAGCATCGCTGACCCCTGCATTTTCTGCCAATTCAGATATATTATAATTCAGCACTTCATCATAATGTTCCAAAACATAGTTTGCAATCTTTCCTTCTGTGTTCGTCAAAAGGTGCATTCTCCCTTTTATCGTTTCTTTGCAGCTTCCGCTAAACATTTGTAATCTCCTCTCATTTTTCTTTAAACATATCATGTATGAAAATTATTTTCAATATTTTTTCTGTAAAAATCTACTATTATCTTTTTGTGAATTCTGCTATAATAGATGCAGTTTTCAAAAGAAGGAGGAACTGCAAATGAACGTATATCGTACAAGAGGCGTCTGTTCACAGGCGATTGAATATGAAGTGCAGGACGGCGTTGTCCATAACGTGAAGTTTATCGGCGGATGTTCCGGAAATACACAGGGTGTGGCAGCTCTGGTGGAGGGCATGAAGGTCGATGAGGTCATCTCCAGACTGGAAGGCATCAACTGCGGCGGCAGAGGAACCTCCTGTCCGGATCAGCTTGCAAAAGCACTGAAAGCCGCACAGTAAACCGTTCAAAAAAAGTCCGGGATTTTCATCTGAGAGTTTTCACTCCCACAGAAAATCCCGGACTTCTATTCTATCTGTCCCATTTATCGCAAAGGCTGTTAATCTCTTTGGCAAATTTATCAAGTTCTTTGTTGGTGCCGCCCTCGTTGTGACGGATCACCTGCATCAGGCGATGACCTGCCGCCAGCAGACGATCAAAGACAGCCGCCGCCTTGCTGCTCTTGGCAACTCCCATCGTCTTTCTCGGAATCGGGATTCCAGCCGGTTCTTTCACATAGACATTTTCAGCCAGATCAAACTCCGCACCGCTGAAAGGTGCAGTCGCTTCATACCCCAATTCCTCATGAAGCCGCGCTGCAAACGTTTCCGTCACCTGATCTTCTCCATGAACCACAAATACACGCTTCGGTCTGTGTTCCTGCATGGCAGCCGCCCACCGCATCAGACCTTCGTTGTCTGCATGGCCGCTGATGCCGGGAAGCTGGCAGATCTCTGCCGCCACCTGAATCTCCTCACCAAACAGTTTTGCCGTCGCTGCGCCCTCAACCAGTGCCCGTCCCAGCGTACCCACTGCCTGATATCCGACAAACAGAATCGTACATTCTCTGCGCCACAGATTGTGCTTGAGATGATGTTTGATACGTCCCGCGTCGCACATGCCGCTCGCGGATATGATCACCTTCGGTTCGTCATTTTCATTGATCATCTTCGAATCTTCACTGGTAATCGAGGTCTTAAGCCCCGGGAAACCAATCGGATTGATGCCCCGGTTGATCAGATCAATGGCCTCCTCATCGTAACAGTCCAGTCTGTGCCTGCCAAAGATCGAGGTCGCCTCTACAGCCAGAGGACTGTCCACATAAACCTGGAAATTGTCATGTCCATGAACCAGCTTCTCCGCCTTGATCTGGCGGATAAAGTACAGCATTTCCTGCGTTCTCCCTACCGCAAAAGAAGGAATGACAAGATTGCCGCCCCGGTCAAAGGTGCGCTGGATCACTTTTGCCAGTGCCGTCACATATTCCGGTCGTTCGCCATGGGTTCGATCACCATAGGTAGATTCCATGATCACATAATCCGCGCCCTCCGTCAGATACGTGGGATCTTTAATCAGAGGCTGGTCGGTGTTGCCGATATCTCCGGAGAAAATCAGCTTTCTCTGCTCACCATCCTCCGTCAGCCGGATTTCAATGGAAGAAGATCCCAGCAGGTGACCTGCATCCACAAAACGAACGGTAATTCCTTCCGATAACGGAATCTGTTTGTTGTAATCACAGGCAACAAAACTGCGAATGACCCCCATGGCATCTTCCATTGTGTAGGCAGGGATAAACTCCTCTTTTCCGGCACGGCGGCCTTTGCGGTTGCGCCACTCCGCCTCAAACATCTGAATATGTGCGCTGTCGCGGAGCATGATGTCACACAGATCACAGGTAGCCTCTGTCGCATAGACAACACCACGGAATCCGTCTTTATATAACTTCGGCAGGTTGCCGGAATGATCAATATGGGCATGCGTCAGCAGGACAAAATCAAGATCGCCGGGACTTACCGGCAGTTGTACATTTTCATAAAGATTCGGTCCCTGCTCCATTCCACAGTCAACGAGAAACTTCTTACCGGCAGCTTCTATCAGAAAACAGCTTCCGGTCACTTCATGTGTCGCCCCAATAAACGTTAGCTTCATCGCCAAAACCCCTTTCTGCAATTCCGGCACAGAAAGCGTTTCCACACCGGAAATATCAGTCTTCTTATACTTTATTATACACATTTTCTGACGTTATTAACAGTGTTTTGGGGATGAAAAATATTTTGCTAAAAAAAGAAAGAGAAGCGGCATGTGTGCAGGAACCGCTCCTCTCCGTCCGGACGCCCCGTTACACCACGCAAAGGGTAGGCAAGTGACCGTATTTTTTGTTCTGCAGCTGTCACCTGAAGGACTGACAGCGGTGCAGATTTCTGATCCTGCGTAATGTCACGAAAATTACGCCGATCAGAAGAAAACATTTGCCTGATGGATAGGTTGTCCCGGTATTCAGTTGTACATTGCTGTAACTTCCCAGTTGTAATTTGCGCTCCCCCAAGGTAAAGGGGAGATTTGCTTCTATATTATTTTGTGCCAGGGAAAGCAATGTTTGACAGACAAGCGGTCTTCTTCCCCGGATGCTGTTCAACTATTCCGGGGCGGAAAACGCTGCGAACTAGGTTTGCAGGGAAGTTCGCAGTTTTATTTCACTGGACTGTCGGTGATACCGATGTACAGACCATCGGTTACAGTTTCTGCCGTCTCTATCACATTGCCATGAAGGCAAGAGTGGTAGCCACGAACAGAATAATAATAGCCGCTCTGGACAATGATCTCCAGACTTTTATCCAAATGCTGAGCATTATCCGCAGAGAATTCCCAGTAACGCCACTGTTCCCACTCTTCTGTATCTGCATCATACTTGTCCACATAGAGATCAAGTTCTACCGTTGGACATGTATGAAATGCCTGGGTTGTCCCAAAAATAGAGGCCCTTGTCGGAGAAAGCTTGGTCAGTGAGATTTCTCCATACGCAAGATGCGCACTTCTCTGGAGTATACTCACTTGATCGGAAACGGTATCCACATCATTCAGCAGGGAACGCTGCCTGGTCGTCTGTGTTACCGTCTCCTGAAGAGTTGCTGCTTTTGTCTGTGCCGGCAGCACCGCAATCAATGCAAGGGAAACAATCGCCGCCGCTGCCGCCTTTCCAAAGGCACCTGTTCTTCTTTTCACTACTCTCTCCTCTACCTGTCACTCGCTCTACATTAATAATACGTACGAAAACGTAAAACATAACACTTAAAACGTCATTTTTTTTAAAATTTTATAAAATTCTTCTTTTTCTTCCATTCCCACTAACGTATAACTATTTTTATACCTATCCCATTTTGCAGAATAAGTCTTAAACTCACTATTTTCATTCGAATTTTCAAAAATATCAATCGAAAACTCATGATGCTTATCAGAAATAGTATCTATTTTCTCTCCCCCATACGTTTTCATCACATGTTTTGTATTACCACCTTCAGATATCGTCAAAATTATTGTCTTCTCTTTCATCATATAATAAACTAATGCAACTTTATCATTCTCATAGATTGTATATCCCTCAAACTCCATACGCTTAGGTTTATATCGAAACACTGGAACTTCCATATTCAACGTTTCCTTGATATCGTCACGCATCTCAGCTTCAGGTACACCTCTTATAACATTATCTTTCCCACCACCGGATTTCACCACCACATCGTCCCCAGTGTAATAGCTTACCGTATCCTTCACATACTCCCGGTTCGCCTCACTGCTCATCGTCAGCACCACAATACTCACGCAAAAAATAGCTGCCACCGATGCCCATTTCACGACACGATGCCAGATACTTCGCTTCGCCGGTACTTCGACCTGCACAACCCTGGGGCTTGTCGCTGCCTGTTCCGCCTGCTCAAGGTAGCCTCCCAGACCAAATATTTTCTCCCTCTCCTCCCCGGTCAGCTTTCCCTCCCGGTCAAACTGTTCCATCATCACACGCAGGCGCCTCACTGCATCCTCCTGATCTTGCGGAAAGCGGTCCATTCCCCTCATGGCCCTGCGCTCCAGCTTTTCAGCCTCATATTCATTTTTCGTTTTCTCTACACGTTCCTTTTTCTTCATGTTGCTCCTAACTGTCCTTGACATTTTATCCGAAGGGGTTCATAGTATTCTTAGATGTCCGTCTTTTCGGCAGACACACCATTTGAAATATACTGTGAGGAGGAACCCCATGAAACATATCGTACTTACTGGCGGCGGTACTGCCGGCCATGTTACACCCAACATCGCATTAATCCCCAGACTCAAAGAGCTGGGCTATGAAATTTCCTACATCGGTTCTCTGGATGGAATCGAGAAAAAACTAATCGAAGAGATGAACATCCCTTACTACGGAATCTCTTCCGGCAAATTGCGCCGCTACTTCGATCTGAAGAATTTTTCTGACCCGTTCAAGGTTCTGAAAGGCTACGCACAGTCGCGCAAGCTGTTAAAGAAGCTCAAACCAGACGTTGTCTTCTCCAAGGGCGGCTTTGTCACTGTCCCTGTAGTCGTTGCTGCCAAAGGCTGCAAAATCCCGGCCATCATCCATGAATCTGACATGACACCGGGGCTTGCCAACAAGCTCGCCATTCCATCTGCCACAAAAGTATGCTGCAATTTCCCGGAAACGATCAAACACCTCCCGGAAGAAAAAGCAGTCCTCACGGGCACACCGATTCGCCAGGAGCTTCTCTCCGGCGACAGACTGGAAGCCCTGAAATTCTGCGGCTTTACTGCCAACAAACCTGTGATCATGATCATCGGCGGAAGCCTCGGCGCCGCTGCTGTCAATGACAGTATGCGCAAGATTCTTCCAGAACTGCTGAAAGATTTCCAGGTTGTACATCTCTGCGGAAAAGGCAAGCTGGATGAATCCCTGCAAAACACCGAAGGGTATATTCAGTTTGAGTACATCAAAAAAGAACTGGCCGACTTATTCGCACTTGCCGATATCGTCGTATCACGCGCGGGAGCCAATGCCATCTGTGAGATTCTTGCTCTCCAGAAACCAAACCTTCTGATTCCGCTGTCCGCCAAAGCAAGCCGCGGAGATCAGATCCTCAATGCCCGTTCTTTCGAAAAACAGGGCTACAGCATGGTTCTTGAGGAAGAAGAGATCACCGATGAAAAACTCCTCGAAACCATTCATACCCTTTATGAGAAGCGGAACGACTTTATCACGGTTATGAAGCAGTCCAACTCCATCGATTCCATCACCAAAATTACCGATTTGATTGAGGACTGTGTGAGCCACTAATCCTCATAAAATTCATAAACTTTTTTATCCAGCCATTTTCTGGCACGGCTTACCTGCACACGAAGCGTTTCTACCTTCATTCCGTAGGCCAGTGCCAGATCCTGGTAACTTTCATCTCCAATAACAATTCGCATCAGAATGTCATACCAGTCAGCATTGTGTTCCTTCAGACATATCAATGCTGTTTTCTGAAATTCTGCCTCTTCTTTTCTCAACACGATTTCTTCCGGCTGAATCGGACTGAGCAACGGACTTACGATTTCTCCGTTCCTCCACTCTTCCATCCTTTGATAGGGTTTGCGAAGCTGATCGATCGCTCTTCTGTTGACATTCAGCACAATCCAGTACTTAATTTGCTCTGCATCCAATTTCCCTCTCTTTTCAAACATCTCGGCAAACACATCCTGCACAATGTCGCCTGCCAGATGATAATTTCTCACAACATCGTAAGCCACCTTACGCGCAAACCTGAAATACTTTTGGTAAATTTCCATATAATTTTCCAAATTCATTTTCTGCATCTCCTGTAGAACCGTCTATTCTTCATGTAACTTTTCCAACACTTCTTCCTTTACTTCATCCGTCAATGTACCTGGCACCCATCCAAGCTTTACGCCGTCATTTGCATATCTCGGAATCAGATGCATATGGAAATGAAAAACAGTCTGACCTGCAACCTCTCCATTGTTCTGCACAATGTTAAATCCATCGCATTCCAGCTTATCCGTCATTTTTGCTGCCATTTTTTTCGCCAGAATCATTGCTTTTGCAGCCAGTTCATCCGGCAGTTCATAAATATTTGCCGCATGCGTCTTCGGCAAAATCAATGCATGACCTTTGCTTGCAGGACCAAGATCAAGAATCACGCGAAAATCATCATCCTCATAAATCGTAGCTGCAGGAATCTCTCCATTCGCAATTTTACAAAAAATACAATCATTCATTTGTCCATACCCTCCTATGCATAAAATTACTTTTAAGTGTCCCTAGTATAGCATATTTTCTTTCGTTACAGTACATTTTTCCGGAATGTACGGTGGATTTTTCTGAAAATCAGTTACTGTTCACTCCGTTCACAGTAACTTAGCCAAAATTCATTCCAGATTGCCTTCGGCAATGGAATTTTGGCTTGTATGTCTCGGGATTTTGGCATATTCATGCCAAAACACCTCGCGGGATAGTGCCGTGTGAACAGTAACGAAAATCACCTGTTATGATTTGGTTTTACATTCGTATTATTATACATAGAATAGTTTGAGGAGGTTTTCACGAACATGAAGAAAGAAGAATTTGAATTTACACTCTCAAAGATCTCACACGAGATACGAAATCCCGTTACCCTCATCAACAGCTTTCTGCAGATGATGGCAGCGAAATATCCACAGGTAGAACAGTTTGATTACTGGGAAGATATTCAGGAAAATATGGAATTTCTGATTGATCTGCTGAATGAACTGTCCAAATACAACAATGCATTCCGGCTGAACCAAGAGACCATCGACATGAATACATATCTGAAATCAGTTGCAGATTCCATGCGCCCAACGCTTACTTACCTGAACATCACGCTGGACTATGAAGTCGTTTCCGTACTTCCTTCCATGGAAGTAGATAAGGTGAAACTGCGTGAAGCAATTTTAAATATTGTGCGCAACGCATCGGAAGCCATCCAGGCAGAGGGAACAATCTCCATCCGCGCACAGGAAGAACAGGGACAGCTTCTTCTGACAATCACAGATGATGGATGTGGGATTCCGAAAGAATATCTTTCCACTCTGTTTGATCCCTTTGTCACACACAAAAAGGAAGGCACCGGACTTGGCCTTCCCATTGCCAAACAAGTCGTGGAAGCACACGGCGGAAATATCCGCGTCACTTCCACACCAGGACAGGGCAGTTCGTTTCAAATCTCACTGCCCGTCCATCACTGACTGCTGCTTTTTCTGCTGCGGGCGATGACACAATAAGACAGCAAGCAAAAAACCCAAAACAAAGCCGCCGATGTGCGCTGTGTTGTCCACTCCGTTACTTGCAAACCCGTAATACAGACAAAGCAGCGCCATCAACAGCAGCTTTTTCAGAGAAATCTCTTCCAGACGACCGCGGTTGAGAATCAAAATCCAGATCAGTCCTCCAAGCGCAGCAAAGACTGCGCCGGACGCTCCGGCCGAAACGACCGCATCCTGGCGGAAAACATCGACATAATAGGAGCAGTAACTTGCTCCTGTTCCGCCAATCACATAAATCAGCAAAAAGCGCAGCTTTCCCACTGCTCGTTCCAGATGTCCGCCCACAAAATACAAAATCAGCATATTGTAGCCGAGATGCTCCAGTCCGAAATGCAGAAACATACAGGTGAACAGACGATAGTACTGCCCCTGCTCCCGAATCAGCGGTGCATACGAAGCGCCCCATCGGACCATATTGGAAATGTCATTGCTTCCTCCAGCCAGTTCCACTGCCAGAAAAACAAGTGCATTGACTGCGATCAGCGTCCAGGTGACCGGACTTTTTTTCAGTTCTTCCATTCAAATACCTCGTTTCCACAGAATTCCTTCTATTATAAAACAAGGTATTTCCAATTGCAACGGGGGATCACACACGGAAGGTATAGCCTGCATCTGCAAAGCATACTTCGTCGCCCGGAAGAATCCGGCAGTTATTTTTTCCGGAAATCTGAATGCCATTCACGAAGGTTCCGTTTCTGGAGTCCAGATCACGGATATAATACTGTTCATCATCCCGCCAGACCTTCGCATGCACTCTGCTGACAGTAGGAAGAAGAATCTGCACATCCACTTCCTCTGCTTTTCCAATCACCGTCAGATCTCCCGTCAATTCGATATCCGGCCGCTTTTCTGCCTCTTTGCTGATCAGCCACGCATTTGCAGGAAGCTTTATAACAGGAAGCGGCTGTGTGTCATCCAGAGACAATGGACGGCTGTCCGCAAGCGTTTCTTCCGGAAATATTGTTTCCTGTTTTTGCTGTTCTTCATGATAAATTTTCTGAACCTGCTTCGTATCCACCTCATTCTTTCCCGGCCACTGGATGGATGCCTGGAGTGCGCTGCTTTCCGCCCATACTTTTCCACAGCCGTTCCCTTTCTTCTGCTGTCTTTTCCACAAAAAGGCGTTGATGCACACCGCGCTCATCACAAAAATAAAGATTCCAAGTATCATCGGCACTGTGAGAAAATCCAAATATCCCAGAAAACGAAGACAGCAGATGCCAAGCAGCACCACCGTCCAGATGCAGCTGAAAATCAGAGTATCCCACGGAACCTTCTCTTTTTCCGCTGGCTCTTCCGGCTGCATCTGTGGTTCTTCCTCCGTCAGCTCTACCTTTACTTCTTTTGTAATCTGTTCCACTGCCGGTTCATCCTCTTTATAAAGATATTCCTTCAGCTGTTCAAGCTGAAAGCTTTTTTCTATCGTTTTCTGATACATGCCATATCCCATCGAAACTGCACCGGAATCTCCATGATCGATCAGAGGCAGTATCGTTTCCAGAAAACTCCGAATCTGATCCTGAATCTGATGATCATAACCGGGAAAATAACAAAACTGCAGTCCATTCTTTTCCCGATCGAAATACAGCAGATCCGGTCGGATGACAAGCTGGTTGACATCCAGCAAAAACGCCTGCATATCCTGGATCGCCTGGATCATTCCCTGCATCAGAAACCGGATAGCTTCCTTCCCCAGCTTCTTTTTTAAAAAACAGGACTCGACGGTCTCTCTGCTTCCGATTTCATAACAAAACACTCTTCCTCCATCTACGGCCTGAATCCTGCAGGGAACCAGCGATGCGATTTCATTTCCCAGCAGCATGCGAATCGGATAGGAATCCATATCAATTTCCTTTTCCGCCTGAATGGTCATATAATTGTGGTTAATATCCTTCTGATAATTTACTTGCATACTTTTTCTCCTTTTAATGAACGATTCCTTCCAATCCCTTCAGCCTCCAGATAAACGCCACTGGATCGGTATATTTTTCTTTTGCCTCCGTCTGCAGATGCCACCGTCTCCGCCCATAGACGCAGACAGTATCTGCATCAAACCGCACGACCATTTCCTTTCCCTGCTTTTCAATCTGCACCTGAAGATTTTCTGCACCAAACAGCTTCGTGGACAGCAGCATTCTTGCCCTCTCATAAGCCGCCTGCTCTGGATTTCCAGAGGGAAGGCGCATCTCCTGACATCCGACCAGCGCAGCCTCATGCGCCGCAGCGGTCAGCCATGCCCGATTATGCACATAAAAGCAGAGATAAATGCAAACAAAAATAACCAGCAAAAACAGCGGCATCAGACAGGCCGTCTCAATCGTAAAGCTTCCTTTTCTGTATTTTAAAGATGACACAAGATCCACCTCCCTACATATCCGATCATCAAAAACGGCACGAAGGGAAATGCATAACTCCTGCTCTTCTTTTTTGCCAAAATAAGAATTCCTGCCCAGACAGCCGCCAGAAATAACGCCAGCAAGAGCACATCAAACGCCGCCTCCAGTCCAAGATAAATTCCCAGCACCAACATCAGCAGTGCATCTCCCATTCCAAGCGCCTCCCGGCTTAATTTGCTCACGCCAAGCAGTACTGCGCCCGGCAAAAGTCCCCAGAAGACAGCCGGATTTTTGTCGAGCACAACGCACTCATAGACGATTCCAACTACCATAAAAAATCCAACTGACAAAAGCGAAATCTGCTTTTTTCGGATGTCAATCCAGGAATTGATTCCCAGAAAACTCATGATTAAAAAATGTTCCATATCTACTCCTTTTTTAATGCATTGCCTGACACCTGCTGCACTGTCTCAAATCCGGAATTTCCGACTTTTTCACCAGTCTGACTGAACGCTTCAGCCCACTGCAGCCTGCCAGATTGTGATAGCGTGTCCCATAATCCGTTACATACACCACACCCGCAGGTTCCTGCCCGTACGCGCACCGCTCGCATGCATGATACTTTGCACCGCCTTTGTTTCGCAGACTCTCAATCGAAATTCCCGGCTCCTGGCGCACCGACAAATCCACATAGCTGCATGACGTACTGGTATGATAGACGCCTCCATTCTCCGTTATGTAAACCATCTCTTCCTGTTCATTTTCCTCGTCCTGATTCGGATGATAGCCTGTCCACGGATGCACTTTCACACGATTAACCATCACAAGCGTTGGAAGACGTACAAACGATACCGGAGCCTGATATGTATATACGGAAGGCAGTTCGATATCCGACTCCGTTCCAAGCGGATAGGCATACATGCCCATCTCCCGCGCCTGCTCGCACAGCTGCGTCAATTTTTCCGTCTGCAGTTTATAAATATCCATAAAGCAGATCATGGTGCACATGCACAGAAAGAACACGGGCAAGATCACGGCGCTCTCCACGGTCAGACTGGCACACCGGGAGATGCCTGAAGATACCTTTTCGCCGAAGTGCCTCTTACCCTTGGGGATAGATAAGCGGCAAAACCGGGCCTGAAGAGAGTTTTCTTTTTTTATTTTTTTCTTTGTTGTCTTCGAACGAAAAAGCATCTGCAGTCACCTCCCTGTCTCTGATTTCATCGATAACGATACTGTCTCGTCACACAATAGGTTTTTCGGTTATTTGCACGGACATCCACGGATATCTCCAGTGCATCCAGGCAGGAATCCATCCGAAACTGTTCATGTCCCTGCACCGCACGCACCGTCAGTTCAAACGCATCCAGACACTTCATTGTCTTCGTCTGCGAATCTTCCAGATAAAGCAGCACCCGCAGATAATCTTCATAATCCATCCCCTGCGCATCCTCTCTGCGGTCTGTGTCCATCCGCTGCAGAAGCTGGCCGAGATTTTCCAGCTCCAACTGCCAGTTGGAAGCATTCTTCATCAAAGAAACCTTTCCTCCTTCAAACAATTCCCGCACATCCAAAATGCTCTCTCCATATGCCCAGCATCCAAGAAGAACCATCTCCACAATTCCGGACGCCATCGGAATGAGAAGTGCGGACGAAATTGCGGCAGCCAGACTTGCCGCCTGCGCCCGCTTTGGCGCATCTCCCAGCAGATAAACAAAATTAATTCCTTCCCGAATCATCAGCAGTCTATGCGCCACAGATTTTAAGTTATCCACATCACTGCCATTTTTTCCAATGATATATTCACATAAATATTCCAACTGTCCACTCTGGGCAGGCCGCCGAAAATTCCCCACCTGCCTCAGTATATATTCCTGAAACAAAAGAGTTTCTGCTGCATCACCCTGTGTTTCCCAACCTTCAAAAATTCCCATTCCCTTCTGCAGAGTCCGATTCGACGCTAATGCAGATACATCTGCCGTCTTCTGTGAAACTGTCGAAGGATTCGTAAGCACCAAATCCAGAATTCCCATCTGCTGGATGCTGCGAATCGTATCGATTGGATTTTCCACCGGCGGTATCACTTCTTCCACCTCTCCCCCCGGTTCCACTTCCACGACTCCTTCCGATTCTTCGCCGCTTCCTGAGGCCTCAGATAAAGCTCGGTCGTAATCTTCCAGTCTGTTTCCCTGCTGAGCAGCTTCCTTTGTATTCTGTTGTTCCTGTACATCTTCACTTCCCCTTTCTACTTTATCCAGAAGGAGCTGTATTCCCTGGGCTCCGAGTGTTTCCCGCATGTAGGCAGATGCCTGCTGCCGAAACGACTCTCCCTGATGATCCGTAGCCAGACGATACCCTGTAATTCCGCCGGATTCCAATCGAAGATTCTGGTAATTCTGGTGCAGCACCGGCTCCATATAGGAGGTTACCGTATCGTAGACCTTTCCCATATTCAGCTCTCCCTGCCCAAAACCGCCGTCCAGATAAAATAGGTTATAAGTTTCCAGCAGTTCGCTGTCATACTGCGCAAACAGAGAATACAACCCGATCTCAGCTCCGTCGGCAATCTGTACTCTGGCCGCCGCCATCTGAGCTGACCAAAAACAACTGACCACCAACGTGATCAACAGGGACAGAATCAACGCAAAAAATACCGTCACACTTCCTCTTCTTCCCAAGGAACATCCTCCTTTCTTTCATGCATTAGATATCGTTGCTCTGTGATGTGATTTTCTCAAGAAGTGTATTGACCAGACTTACGAGCTGCTCCTTAAAAATCACGACCAGAGCAATAAGAACAACTAAGATCAGCAGAATTTCCACCACACCGATGGCATCCTCTTCCTGACAAAACGCCAGAATTTCACCCATATGCTCACCCCCTTTCCACAATATGCGTCAGCCATAAAAAGACATACAGGCCGGAACCATAATAATCACCAGCACCACCAGAAGCATCAGTACCATCGGAATCAAAAGTTTAGTCGCCGCTGCCTCGCCCAAAATCCTCGCCTGCCTTTTCCTGTCTTCAAAGGCGGATACCGACTCCCGCTCCAGCATATCCAAAAGCCCCTGGCTGCCTTTCTTCAGATTCTGCGACAACAGTGTGGCAAGTGTCCGATATTGTGCCTGATTGCACCTTCTTCCGAAATTTTCATACGCCTGGGCTTCCAACACCCCGCTCTCCATCTCATAGTAAGTGACCAACATCTCTTCGTATGCATAGCGCGGTTCCTCATCGTCCCGTTTATTTTTACGGTAATCAAGCGCCGTCTTGCTAAACGCCCTTCGCATCGTCATACCCGCCCGCACCAACAGACTGAGCTTTGTGACGAGATTCGGATAATCGCAAAGCATCTGCTCCTTTCGTTTTTCCAATTCCTGCTTTTTTCGCCGATCCTTCATTAAGATCAGCAAAATGCCGGCAAGAATCGCAAGACTCATCAAGATCATACCGCTGTGATCCGCCGGATACGCCCACTGAATGTGCTTTCCATTGACCTGTGAGGGCAGATAATACTTATCCTGCTCCTGTTTTTCCTCGTTCAATGCCAGTGTTTCCTTTCGAATCGCCTCGCGCAGTGCTTCTTGCGGACTCAGCTTTTTCTCTTCTTTCTCCTGCGTTTCCTCTTCTCCCTGCTGCTGCGGAATGCTCATGGAAATGATAACCTCTTCTTCCTCCACACTGGCAAGAAACTGCTCTGTCCGATTCCCCTGTCCATACAGCGGCCGTTCCAGATAACAGCCATCCTGCAGAACTCTTCCCTGATTGTTTTGCCAGGTGATGCACATGCCAACCAGATTGCCGAGCAAAAGCACCAGAAGAATTTTTCTATATTCCGGCGGCTCCACATACCTTCTGTAGGGAATCCAACCCGCTTTTCCTCCAATCCACAGAATCAGCACCACTGCCATCATCCCGATATGAATTCCGATCAAACACTCACCTCACTCAAACTTCAATATCCACAATCTTTTTTCCCATCCAGTAAGCCACAAAATAAATCACAAGACAAACTGTCATAGTCACCACACCAAACGCATTCCCATACAACACCTGCAAAAATCCCGGAGAAGTAATCTGCATATACAAAATGATTCCAAACGGCATCATACTCATAATCCATTGTTCTGACTTTTTTCCCGCCACAGTTGCCTCGATTTCTTTCTTCACATCAATCTTATCCCCCAAAATGCGGGCTGTTTTCTGCAAAATCGCGACCATATCCCCACCGGTGCGTTTTGCTGTGGCAAATACCGAAGCAAAATTGGCGATATCCTCCACTTTGCATCGATTGCCAAGATCGAGAAACAGTTCTTCCACCGGTACGCTCACCTGCAATTGTGCCTCCATATAGTGAAATTCTTCCAAAATATCTTCTCCCGGTTTGTACAATTTCTCCAAATCTCTGGTACAGGCACAGACTGCGTTTTCGACTGAATAACCCGCCTGCAAGGCTACGCTGAGTGAAGACAGCGCATCCTTAAACTGATAGTTCAACTGTTTTCTGCGCTGCTTTTTACAGTCGTTTCGTTTGTATCGAAGAAACAAAAACGGAACCGGAAGCATCCCTAAAAACACCCACCAATTCTTGTAAAACAGGTAATTGATACCTCCGCAGATTGCCAGACTTTCTGCCAGATACAAAGCCCACTCTTTTGCAGAAAAATGATACGTGTCATAATTTCTCTTCATAATTTTATCCCCGCTCTCTCTAACTTTTCCGTATGCTGCAAATCACTCACCTGCTGCAGACCATTTCGGTAATCATACGAAAACAGCGTCTGCAGCTGTACCTCTCCCTGTGCAAATCCAAGAATCTCACTGACCTCCAGAAGCTTTCTGCTCTTGTCCTTTAATCTTCCCAGATGCACCAGAATGTCCACCCCGGAAGCAATCTGTCTGCGAATCGCCTCCAGCGGAATCTCCATCCCCATGAGCACCATCGTCTCCAGACGGCTGACCGTATCGCGGCAGGAATTCGAATGAAGTGTGGCGATTCCGCCTTCGTGTCCCGTATTGAAACTCGTCAGAAGATCACAGGCTTCCTCACCCCGTACTTCGCCGACGACAATTCGATCCGGCCGCATGCGAAGACTCGTCTTAATCAGATCACGAATACTGATTTCACGGTTTCCTTCCATGTTTGCCATCTTCGCCTCCATCCGCACCAGATTTTTGACTCCCTGTATCTGAAGCTCCGCATTGTCCTCAATCGTGATGATTCGCTCATCTTCCGGAATGTAATTTGACAACGCACTCAAAAAAGTTGTCTTCCCGCTGCTGGTTCCTCCGCCGATCAAAAGTGAATACCTGGCTTCCACCAGCTTCTGCAGAAAATCTGCGCACTCCTGCGTAATGCTTCCAAGCTCGATCAGTCTTTTCATTGTAATCGGCGCATCCGGAAACCTTCTTATCGTCATAATCGGTCCATCCAGTGCCACTGGCGGAATCACCACATTGACACGGGCGCCATTATCCAGCCTTGCATCGACAATCGGCATCGACTCATTCACGACGCGGTTGCAGCGCCCGACAATCTGCTGGATAACATCCTCCAGCTTCTCCTGCGACGTAAATTCTTTGTCCCAGAGAGTCAGCTGTCCCCGCCGCTCCACAAAAATTTTCTCCGGTCCGTTTACCATGATTTCCGTCACCTCATTGTCGTCGATCAATTCCTGAAGAACATCCAGTTTTCGTATGGAGTAGAATAGCTCCTGCCGAAGCTGAACCATCTCCTTGAGTGCCAGATAATGTACTTTCGAATAACTGATAATCAGCTCATCAATCATTTCCAGAATTTCCTCATCCTCCAGCTCTCTGGACAGATCCAGCCTCTCCATCAACAGACTGCGGATCTCCAAAAATCTATCTCTGCTCATGTTCAATCCTTTCTCAAAACCTCCCTGACGTAATCGCCAAGCTGGCTCCACACCAATTGCTCCATATACTGTGTTCCGCTGCCAGAACATTTGTAAAACGGCGGTTTCACCTTCTCAATCTTTTCCAGCACAGAAACAGCATTCCAAAGCCGAAGAAGATTCTCAAACTGCAAAATCTTGGCTTTAGAAACAGTGTCTTCCAGAACGGGCATGAAAATCCGGTTGCAGCGTCCCAGAATCTGATACAACTCATCCACGCCATCTCCAAGATCCAGAATGATAACCTCATAAGAGCTGCGAAGCTCCAGCTCATCCAACAAAAAATCCCAATCCTGATATTGCGTATTTCGGATATCTGCCGGCGACACGGCTGGCGGAATATAGTCCATATTGTTAGCGGACTGCACCATCTGACTGATGCGGTGGGTCAGATTTCTCTGTCTTTGTTTCATGTAATAAATCAGGTCACTCAGATTGCGGTCAAAATTTTGTTCAAACAATTGCTCGAACCCGGCATATTCTTCCAGATTCAGATACAGTACCGCCTTTTCTTTCGCCAGAATCTGTCCCATCGAAAGCGCAAACGAGGTTTTGAGCACACGACCCAAAGGCGAATACACGCCATAAATCACCACTGGCCTTTTGAGTGCCGTAACTTCCATCGGTTCCTGCATAGATTCCCCATAACAAGCCATCACCTCACGAATTACACTTTCCGAAGACTGATACTTATAAATGCTTGGATACTGATCCAGCTTCGGATCATGTACCCCTTCCGACAAAATAATGATCTGCCCGACGGAGAGCTGGCGAATCCGTTCATCCATCGCCTTATCTGAGATGAGAAGCACTTCGATACGCTCCTTTTTCGCAGTCTCAATTAATTTTTCTGTATTTGTGAACGCCTGAATTTCAAAGGGAACCGACTTTTTCTGGCTGATATACTGCATAAAATTGCAGGCATACAGCGCCTCCAGGTCACAAATAGCCAATATTCGTTTTTTCAATACATACCTCCTGCATAAAGAATCACGCCCATCAAAACAGGTACGGTAAAGTGGAGGTTTTCCCACTGTTTACCCTTCCTGTAATAGGGCACAATCTGCCTGTTGCTGATCACAAATTGGATATATACGGCGAAATGCCGAAGACGGGAAGCAAGCTCCCCATACAAAAGAAGAAATACAAGGGATAGAATTCCCCCGCACAAAAAGGAAATTGTCATGCAGGTCAAAACAGCACCTGCACCCATCACACCGCCCAGAGCGGAAAACAGCTTGATGTCGCCAGGTCCCAGCATTCGAAATCGAAACAGTGGAAACAGCACTGCAATGGGAAGCATACTTCCAGCCAGAAACCGCCAGATTCCCTGCCGCTGTCCCGAAATCATCTGATAAACCATGCCCACAATCCACAGAAAACAAATCCATTGATTTTTGACTTTTCCCGTGGAAATATCCATCATCGCCGCTACCACTGCCGCTGTCAGAGCAAAAATAGCTGAAAAGGTCATACACACCTCTTTCCTGAATATAAAATTGTAAAAAATAAAGGAAAAACATACATTCCGAACGGATTGCATTCAATAGCTGACTGCTATCTTGAGACTCATTATAGCTCAGGTCCGGACGTTTGTCCAGACCTAATTTTTATTTTTTGCAAATTATTATTTTACTTATTCACTTAGAACGGTTCCATCCGCCAGTGTAATGGTATGTCCATTAAAGTTAATCGTACCGTTATCTGTCACGCTTGTAACCGTACAATCACCGGTCAGCGTCCATGTGCATCCCTCGTCAACAGTGATGACCGCATTATCTTCCACAGCTTCGCCGCCTTCCTCATTTTCGGTAATATTAATGCTTCCGGTAAACTGGCTGCCATTGCTTAGCGTCAGATTTAGATTGGAAATCGTATCTACCACAATATTTCCATCCAGCGTCTGTCCATCAGCTGTGAAATTCACCTGTCCGCCATTCGAACCTGCCTCACCCCATCCATGACTTGCATCGTTTCCGGTAATTGTCATAAGATTGCCTTCCTCATCCTGGTTCACCAGCAGTACTCCTGACAGACGAATCGTGCAGTGTGTATTCGTAACATAAAACATATCACCGTTCTGTGAAGTCAAAGAGCCGCCTTCCATCGAAAATTCAGATGTTCCAACTTCTGCATCACCGGACATGGACTGATAAATCATTACATTATGCACATTGATATCCGAACTGGAACCTTCTGTGTCACTCATATTTCCGGTCACATTGCAGTTTTCCAGACTGATCGAATTCTGTCCTTCAATGACCAGAGCCTCTGAATTTGCTGCTGTAAGTGTGGCATTTTTTACAGTAATTGCTGCCGTAGAGTAAACGGATGGTGAATTATATCCTTCACTGAGATAAGTTCCGCCATCCACCTCTACTGTGCCGCCTCCCCGGTCAGAGCGGATTGCTGCCGAGGAATTTCCCTTTGTATTTATAGTCAGATTTGAAGCTTTCGTGGTACCTCCTCCTGTTGTCTGAATACCGCCGGAATTATCTTTTGTCGTCTCAATGGACGAATCCGAAATCGTCACTACAGTGCCCTCCCCATAACTGAAAACACCATTTCCGTTCTGGGCAGATGAACTGATTTTTGCATTTTTAATCGTTACCTGTGCACCGTCTGTTGCCAGTAAAGCCGCATTTTGTCCATAAAAATCACCATCCTCCGTATTGGAAGATTCACCTGCCGTCTTCTCGACAGTAATTCCATCCAGCGTGACTGTTGCCTCTTTCACACGAAGCGCATTTTCATCGTCACCGGAGGATGTATACGATTCTTCTGTCACTTCTGCATCGTTCTCAATCGTATTGGCTGCCGTACCCTGCGTCACCTCGCCGGAACCGCCAAATCCTCCTGGGCCTCCCATTCTGCCGCTTTTAATCGTTACACTTTCCACAGTTCCATCATCACCAAGCTCAATCACCAGAATATCATCCACTTCAATATCCGCAAAATCTGCTTCTTCCGTCTCCTGCCCTGATTCCTCCACAATTTCAGCGTCTTTCAAATCAATGGTCTTCGTCTCATCACCTGCCTCAAACGGAATACCACCTCCCTGTGGTGGATTTTCGCCATCCGGCGCTTCTCCTTCCGGCATTTCCGGCTTCTCTCCGTCTGGAGTTTCTCCATCTGGCATTTCTGGCTTCTCCCCATCCGGAGTTTCTCCATCTGGCATTTCTGGTTTCTCCCCGTCTGGTGCTTCTCCATCTGGTTTCTCTCCATTCGGTTCGCCTCCCTGCATTAGTTCGCCCAGCTGAATCGTTACGGAAGTATCATTAATTTCTGTAACCTTTCCTGTAATTGTAGAATCAGATTCCCCTTCTTTTGTCGTTGAACCACATCCTACACAGGAAAATACCAGAGTTCCTGCCATCAAAATTGCCATTACCTTTTTTCTCTTCATTCTATCTTCATCCTTTCCTGTCTATGCGCGCTTTCTTTTATCGAACCCATTCTAATGTATGAACCTTAATCGAAGTTTAGAAAATCTTTCTTGTACGCAAGTTCACAGAATTTTCCCATTTTGATTCCAAACTGTGCTATAGTATCCCATATATAACAAACGGAGGCGATTATGTTGAATCCAATCAGCAAAAAAATATATCTTACCTTAACCCCACCGACGGAGGATGATGCCCTCTCCTACCAGGTTCGCATCATGGATGCCCTCACAGAACAGGGGTTGAACACCCGCATGAGTCTTACAGTCATGAGAAAATTGTATCCGCTCTGCGATACATCCAACTGGAAAATCACAGTCTCTCTTGCCTGGGACGGACTCTGCTGGGAAATTGTAAATGCAGAACCGGGAGATACCTCGAATGAACACTACGGACTGGCTACGGATATCGGAAGCACGACTGTCGTGACCAGACTTTTGAACTGCAATACCGGAGAATGCCTGGCGGAAGTCAGCAGCTACAATCATCAGATTGCGTATGGAACAGATATTCTCACACGCATTTTTTACTGCAAAGACAATCCGACTGCATTAGAGGAAATCCGCAACGCAACGATTGATACTTTACTAGAAAACTTTGAAAAAATCGAGGCAGCAACCGGAATTTCCATCCAATCCTGTATCCAGATGACAGTTGCAGCCAACACGACGATGATTCATTTTCTGCTCGGAATGGATGCCTTCTGTGTTTTCTCTACGCCTTATGCCGTCCGGGCAGACCATCCTGATTTTATCCTGGGAAAAGAGCTGGATATCCCTGTTTTGGGTTATGTCTACTGCTACCCCAACAAATCAAACTACCTTGGCGGCGACATCATCAGCGGTATGGTTGCTACGGAACTTTATAAAGAAAAGGATATCTGTGTCTTTTTTGACATCGGAACCAATGGTGAACTGGTTATCGGAAATGAGGAATTTCTTCTGTGCGGTGCCGGTGCAGCCGGACCGGCGCTGGAGGGAGGCGTCGTTGAGACAGGCATGCGCGCTACCGAAGGCGCAGTCGATGAGGTGCACATCAAAGATGAGCAAATTCAGATTCATGTGATTGGAGAAACAAAGCCACTGGGAATCTGTGGTTCTGGAATCATTGATCTTCTGGCAGAATTATTCCTTCACGGATGGGTAGACATCAAGGGAACGCTTCATCCGGAAGAAAGCCGTCTTATTCAGAAAAAAGGGGACTCCTATGCAGTAGAATATGCACCGGGACTCTTCTTTTCTCAAAATGACATCAACGAATTTATGCGGACCAAAGCAGCCGGTTATACAATGGTCGCCTATATGCTGCGCGAATCCGGAATCACTGCACAGGACATTTCCAAGTTTTACGTAGCAGGAGCATTCGGAAAACACGTCTCCAAAGAATCCGCCATTACCATCGGCCTGTATCCGGATATGGATCGTGATCGGCTCATCAGCGCCGGCAATTCATCCCTGGAAGGTGCACAAAAGGTTCTTCTCCACAAAGAAGTTCTGGATGATATTGACATCATTCTCGAAAAAATGGTTTACCTGCAGTACGGAGCAGCCGCAGATTTTCTGGATTTCATGGTAGCAGCCCAGGCACTTCCTCACACCAATATGGAACTGTTTCCTACCGTAAAGGAAAAGCTGGAGACGTTACAAAATCCAAAATAACTTTCTGTTTGTTGAGTTGTATGTGCACCGCTTTCCTGGTCAACGGAACACTTCCAAACGGCAAGGTTGGGTTTGGGGCTTCCGAACAGCCATTTGCACAGGGAAGGCTTTCCACATCAAGTGCAATCTCTCCGCTTGTGCAGGCAACCTGTTGATTTTCTTGGTTTGGCTGTTCCCATGTATCTGGATAGCGTTCGTCGTAAGCATTGTTCATTTTAGTAAAAAGCTGGTGCTCAATTTCCTTCTGCTCTTCTGTAAAGTTGGCATAATCTTCATCCGTCAGCCCCAGACCGTTATCCCTCATAGCCTGTTCATATTCCGCTCGAAGATCTTCCGGCATCTCCGGAAGTTTTCCATCCGGTTTGAGTCCACTGATTTGAGGGATGTGAAATTCCACCGTAAACTGTTCCGGAATTTCAATTGTTTCCTCTTTCATAAAGATATTGGAGTAGGAAAGATCATAGCGCAGTACTCCTGTATAAGTGTGTTCATCAACCATTTTCCCGTCAAGCGCATTCGCAACACCGAAAAGCTGTTCTTCCCGTTCACTATAAGAAAATTTCAAGGTGCTGTCATACAGGTTGATCAGCGGAGTATCGCTGTCCTGAAAATTCATCGTTTCCGGAAATGTATCTTCTGACTCAATTACCAGACTGACATAAAGAGCAGCATCGTTGCAGTATACCTCTGACAACGTAACAGTCATGCCATTGGCTGTCTGGCTGTTTATGTTTTCTACTTTTGCATACTTTTGAAAGTCACCGGAAAAGCGCAGAGATTCTCCTAATTTTTCAAAGACATGGCCAAGCAGAGGAATCTGCGCTGCAAATGTGGGATTTACAATACAGACTCCAGAAAAAACCGCTGCCGCTGCTGCAAATCCGACACAGGCTTTGAAAAAGAAATGTTGTTTCTTGTGCATTGTTTTCTTCTCAGCTGTTTTCTTTGCAGACTGCTGTAACTCAGGCGTACTTTTTTGTTCCTGAGAGGCTCTTATTTTGGAAAATGCCTCCGCTTGGGCTTTTTTTACCTGTTCTGGCAGAGGAAACTCTCTCTGCATCACTTTTTGAATCGTATCATCCATGTTTTAAAAACAGGAAAGGAGGCAAAGGTAATGACAAAAATTTTCAATGTAACTGCTGATTGTAAACCAGCTCAGCATTATATGGTAAACCTGAATGAGAGACTGATGGAAATAAAAAAGCTGATTGATGCCGGTCAGTACTTTACGATCAACAGAGCACGCCAGTATGGAAAAACAACCACACTTCGTGCCCTGAACCGTTATTTACAAACAGATTATGTTGTTGTCTTGATGGATTTTCAGACATTTGGAGCAGAAGAATTTGAAAACGAAAATACATTTGCACTTTCTTTTCTAAGAGCATTTTTACGAATATTGAAAAGAAATATCCTTTCACCTGCGGAAGAGTTTGAAGCTATTCTTTCTCATCTGAATGCAATTGTGAGAGAAGAACGATCTAATTTCAGATTGCAAAGGCTCTTCGAGGAACTGAGTGATATCTGCAGTATTTCTGATAAACCAATCGTATTGATGATTGATGAAAAACTGATAAGCAATCCAGAATTAAACCATATTCTCCAATCTTTATTATTCACAGGAAAATCTATCGTTTACAATTACTACGAACTGTCCATCAACATTGCCACAATGTTTGGATTTGTAAAAAATCAAAACGGCACTCTTGCTGTTTCAAATCGAATTTTTGAGACATGGCTGTATAATCTTTATTTGTCCACAGCTGATATGCAGAACAAAGATCTTTACGCACACATGAAATTGTGATTGAAGGAAAAACATTAGTCGAGGCAATTGTATAGAGAAGGGGACAGGGGGACGGTTCTGCGTCCGTGTCTACGGACACAGAACCGTCCCCCCTGTCCCTGTTAAGAACTTTCGGCCATCGCACAGATTACCTCGCTGCTTAATGCATCCATGCAAAGCATCCATCCACTCTCAGACGTATCATATACTTTCAGCACATTTCTTACCGATTCCTCCAGCAATCCTTCTCCGATTTCTTTTACTCCATTCAGAAGTTCCGGATGATAGGCCATCGTTTTTGTATTTTCCATACAGGCAATATACAAAATATTAGCTTCCACCAGATCCTGGAACATATGGCTTCCAAAGGAAAGCTCCGGCATATATCCTGCCTTGCTGTATGCCACTTCCATAATGGCAGAGAACTGGCTGATTTCCGCATAGACCACCGGTACACCAAGTTCCGGCGAAGAGGTGCCAATCCGCCCCGGTGTAACCAGAAGCATATGTTTGTTCTGGTTTTCAAAATAGCGGTTGACGATACCGATCGCCCTTGCGATATCCGGTTTTTTTGCGTATTCGTAATTGTAATATTCATAGGGATCTACATATACAATCACATCGATTTTCTGCTTTCGTGACGATCCCATCACATTTTTGACGATGTGGAAAAACGTATCTTCTTCTTTGCATACCGGTATTTGAACCGATTCATGCTCTCCCGTCTGAAGGGGACGACATTGAAGCAGATTAATCAGAAACTCTCCCGTTTCCGAAATATTTACCGTGTATTCAATATCAACCGCTTTCCCATAATGCTCCTGCAGCTTTGTCAGAATTTCCTGCATACAATCAACAAACTCCTGATTTTTCACCAACTGCCCGCAGTCTGCAAATAAAATATCTCTATATATACCCCTGTCACGAAACATTCTTTCTGTATCCATATCGTGCGAAAACATATATTTTTTCTGCCAGAATGGAATCATTGGAATCATATGTTCCACCGGATGGCTCTCCAACTGATTTTTTTCCAGATTCAGCACATCCATGCGATGCTGTGAAAACTTGTGATGTTCTGACTGCGAAGCAAATGTTGTCATCTGTGGGGCATCCAGATTGACCAGTCTCGGATAATCACCCGGTGTACGATCGACAGCACGTGTGCCAAGTCCAACTACCAGCCTGAGCATGCCGGCTTTCGGATCCAGTTCTCTGCTCCACGGATAATTGTTGTAGGAATATCCCACACCTGCTGCCATTGGAAAATAATATTTTCCCCATCGGGAACCAGATACTCTCTGTACCAGAAGAGCCATCTGTTCATCTTTTTTCAGCAATCCCCGCACACGTCGGTATTCAAGTGCTGACGGTGACATCGTACTTGCATAGACTGTGCGAATAGCATTTTCAAATTTTTTCATTCGCTCTTCCATCGAACCGGCATTAATACAGAAAACAGATTCATATTTTCCGGCAAAGGCATTTCCGAATCCGTCCTCCAGAAAGCTGCTCGAACGAACAATCATTGGACTGCTTCCAAAATAATCCAAAAGTCGTCTTAACTGGCTGCGGATATTGTCTGGAAAGACACCGGAAAACAATTTCTCCCGCAATTTTTCTGCAGCCTCATGATCTTCCGGATGCGTCTTCTGGTACATCCACAGACGCCAGCATCCATTATGAATGATGTATGTATAATAAATATCCGATGCAATATAGTAAGAATCATGCGGCTCCAGATGTTCCTGTGCCTGCGGACAAAACTCCCGTACGATCTTACGAGCCAGCAGCATGCCACAGGCTTTTCCTCCAATCATGCCCGTACCTACCATGCGCGCTTTTACCGTCATATAGTCTCTTGGCGTAAAATAACGACGAATCAGTTCCAGAATTTTTTTATCCCGCGTCATCATCATACCGCACATTCTATCCATATCATCCTGATTGATTTTTCCTTCCGCAAGAGCAAGCCTCATTTTCAAAAAGAAATCTTCCCACGAATCCTGCATACATTCTCCCGGTCCCGCTTCTTCCAGAACCGTATAGTACCGACTGAGCGAAGTGGAATACGTCATCGGATGAAAACTTTGATCCAAATCAATTCGATGTGTCAGATACATCTCCCCGTGATAGCGATTTTCCACCTTCAAAGGTGTCAGATAATAACTGGTTCCAGAAAAGAATACATCGAGAAAAATCTGTACAGCTTCTCTGATTCGTGAAACAGAATCATAAGAATGACTTCCTCTCATAAGCGGATAAAAGGCAACCGATCCGCATTCCCTGATACAGGGGCAGGTTACCCGCATAAAGTTATCCATCATCAAATCCGAATACCATATTTCCTGCAATTTTGTCAGACAATCAAACAAAAAGACAGCTCCTTCTCCAGCTTCCTCTATGATTTCATGAACAGCCAGTGTAAACAATTCAAAACCGATCGCGGGATCCAGCTGATGTACAATCAGTCCCTCCCGAATGTCTGTTAACACTTTTTCCCCGCCAAATTGAATATAAATAACCTTTCTTCCATCCAGAATCTGTTCTTTCAGAAATTCTTCCGAAAAGAAACAAAAATGTTCCAGCTCCTTTACACGAAACACAACATTTTCTCCGGATCTGATATAATCCAGTTTTTTATCAAGCCCTTCCATGCCTGACTTAAAAATAGTTTCTGCCATACTACACCTCTTCCATATGATTTTTATTTGTCCTGTAGAAATTTTGATGCGAAAAAATTCCGGGATTTCCTTCACCAAAATCCCGGAATTTTCTTTCTGTTTCAATAAATCTGTCTTATTTGTTTACCACATTTGTTGGGTTACCTTCTACGAAGGATTTTACATTATTTACTGTAATATCCATAATTCTCTGGCGTGCTGCCTGTGCTGCCCAGGAAATATGAGGAGTGATCAGACAGTTCTTTGCGGTAAGAAGCGGGTTGTCTCCTTTGATCGGCTCTGTGGATACAACATCCAGACCAGCTGCATATACTTTTCCGCTGTTCAAAGCATCTGCCAGATCCTGCTCTACCACAAGCTGTCCACGGCTGTTGTTGATCAGGATGACACCGTCTTTCATTTTTGCGATGTTATCTTTGTTGATGATTCCCTCTGTGGATGGGAACAGAGGGCAATGCAGGAAAATCACATCGGACTGTGCCAGCAGAGTGTCAAGGTCTACATATTCTGCTACTTTTTTTCCTGCCTCAGACTCAAATGCATCGTAAGCAAGAACCTTCATATCCATAGCGTTCAGAATTCTTGCAGTAGACTGTCCGATTCTTCCAAGACCGATGATACCTGCTGTTTTTCCATACAGCTCAATCATTGGGTAATCCCAGTAACACCAGTCTGCATTGTTTTCCCATTTTCCTTCTTTTACAGTCTGATCATGATGTCCGTAATGAGAGCAGATTTCCATCAGAAGTCCGACTGCATACTGACCAACGATCTGTGTTCCATAAGTTGGTACATTCATGACCGGAATTCCTTTTTCTTTTGCATACTCATAATCTACCACATTGTATCCGGTAGCCAGAACTGCGATTGCTTTGATATTCGGGCATGCATCCAGAGTTTCTTTCGAAATCGGTGTTTTATTTGTGATTACAACATCTGCATCTCCAATCTTTTCACGGATGATTGGATCTTCTGCATAAGAAACGCGGTCATATACAACCAGTTCTCCAAGTTCTGCAAGTGCGTCCCAGGAAAGATCTCCAGGGTTTTCGGTGTATCCATCAAGTACTACAATCTTCATTTTTTATTTCTCTTCCTTTCTTTAAAATACTCCCTGCTGCATCATCGCATCTGCAACACGCTCAAAACCTGCAATATTTGCGCCTGCAACAAGATTATAACCCAATCCGTTTCTTTTTGCAGCATCTACTGAATTTTTGTAAATCGTATTCATAATATTACGAAGCTGCGCATCCACTTCTTCCTCTGTCCATACCAGTCTCTCACTGTTCTGGCTCATCTCCAGCGCAGAGGTTGCTACGCCGCCGGCATTCACTGCCTTGGAAGGAGCAACGATAATATCATCCTGATCCATCAGAAAACGAAGTGCCTCGTTTGTGGTTGGCATATTTGCCACTTCAATGTAATAACGGACATGGTTTGCTGCAATCTTTTTGGCATCCTCCATATGTACATCATTCTGCATCGCAGACGGCATACAAATATCCACTTTTACGCCCCATGGTTTTTCTCCCGGGAAGAATTCTACGCCAAATTTATCTGCATAATCCTGCACTTTATTTCTTCCGGAATTTCTCATAGTAACCAGATACGCAATCTTTTCCGGAGTATTGACTCCATCCGGATCATATACATAGCCATCCGGACCGGAAAGCGTTACAACCTTTGCGCCAAGTTCTGTTGCTTTTTTGCAGATTCCCCATGTGACATTACCGAAACCTGCACACGCAATTGTTTTTCCTTTAATATCCTGTCCGTCATCTCTTAACACATTTTCCAGATAGTAAACAGAACCATAACCTGTTGCCTCCGGCCGAATCAGGCTGCCGCCGTAAGAAAATCCCTTACCAGTCAGAACACCGTTTTCAAAAACGCCTTTTAATCTTCTGTATTCTCCAAAAAGGTATCCGATTTCTCTTCCTCCGCATCCCATATCACCTGCCGGAACATCTACATCCGGTCCGATGTAGCGATATAATGCCTGCATAAAACTCTGGCAGAAACGAAGGATTTCATCATCACTTTTTCCAGTCGGATCAAAGTCAGAACCGCCCTTGCCGCCTCCAATCGGAAGACCGGTCAGGCTGTTTTTAAAGGTCTGCTCAAATCCAAGGAATTTCATAATGCTTGGATTTACATTCGGCTGGAATCGGAGTCCGCCTTTATATGGTCCGATCGCGCCATTGAACTGGCAGCGATATCCTGTATTTGTGTGCCAATTTCCATTATCATCCTGCCATACAACGCGAAATGTAAACATTCTCTCCGGCTCTACCATACGATTCAGCAAATCCACCTTTTCGTATTCCGGATGTCTCTCCACGACCGGCTCGAGAGAAGAAAGAACCTCTTCTACGGTCTGGCAGAATTCCGGCTGTTCCGGATATTTCTTTTTTACACGTTCAATCACGCTGTTGATATATGCATTCATTTTCTTTTCCTCCTAAAGCAATTTTGCTTTTATTTTGTTCTTAATTCTTCAAATGCTTTTGCCATACGGTTCATTGCTTCTACAATACGTTCATAACTGCATGCGTAGGAAAGACGGATATATCCTTCTCCCTCTGTTCCAAATGCCGAACCCGGAACACAGGCAACACCGGCCTCGTCTAACAGATAATCGGCAACCTGTGCAGATGTCATTCCAAGTGATTTTACATTTACGAAAATATAAAATGCGCCTTCCGGAACCTTGCAGCTGATTCCTTCCATTGCGTTGAGTGCTTCTACTGCATAATTTCTGCGTTTCTCATACTCTTTTACCATCATCTGTACATCTGGCTCAGCCTCACGAAGTGCTGTCACACCAGCATCCTGTACAAAAGAAGCAGCACAGGTATTGATGTACTGATGTACACGAACCAGTCCCTGAATCATCTCTACAGGAGCCGCACAATAACCAAGTCTCCATCCTGTCATGGAATAACATTTGGAAAAGCCGTTTAATGTGATCGTGCGCTCTTTCATTCCTGGAAGAGAAGCAATGCTGACATGTTTTGCACCGCCGTATACCAGCTTCTCGTAAATCTCGTCTGCCACTACGATCAGATCATGTTTCTTTGCAATCTCAGCCAGTTTCTCCAATGTTTCACGACTCTGTACCGTACCGGTTGGATTTCCAGGTGTATTGATGACCATCATTTTTGTCTTATCGGTAATTTTGCTTTCAATCTCCTCCATGTTGATCTGGTAGTCATTCTCTTCCTTCAGAGAATACGTTACCGGAACCACACCAAAGAATTTCGGAACATGAATATAATTTAACCATACTGGGTTTGGCACAAGCACTTCATCTCCAGGATTCAGGAATGCTGCCATAGAAGCATACGTACCTTCACCGACACCAATCGTAACCAGAATTTCTTCCGGTTTGTACTCCACACCATTTTCCTTTGTCAGTTTCTCTGCAATTGCAGCGCGAAGCTCCGGTGTTCCGTAATTGGATGTGTAAAAAACATGTCCCTGCGCCAGGCTGTCATTCGCAGCCTTTTTGATCACTTCCGGTGTATCAAAGTCCGGACGACCAATTTCCATATGGATAATATCGCGTCCCTCTTTCTGCATTTTGTTTGCACGTTCCATCATCACACGAATTCCGGAAAAAGGAAGTGCTTCCATTCTTTCAGCCGTATTGAACATTTTTTTATCTCCTCTCATTTTTTATCTATTTATGTATGAACTTTTCCTTGTTTCTATCCTCATTATAGGCATATCTAATCATAAAGTAAAATGAATTAATTCTATATAAATTATTTACAATGTTAATGATTATTTCTCTGAAAATCTGTCATACAGGAAGCAATACGAGTCGCAAATTCTGACGTTTTTTTGTGAATATCACGGATTTCCAGAATGCTTCCCGGCTGATTGGCCGTCTCTGTCATCGCAAAATTTCCCGGCAGTATAAAAGATTTATTCATATTCAGACTTCCAATCAGCTGCTGCTCCAGAATATCTCCGCCGCTGTACCCGGAAACGATCAGGGAAAACAGACATTTATCCGCAAATGGCTTCTTGCGAAACAGAGCCGTCAGCCGATTGATAAATGCTGTCAAATTCGCCCCCAGAGCATCGTTGTAGTTTGGACAGAGAAGCACCAGACCATTGCATTCCTCCAATGCAGGGTAGACCTCCTCCACAATAGGTCCTCCGTAAAAACAGCTGGAATTCTGGCTGAAATACATACACATGTCATACGAACAGCCTGCACAGTCTGAAACGGTGCCATTCCTGAGTGAGATTTCCTGTACCTGAATTTCAGCCGGAAGTTTTGCTTTGACTTCTCTCCACAGCTGTAACGTGTTGGACGTGGAAGGATTGCAGGCGTGCACACACAAAAGCTTTGGATTTATGTATACCGGTTTCTGAAATGCAGCGACACGCTCAACTGTTTCTTTTGCCGAGCGCAAATACGCTTCGTAAAAAGTGCAGTTCTCATTTCCGGCGATAATCTTATAATTCTGAAGACTTCCGGTTCCTTCTGCCAGCGGCCGTCCGACAAACCAGCACCCGGCTTCATTCGCAGTTCTCACCACTTCCCGGGCAATGAACTTTGTATAGGCCTCTCCGTTTCCATCCACCAGAATTCCTGCCACACTGTCCTGCAGACATTCTCCGTTTGTTCGAAGAATCGCCAGCATTTCATATAATTTGAGGTTGATGCCCGCCTCTCCCAGAGACATTGCAAACAAAAGTCTTTCCTTTTGAAGTTTCTTTTCATGCACTGCTTTCTTTAGCTGCGCTGGCTCCCGAATGATCTGCTTCACGGTGATGTTTTCCAAAGCAAACAGCAGCACCTGTTCCAGACGGGATTCTTCCCCCTGCCTCGGCCAGATTAAAATCATTTCCATAAAATCTCCCTCAGACTGTCAAACGCTTCCTCCAGTCTTGCAAACAACAGATCCGGAATCGGACAGGATTCCCATTCCACGCCTTCCGATGTCTGACGGTTTAATGCCCCAAAATAAAGTCCGTTCAGATAGGCTGCACTGTAATTCCATTCCCCGCGAAGCAATGCCAAAATGGTCAGTACCGCAGAGGACATGGCAGGTGCCAGAAACGGCTTAAATCCCAGCGCACGCACTTCCATATTTGCTTTGACAGTCAATTCCGTTAATTTTCTGGAACACAAATCATCATAATGTTCCGGGACAATACTGTTTGCAATCACAAGATTCTGCCCATGCGGACCAAAGGCACGTCCCTCTTCCAGGTATAAAGAAAATTCCGGATATTTTCTCGCATAATATGCGGCACGTGCATTCATCACACCAAGACCGCATCCTCGAATCTGGTCTGTTGTCAGTGCTCTTGCTCTTTCTTCTCCACGGGATGCTCTGAGCGCTTCCATACACAGCAGATCCACAGGATCGGAAACAACAACAAACAGTCCCTGATAGCCTGTACGGGCAGCTTCCCTGGCATAAAGCGCAACGATTTCACTATTTGCCTCGTACTGTGCCATGCGCACATCTTTTACGTCACTTCCAAGTGCCGGAACACTCTTTGTCGCGCAGAACAAAAAGACATCGCACGCAAAAATGTCTTCCCATGAAACAGACGATACCTGCGGAATACGCTTTCCTCCTGGCGGCGCTGCAATCTGCGACAGTTCTGTTTCCATTCTTTTGCACTGTGATTCATTCAGATCATACAGCCCAATACTTTCAACTGCATCTTCCCCTAGAAGCGTAAGACCAATTGCCACATTTCTGCCGACATCGCCAAGTCCTGCCAGATGGATTCGTTTTCGATCTGTTCTGTCCTTCTGCAGCCATACCGGCTTTGTTTTTTCTTTTGTATCATCCTTTTTGTTGTCCTGGGAAAGTCCCAGTTCCATAATTGTTTTCATGTCAACGCTCCTTTCTGCTCTGCATACTTCCAGTAATCTCTTCCTTCGCCAAAAAAGAAAGTCTGTGAAGTTTTTCCAGTTCTTCTTCCAGAATCTGAGACGGTGCCTGCTGCAGTTTTTCCCAGTTCAGCCCCACACCATCCGGGTATCTGGGTTCTGCTGCAACCTCGCCGATGCGGTCCAGCGTCAGCTGTCTGCCATACTGCCGCCTGTACTCCTTTTCCAGCACCTGATAAATATCCCTGGCATTTTCTATGCATACTCTGGATAATTCATAAAAAGCTCCAAGAGATTCCTTTTTCAAAAATTCCGGTATCCCATAAGGCAAAATTGTATTAATCGAGGGAATCGCCATAAGCATTTCCGTTCTGTTTTGCTCCGTTTTTACGCCATCTCCTCCGAGAAATGGATAGAGATCTGACTCAATCAGACAAGTGGACAGATTCGGTACACGATAGACAGCTTTGACCTTCTGTCCGTTTACACGCGCCAGATCCTGTCCTTTTCCTGATATTACTCCGACAAGAAGTTCTGGCTCTATTTCTTCCCGCTGAAAATGCCCCGAAATTTCCTGCATTCGATGACCGCTGTGATACAGGTCATCTACCAGAAGTACCGGTCTTTGGAAAGAATGTACGGTTCTGATCTGAATCGGAAGCGATGCATAACCCGGGAAGCTGGAAATCGTAAAGGAGGACAGATCTTTCTCATATACTTTCTCTGTATCCAATCCCTTCGTAACCGTATTTGGAATTTTTACACCCTTGAGAATCTTGCCAAAAGGTACACACATTTTCTCCCCGTTTTTCCCCGGAAGGTTCTGCTGCATCGGCACATGATTTTCTCTGGTAATCAGCTGTATCAGCCGATAGTTCATAATTTCTGAGGCAAAACACAAAATCAGTCTTCCCGGATACAAACTCGTCAGCGCCTCCAGAAGACGAATATGGCTGTTTCGAAGAACAAGGCGTACTTCCTCGCTGTCAGCCATCGATTCTTTGATGGAAGACGGTGTATCATAAAAAATCACAAGCGGATACCGAAGATCCAGCAAAAACATACACTCCATTCCAGGAACAGGGAGAAATCCATGAAGTCTCAAAACCTCCTCATTCTCACCCGTGTCCACACAAAGCGCAAACGAATAGCTGTTTTCCTGAAAATATTCCAATGCTTCATTCAAAACGGTCAGTCTTCCGTCATCAAATACACTGACTTCTCCCTGTATTCTGGTGATCATCGCCGTTCTTCCTGAGATCAGCGTTCTAAGCACTTCTGCCTTTTCAATACTGCCGCACTCCCTCATCAGATCAGAGGCATCCACGTCATGAAACTCCACACTGGAAAAAACATTTTCCCCATTCAACAGATTCATGATCTGCGAACCATGTTCCGATTGCTCCATTTTCACATCAACTGGTGTAAACCTTGCAATCTTTTTGTAAGCCGCTTCCATGGTATATAAACCTAATTGATAAATGTAATTCTGCACACCATCATCCACCAGCCCCAGAATGTCTTTTCCTGCATTGATATTTTCCCTGATCCGTGTAGAACTGACATGCTCCAGCAGAGGCGGAAGCTTCATATACTGTTTATCCGCAAGTATCCGTTCCCTACAGACTGCCATTTCTTTTTCCATTTCCTGCGTATCGTTTCCAACATTTCTGGAAAAAATAAGATGCGGGAACTGGTGAACCGATCCTTCCTGCGGAATCTGTTTATAGGCAGATGCATGTTTCACCACATCACTCCCCACAACCAGGTGGACTTCTTTCCCTGCAAATACGTTTGACAGATTTCTCATATCCTTCGGATTTGCTATATTTACCGGTATTTCCTCCGGGAACAGATAGACTTCTTCCATGTCTGCCGTTGACATGGAAAGAATCTTCCTTCTCACTTCAAAAGGCTGCGGTTTTTTCGACCAGGAAAACTCATCCACAGCCAGGTATACACGAAATCCCATTTTTCGAATTTCTTCTACAATCTGCTTATGGCCAAGTGAGAATGGGTCAAACGTTCCCGGAAAAAACGCAACCGGAAGTTTTGTTTCTGTAAATGGATGTGCGTTGTTTTCCACAATAAAATCATTAATAAAACGATAAATGCGATTGAGTGCCGCTCCATTGAAATATACATACAGTCCAAGCTTTTCCCAGTTCAGAAGAGTCAGTATTTTTCTTGCAAGCCCGGAAAAATAGCGCTGTTTTTCTGCCAGTGTAAGCGTGTCGTCTCCAAACAGCTCATGACCTGTGATATAAAATGCCTCCTGCGCAATTTCATCGCGATAGTCCGCCATACCAATACATAAAATGCCTTCTGCCTGAGCGCACTCCTGTACCGTAAGTTTTTCCGGACAACTGTGAAGAATTTTCCCGGCGGTTTCCAGCGCCGCGATCACGGTCCGGTTATGCGTTGTGCAGCACAGCCGCCGAAGCTGCAAAAGAATATATTCCCGTTCCTCCCGACGAAGCAGAGCAAACATTCTGCCAAGACAGGGTGGAATATACTTTGAAACTGCATATTCCTCGATTTCCAGCGCCCGAATCAATTCCAAAACAATCTCATGACACTGTGTTTCCGATAAACATGGGACGATGGCCAGCAGATTTTCCCCTGCCTGCAGACGGTTCACGATCTGTCCGGAAAACTGCAGCATATGAAGAAGATGAGAAGCATACTGATACAACTGCTCGATACTGTTTTCCGCACCCTGTCGTTTTCTTAAAATCTCCATATTCATATACTTATAAATCCACGGAACCTCCGAACGCTGATTTTCCAGATACAGATTTGTCATATCGTAGTAGATCATACCATGCTCACTGGGGATACCATAAAATTCCCGGATTCTGGCCGCCAGAAACTGTACGCTGTAAGGTTTCTGTTTGATATCCGGAATGCTCTCCGTAATCAGATCTGATATATTTTTGTGTGGTTTCCAGCCCTGCCGCATCCATAGAAGAATGAAACGAAGAGCAGCCACCTGACTTTCTTCTCCTGCATCTCCCGCAACCAGAGAAGAAGAAAATTCTTCCAGCCTGTCAATCTGTGCCTGGCTGCACTGTCCATAAGAAATTTCCGCACTGCAATCCATCAGGAAAAATAATGTGAGCGAATCGTGCTTTCTGTGGCAGCACTGGATGTAAATTTCCAGAATCACTCTCTGTTTTTCCCCATCCAGTTTTTCCAGCAATGTGTGCAGGACTCGTTTCATGGCAAATCCGGCAAAACGACGTTCCCTCTCTGCCTCATGTACCTGCGGGCACAACATTCTTTGCAGAAAATTTTGAAAAACCGTTTCCAGACTTCTGCCAACCCCGGGCGCCTGATAGCCGTCCGGAATTTCCTTGGTAAAACGAATCTCATAACCGGCAATTAAAACACCGGCGATTCTGGCCGCCTGCCGCCGGATATCTCCGTCTTTATGAGACATCATATCGAACAGAAATTCCAGAATCACATCTTTCTGATTCTGCGGCAGATATGCAGAATATTCTTCTATTGCTGTCAGATACGCACGCACATGTCTCCAGTCTCTCTCCGAACGTATGTTTTCCAGAAAACTGATGAACTGCTCTTCTCTGGATGTGGTACTCATAATGGTAAGATTCGAACGGATGGCAAGTGTTTTAAAACGGCATATAATCTCCTCTTCATTCCTAAGAGAATCATAGGCTTCTTCTGCTGGTTCTTCTGCTTTTGATACCAGATCAACTGCGCAGCCCAGTGAAATCATATAGTCCTCAAAATCCTTCAGTTTCGCATATACTCTGGCATATCGTTTCTTTTTGGCTTCATCCACGTTGTCAAGTTTACTCAGAATCACTTCATAAGCTTCGTCCAGACTCCAGAAACGAATCCTCTCTTTTCCATTTTTGTCATAAACACTTTTCACCCGAAAATCTGCATAAATCAGAAGCAGACTCTCTGCCGACAGATTTTCCAGTTCCAGATCCCAAACGGAATGATTGGAGGCGATATCTCCGATTGCTTCCAGATGATGATTCCGGCAATACTGAAAGGTATAATAGTAATGCAGATACGGAACCCGCCTTCCTTCTTCCGGCCGGCATCCGTATTTTCCAATATCATGCATCAAAGCAGCTCCGGACATCAGGCCCAAATCTACGGGAACACCTTTTTGTACCAGCTGTCTTGCCATAAACATGGATACATGATGTACTCCGGCAATATGCCCCAGAGTTTCATAAGGAGTACATTCCTGTGCAAGACGCATAAATACATAAATCAGGCCCTGATCGAAGCATTCCTGAAAACGCTGGTATTCACTCAGAATCCTGCAGTACGGTTCTTCTTCTTTTTTCAGAAGAGCAAAATGACGGCAGGGATCAAACGGCAGCTCCAGTGCCTCCCTCCTAAACAATTCATTCAGCATTTCCGTAAAATAGCCAACTGCCTGCTCTGCCCCCGGAATTTTTTCCACTGTATAATTTTCAGGAAAATACTGTGCCAGAAGCCATTGAAATGTATAATCCATCCATCCCTGCTTCGGTGTATGCTCACAGACTCGATCCATATATGGCTGGCACAGACAAAGTACCTCTCGTAAATTTACTCCACTTTTTGGTATTTCATATTGCAGCATAATGTTTCTTTCCTTTCCGCTTCTATAGCAAAAGAAGGAATACCATTTCCGGCATTCCTTCTTCTGTGGGGTTATCACACTGTCTTTTCGGAAGATAGCCGAAAAACAGATTGTAACGATTTTATTTTAAGAATTGTAAACGTTTTTATCCAGCTGACCTTCCGATGCATTTACAATAACGTTTACTGCTGCATCACCGATAACATTCAGCGGAAGCAGAGACATCTCAACCGGTCTGTTGATTGCAACAACCAGTGCATATCCAAGAAGACAAACATCTGTTGTCCAGCCCATACCGGATAAAACCGTAAAGATCATGGTTGTTCCTGCGATCGGGATAGCCGGTGTACCCGCAGCCGCACAGATAGACAGAAGCGCCATTACAATCAGGTTTGCAGGTGTAACGTTCATACCTGCTGCGGTAGCAATAAAGGTTACCGCAAACATATGCATCATAGTTGTACCATTCATGTTAATTGTCATACCGGTAGGAAGTACAAAGCTTGTAATTTCCTGAGAGCATCCCAATTCTTCCAGACAGGTCTTTGTGTTCAGCGGAAGTGTTGCTGCAGAAGAGTTTACAGAGAATCCAAATACACCAACCTTAGCCATTTTCTTAAGGAATTTCACCGGATTCAGACCAGTTGTAACAAAAATTCCGATCGGATACAGCACACAGCAGGTAATCAGCAGTGTAGCCATAGCAGAAATCACGTAGGCAGCTGCCGGTTTCAGGTATTCAGCACCGTAGATTGCGAAGGTTCTTGTTACCAGACAGAACACTGCAATCGGGCCAACCTTGTTGATCAGGAAGTTCAGATACATCTGAATGATTTCATTTGCGCTTTCAAATACTTTTTTCAGCGGAGCTGCTTTCTCTCCGAGTGCATTCATACAGATACCGATTACCACTGCTGTAAATACAACGGCAAGAATACTGTTGTTTGTACTGAATGCAGAAGTAATGTTATTCGGAACTGCATTTACGATTACTGCCAGTGGGTTGAATGCATCAATTGTGCTGGCTTCGCCAAGACCATCCGCAACCAGCGTTACGTTAAACAGTCCTGCTGATTTCACGATATAAGCTACCGTACATGCAATCAACGCACCAACTGCGTAGAATGCGAAAAATCCGAGTAATGTTTTTGCTGCAATTTTTCCAAGCTTTGTGGAATCGGAAATACTGCAAAGTGCCAGACTCAAAGATACCAGTACCAGCGGAACGATCGCTGCCTGAAGACCTTTCATAAATAACTGACCGATTATGTAAAAAATACCAACAGCCTTCACACCGGCTTCTACAGTAATATCCTGGAACAGAAGATCATTGATTGTTTTCCATGTAGCGTCTCCACCGTTATTTAACAGATTCTGACGAATCATCATGAAAATCAGACCTACAACGATACCGCCGACCAGTGCAGCAATCATTTTCTGCGCGATCGGTCTTTCTTTCTTCTTGTTTTTTCCCATCTTTCTCTCTCCCATCTGATTCATTTTTAACTGAAACATCCATTTATGAAAATATTATCGAAATGCTCTTATCTCGATACCTTCCTGTTTAAACGCCTCAGTGATTTTCTTGACAAAAGCAATTGCCTTCGGTCCATCTCCATGTACACAAAGAGTATCACCTTGAATATCCAGTTCTTTGCCGCTGTATCCGGTAACCTTGCCTTCTTTGATCATGCGAATGCAGCGTTTGATTGCCTCGTCTTCATCCGTAATCATAGAACCTTCCAGTTTTCTTCCTCTCAATGAGAGATCATCCTCATATGCGCGGTCTGCAAAAATTTCACAGGCAGTGCGAAGACCGATTTTTTCTGCTTCTTCTCCCAAAACAGCACCTGCACAATAATACATGATAATTTCCGGATCAATTTCATAACATGCTTCACAGATTGCTCTTGCAAGCTGTCTGTCATTCTGGCACATGTTGCCCATCGCTCCATGTGGTGCAACATGATGAATCTTGATTCCATAACTTGTGGTAAACGCAGAAAGCGCTCCAATCTGATACTTCACATAATTTTTGGCTTCGTCAAAGGACAGATACATTTTTCTTCTGCCAAATCCCATAAGGTCCGGATAACTTGGATGTGCACCCACAACAACGCCTCTCTCAGCTGCCATTTTGACAACGCGCTCCATTACCATCGGATCACCTGCATGCCAGCCACATGCCACATTTGCTGCGGTAACATATTTTAAGATTTCTTCATCATCTCCAAGCTTATATGCGCCAAAGCTTTCGCCAATGTCGCTGTTCAAATCTACTGCATACATATTACTCCTCCTTGTGTCACCGTTGATCGATAAATTTTTTCATAATTTCCTCGTGTACGGACTGTACACTGACCGGTACCGTTGTATATTGCATCTGTATAAAGTCCTCCTGCGCGTCCGCAAAAGTCCGAAACATATACAGATGTAACCAGAATTAATGATTCAGGGCTTCATCCAGCTGCTTTAATTCTTCCAGTTCCCTGATGTATAACAAATGCGCCAGCTCCATGCTGACCTGCACAAAACGAATCTTCATTCCCGGCTTTGCCTGCGCAATTTTGGGAAGATCTACGGTAATGACCGTTCCAATTTTTGTATAACCGCCTACCGTCTGTCGGTCCGCCATCATGATAAATGGCTGTCCTGTCGTAGGCACCTGAATGGAACCAAACGCAATTCCATCACTGATGATATTGCCGTCTTTCAAATGTTTTACCGGAACTTCACGTTCCAGTCGGCATCCCTGACGGTCAAATTCATTCGTCACCCTGGAACTGTACCAGAAAAACTTTCTCTGCTCTTCTTCCGAAAAAGCATCCTCCTGCGGTCCGAGAACGACTCGAAGCGTCACTTCCTTCGTCGGATATACCGGAGTTGGAACCTTTCTTTTTTCCATTCTCTCCAGAGTACTCTTTGGTGATGAAAATCCGATTTTATCTCCTTTTTGCAGTGCTCTGCCTTCATATCCCCCTAATTTTTTTGATGCCAGTGTTGACTTCGATCCCATAACCAAAGGAATGTCCAGTCCACCGGCGAAGGCAATATATCCACGACATCCACCCGCACATGCAAATCCAAACTTCAGTACATCCCCGGCGTGCATCTGTACCGCTGTGTACATCGGAATTTTTTTGCCGTTGACGGTTGGCTGCATATCACCGCCTGTGACTGCAATCACAATATCCTGATCAAATTCAAGTTCAGGTCCTTTAAAAGTAATCTCCATCGCTCCCTCTCCCTGTGGATTTCCCACAAGAATGTTGGCAATGTGAAAAGCTCTGGCGTCCATCGGTCCCGATGGAGTCACGCCATACTGCTGATATCCAAATCTTCCCTCGTCCTGTATTGTTGTAAGCGGACCGGAATCTCTTACCAGAATTCCCATATCTGACCTCCATGCTTTATCTGAATCAATGTGTCGTTATGTCTACTCTTCCACACGAACCTTCACCTGATAGGTGCCCGCTTCGTCCGCGCGTTTAATCTGCTCATATTCTTTTTTGCTTACCGGAATATATCGAATCCACTCTCCTGCATGTACCAGGAACGGATCTTCTTTTTTATAATCACAGATTGTCAGTGGTGTAGAACCAATAATGTTCCAGCCACATGGCTGCTCAAACGGGATCAGATCAGAAAGGTTGAGCTGTACCACAACCGATCCTGCCGGTATTTTCACACGTGCCGTATCTCTTCTCTTAAACGAAAACGGCTCTTCAAATCTTGCAGAATAAGGATGTCCCGGAGCAAATCCGAGCATATACACATAATAGTCATGTGCAGAATGTTTTCGTATGATTTCCTCCACAGTCGTGTTTTCCAACTGTGCACACAGCTCCAGATCAGGACCTGTTTCACCTCCATAAAGAATCGGTACTTCACGAACAATTTTTTTCGAACCCGCAATGTCCTTCATATTGTCGATGCGCTGATAAATTTCATCAATCAGCTTGTCCAGCTTTATGATTTCCGGACGATAATGAATCATCAGTGACGCATATGTAGGGACCATCTCCCGAATTCCCTCTACAGGATGCTTTTTCAGTTCTTCCTGCAGCATCAGGACTTTTCGATTTACTTCCAGGCTGATCTCATCTCCCATCTGAACGGAAACAGCCTGATCTCCGGACATCAAAATTTTTACATCCATCCTATTACCTCCGGTTATTCCTTATTTCTTAAACAGTATTTTAAATTTAAACAAAATCACTACGTTTTATAATAAATCAAATGAATATTATATGTCTATGCCTGAAAATATATCACAGGAAAGCACGAAATAAAAACAAATTATTTATTTACCTTTTATTAACAATTTTTATAATTCATTTACATCACAATAAAAAAAACAGAGTACATATTTTTTCTACATACCCTGCTCTTTCAAGACATTTCATGATTTTCTTTTCACACTTATACAATTGTTGTATTATACCGTTCCATATAACGATCCAGCCCGCTGTCTGTAAAATACTGGTTAATCCGCTCTTCAAAAATCTTCAGTGTATTTATTTTTGCTTCATTCATATCCTTATGACGGATAATGTATGTAATTCTTTCCGGTGGTTTCTTCTTATTGGCAATTTCACTGACGAAAACCTTCTGTTCACTCTGCAGACGATTAACTACCGTTACCGGCGCAATCGCCCATCTTCCTTTATCACGCAGGAATTCAGAAAACAGTGAATAAATATCTACTTCAAGACTGTTTCTTTTTCCCTTCGAGATCATCTGCTCATGCCAGATCTGGTAATTGGTTTCCCACAAAAAGGCAACTTCATTTTCCGGATCCAGCTCCTCAATGTTGATCTGATCTTTACGAATTGCGCTGTCCCACTCCTGCACTACATACATTTTTTCCCGAAGTACGGGTTCCGAAATAATATTTTTGTAATGAAGGTGATGATACACAAATCCAACATCGACGGTATGCTTTTCTAACAGTTCATAAATCTCGTACGAATAATGCGTAGAAATGTTCAATTTCAGATTCAGATTCGTATCATGAAGAATCGACCGGTACAGGCCTTTAAAAATACAGCTGTTTAATGTATCAGTACTGGCAACAGACAGATACATTTCTTCCCCGGCACTTTTCAGAAGCATTGTTTCTTTCATAAGTGAAAGCCATCTTTGCGCAATGACAATGAATTCCTCACCTTTTGGAGTCAGCTCTATCTTTTTGTAACCCTTTTTTCGTATCAGCAGCGGCACACCCAGTTCCTCTTCCAAAAGCTTCAGACGATGACTGACGGTCGGCTGGGAAACATAAAGGCTCTCCGCTGTTTTCGTGATATTTCTGGTCTTCACCAGCATAAGAAATGTTTCAATATCTGCCTGGTTCATCCGAACACCTCCAACCCGTTTCTTCTATGTTTATTATACACTCGTTTTGAATCATTAACAATATTAATTTTATTAAGCAAATTAATTCATTTTTCAAATGTCTTTATTTGTGCTATATTCACCTTAACAAAGCCGATGCGCAAACAAAAGGCTTAAAAGGAGTCCGAAAAACAGGAGGAAAAAGATATGTTCGATATTATTAAACATTACGATAAGGTATCACCTGAATTAGTTGAAAAATTTTCCAAATTCGAAGAAAGTGCTTCCATCCATGAAAGTATGGGAAGAAAAGGTGCTATGGGCGGAAAAATCCATCCGGTATGGCCTGGCTCCAGAATCTGTGGTACTGCTATGACTGTAGAAGCAAGACCGGGTGACAATGTTATTATTCACAAAGCCATTGATATGTTAAAACCAGGCGATGTTCTGATGATCGCTTATTCCGGAGATACACGTACCGGCGGTATGTGGGGCGGTATGATGAGTGCATCCGCACAGGCAAAAGGCTGTGTTGGTATGATCACAGACGGAGCAGTCAGAGACACTATGCTCATGAAAGAACTGAACTTCCCTGTATTTTCTCAGGCAATCAATGTCGTAGGAACAACCAAGGCATTCCCAGGAAAAATTAATCATCCAGTTGTGATGTGCGGTGTTACTGTAAATCCTGGAGATCTCGTTTTTGCTGACAACGATGACGTTGTGATCGTTCCAAAAGAAATTGCACAGGAAGTTTATGATATCACGCTCGCAAGAGAACAGAAAGAAGAAATTCTTTTACAGAGAATCAAAAATCACGAAGGAACCACCTACGATTTATCTGGATTCAACAAAATTGTAGAGTCTCTCAATCTGACAGAAGAGCCGGATTAAATCGAATTGATAACTCCCCCATGGGACAAGGGGACGGTTCTGTGTCCGGAATCCATCCGGACACAGAACCGTCCCCTTTGTCCCACAATTTTTTATGAGGAATGAATACTATGGAATTTATCCTAAAAATGCTCAGTCTGCAATTCATGCTGTTTTCATTAATCATTGTTGGCGTAATTGCAAATAAAACAAACATTATTACCAGCCAGAACCGCAAGGCATTTTCTGACCTTCTCATCAATTTTGTACTCCCCTGCAATATTGTCAACTCTTTTTTAAGTAAGGTAGAAATATCTGACCGTTTTTTTCGCAACTGCGTCCTGATGCTGGTTTTGTCCTCTGCTATTCAGATTTTCGCCACTCTCATCAGCAAAGTGCTGTTTGCCCGTTTTGAAAAAAAGAAGAAACATATTATGTCTTATGGATTGATCTGCTCCAATTCCAGTTTTATCGGTCTTCCAATCGCAGAAACTCTGTATGGCTCCATCGGCGTGATGTACACCTCAATCTATCAGATTCCCACCCGCTTTACCATGTGGACGGCAGGACTCTCCCTCTTCACATCAGTAGATAAAAAAGATGCCTTCAAGAAGCTGGCGAAACATCCCTGCATCCTTGCTATTTTTGTCGGATTTTTCCTGATGCTCCTGCCAGTTTCCCTGCCATCTTTTTTGCAAAATACGATTGCTTCCATCAGCCGCTGTACGATTGTATTGTCCATGATTGTCATTGGTGCAATTCTGTCCGAAGCAGACATTCGGACAATCTTCACCAGAGAGGTTCTCTACTACACAGCAATCCGTCTGCTTCTTTTTCCTCTTTTTATTTTTGCGGTTCTTCAGCCATTCCATCTGGATCCGCTTCTGGTCAGTATCTGTGTCATCATGTCAGGAATGCCCGCCGGAAGCACAACTTCCGTTCTGGCAGACAAATATAACTGCAATCCTGCGTTCGCCTCACAGATTATTTTTGTATCAACATTATTTTCTATCTTTACAATACCAGTTCTGGGAATGCTTCTATAAAAATCCCCAGTCAAATGTGAACATTCTGTGAAATTAGCACTCAACTATTGACAGTGCTAACAATCAGTGTTATATTACACCTAGAACATAAATCAAGGACGATTTTTAATTTATAGGAGGAATACATTATGAGAACTACAAGAAGAAACAATTATGGATATGATTTATTTGATGAACTTTTCAAAGACCCATTCTTCACACCGGCACCTGCCAATAATACATCTTCTATGATGAAGACAGATATTCGTGAACAGGGTAATTATTATTTCCTGGATATCGATCTTCCGGGATTTGCAAAAGAAAACGTACGTGCAGAACTGAAGGACGGTTATCTTACCATCAGTGCTGACCGTGCAGATACACCGGAAGAACAGCAGACAAAAGGTAAATATCTCAGAAGAGAACGTTTTGTAGGAACCTGCAAGAGAAGCTTTTTCATCGGAGAGGATATTCGTCAGGAAGACATCCGCGCAACCTTCAAAGACGGCGTCCTGATTCTGGCTGTTCCAAAGGAAGCACCAAAGAAAGAAGAAGAGAAACCTGTATATATTACAATTGAGTAGAAACGCTTATGAGAAGACTGATCTGCCTGGGAGACAGCATTACTGACAGCGACCGGCTGTTCTCCCCCAACGGGCTTGGACATGGTTACGTCAATCAACTGAATCAAATGTTAAATCTTACATCCCAGACATTCGAGATTGTGAACAGAGGAATTAACGGTTTTACAATAAATCGGCTTCTGGAAAATGTTGGACGGGACTGCATTGAGCGTCACCCCGACTTTGTCACAATCCTGATTGGCGTCAACGATGTGGGCTTGATGATGAATACCAACCGCACTTCGTCCCAGCAGGAGGATATGCTGGCGGATTTTGGACGTTCTTATAGACAGCTGCTGCACATGATCACGCAGCACACCAGTTGCACATGTATTTTGATGGAACCTTTTATCTTCCCTTATCCCCGGGAAGAATATAAAAACTGGATTCCGCTGATAAAAAATATTTCGGGACAGATTGGGGAACTGGCTTCGGAGTATCACTGTCCCTATATACTCCTTCACGATAAATTGAATCAGGCCGCTTGCGTCGAGGGATACCAGGCGATCACATCCGATGGTATCCATTTAACGCCCCGCGGTCATGACATCATTGCTAATAATCTTTTTTCCTATATATAACATATAACCAATAACATTTTACCTAACCAAACAGAAGCTCCCGTATCTGCTGATGCGGAAGCTTCTGTTTTATTTAAATTTACTTCACTCCTGTGAAAAGGCACTTGCAATCTTCAGTACCTGATACACATTTGATTTTTTATTTGGTTTTACTACAATTTTCACATAATCACCCAGAGCCGGTTCCCTGTCCAGATCAATCTGGGCCTCTTCAATCGCACAGGTAATCTGAGCACCATCGTTCGACATAACCGTGAGAACATTGCTGCCGCAGACCATGACCGTACCTGTGACAGAAAATCCTCCCGTCTCCTCATTGACCACTTTCGGATCCTCATCCACCACGGATTTCAGTTCAGAAGAAGACGCATCCGCACTGGCTTCCCCACAATAAGTAAGAATCACTTCACTTTCTTCCAGCACACCGTATCGAAGACTGATCTGTGCATGACTTGCTGAAAACTGATATTGTTCTCCTTCCTTCTCCTGCACAGTCAGAATATCATTTTGAACTGATAACAGTGTAGCATTCATCTCCTGCACATCCTCGGAAGAAAGTTCCTCTGTCTCTTCCAGATCATTGCTGTCGGTTACAGATAATACTTTCAGATTTCTGACATTGCTGCCTATCATTTCACCCTTGTATGACACATCCACCCAATTGCCCAACGTAAGTCCCTGCTTTAACTCATATCTGGCTCCTGTGGTGACAAAAGTAATACTGACATTTTCCTCTGTAGCAATGGTCAGCGTATTGTTGGTCACTGCCTGTATCTGTCCGGCAATCACGGTCTCTTCCAGTTCCTCTCTCCCTGGTGCATCGGATACTTCCAGCACTTTCGCTTTGGTAATATCTCCTTCCTTTCTCTCACCTTCGTAGGAAACCACGACTTCTTCCCCTGCAAGAATTCCATTCTGGCATTTCAGCTTTCCGTCACCAATCTCAAATTCTACAGAATTGTCTTCCCCTTCTACTTGCAAAGAAAGAATACTTCCCGTAAAATTCAGAATTTTTCCGGTTACTTCTCCTCCAGTCTCCTGTTCTTCTGTGGGAGTCGGAGCAGCCGTCTCCGTTTCTGCAGCCTCTGTCACCTGTGGCTTCTGGGCTGCTGACGTCTGTTCACTGTTTCCGCAGCCGCACAAAAGTATTGTTAAAGCACAACCCAACAACCATGTTTTCTTTCTCATTCTTTACTCCTGTTGTTTTACAATTGAAATACAATAATATAACATTTCTATTACATTTTACATGGAATCAAACCTTTCGTCAATTCCCTTATTTTCCTGTCAATCTCTGATTTGCCATAGAGTACAAATAGTGATAAAATGATTACATTACAGGGAGGATACGATTATGTTTGGAGAATGTCATGCACATCTGATTATGGATGGACTTAATTACCGCCATGCCATCAATCTTCATAAGAAGAAAGTACAGGACTCCGTCATAAGACAGCACTTTCATTCCTACGAAAAAAGAGGAATTACTTTTGTAAGAGATGGCGGCGATGCACTTGGTGTTTCACAACGCGCCAGGCAGCTTGCTCCTGAATATGGCATTGATTACCGGACTCCTGTTTTCGCCATTCACAAAAAAGGTTACTATGGCGGAATTGTGGGATTTGGTTTTTCAAATATGAAGGAGTATCATGGCCTCGTGGACATCGCCCGCGGACATGGCTGTGACTTTATCAAAATTATGATTTCCGGCATTATGGATTTTAACAAAGCCGGTGTTTTATCCTGCGATCCACTGCCAACGGAGGATATCAAAGAAATGATCCACATCGCCCACGAAGAGGGTTTTGCAGTCATGGCGCACGCCAATGGAAAAGAGGCAGTGGCAGCCGCCTCTCATTATGGCGTGGACAGCATTGAGCATGGCAATTTTATCGATTGGGAAACCATGGAGATTCTGGCTGAAAATCATACACTCTACGTTCCGACTGCCGCCACAGTTTTCAATTTATTGGGATGCGGCCGCTTTCCCGACAAAGAGATTCAGACCATCATGGACACCATCGAAGCAAGCCTTCACAATGCCTGGGATTTGAACGTTCCGACTGCATTAGGCAGCGATGCCGGTGCTTATCTGGTTCCCCACGGACAGGGAATCCTCGATGAACACCGGATTTTCCAGGATATCCTGGGGGCATCGTCCGAACTGGATGAATGGCTGACCGAAGGCGAAAACCTGCTCAAAGAACGTTTTCAGCCCCACCGCACATGACTGCCCTTGTCATTCTTTGTCACGATCAATTTACAGTCGATCTGCTCTTTTAACTGGTTCACATGGGAGATGATTCCCACAAGACACTGCTGCTCTGCCAATCCAAGCAGTACCTGAATTGCCTGGGACAGGGATTCATCATCCAGTGAACCAAATCCTTCATCCACAAACATCGTATCCAGCCGTATGGCTCCCGCTTCATTCTGAATCATATCTGCCAGTCCAAGTGCCATGGCCAGAGCTGCCATGAAAGACTCTCCGCCTGACAGCGTTTTCACGTCGCGCACAGACTGATTTACAAGATGATACACATCCAGATCGAGTCCTGCCTGCGCTTTTCCACTGAGATTCTTCAAATCTCTGCATCGAAGAATAAACTGCTCCTGATTCATTTTGACCAGCCGCCGATTCGCAGCCACTATGATCTGCTTAAAATACTGACGCTGCACATAAGTTTCAAAATCCACCTTGGCACTGCCCGTGAGAGTTCCATTGGCCGTGCGGCTCAAATCATCATATAACGCATACGTTTTTCGAAGACTTCCCTGTTCTTTTTCATATTCCTGAAGTTTTTTCCAGGCGTTTTTGTTATTCTGTGCACAGTTATACAATGTCATATAACGTTTTTCCAGCTCTTTGCTTTCCGCACGCGCCTGACAAAGTTTCTCTTCAAACTCTTCCACTGTCAAAGTTTTCTCATTTTCTTCGCACAATCTCCGCTGCTGTTCATATATTTCCTGCGTCTCCTGTAATTCCTGCAAGATCATCTTACTCTGTTGCTCACACGCATTCTTCTCTCCTGATTTTACATGGTGTTCCTGCGACTTCTTCTCATACTCCCTGCGAAATTGCACCGCTTCTCTGCGAAGAACTTCCAATTCTTCCTGCAGTTTCTGTAATTCTTCTGCAGTTTCTTTTTCATCCGCAAACGCCAGCTTCTCCTGCAAAAGCTGAATTTCTTTTTCCAGCTTTCCTTCTTCCAGAAGAAGTACATGCTTATTCTGCTCCAGCCGCTCCTGCTGCTTTGCCTGCTCTTCCTGTTTTTTCTCAATCTGTGCGCACTCTAATCTGTGCTTTTCCAGTTCCAACTCTAATTTTCTGATTTTATCCACATTCTTTGCATATTTTTCCACCGACTTATCCACATTATCCACTTTTTCATTTATTTTATCACACCCTGTCGTATTTAATTGAAAATAATTATCCTCGAGAAGAACCGCTCCCTGCTCTTGAAGCATTTCCTGTTGATTTTGTAGCTTCTGCGTGCACTCTGTGAAAATAATCTGTGTCTCATCCCGTTTCTTCTCCGCTTTTTCCCTTCGCTTTTTGGCCTGTTCTACCTGTTCCTGCGTCGGTGCTTTTGTGGATAACTTCGCTTTTTCCGGATGGTGCACCGAACCACACACGGGACATGGCTGACCTTCTTTGAGCTGCTGAGCCAGTATTCCTGCCTGCTCCTCAAAAAACAGTCGATAGGCCTCATCATAGATTCGTGATTGTTCACTCGCTTTTTCGCAGGCGGATTGATAGGCTGCCAGACTCTCTTTCTGTCTTTGTTCAAAATCAGTCAGCTCTCCAAGCTTTCTGCAATATTCCTCCAGCTGTTTTTTCTGCTGCTGATACTGCTTCAACAGTGCTTCGGCCTGTACCTTCTGTACCGGCAGAGTCTCCAGTTCTTTCAGTTTTTCTTCCAGTGCTTTCCTCTTCTTCTGCAAATCCGTCTGCGCCTCTGTCTTCTGTTCCAGATTTTTCTGAAGCTGTGCCAGCTCTTTCTGTTTTTGCTCCAGTTCTCTGCTTCGCTGCCCAAGCAGGCCATACTGTTTCAAACTGTCCTGCAGACGGGTAATCCGAGGCGTTAACTCCTTTTCCCTCGCATCGAGTGCATTCAGTTTTTCCGTTAGTTTTTCATGATATTCTTCCAGAATCGGCGCCTGCTGCTCCAACCAAAGGCTCAGACTCTCCAGCCTTTCCTGATTTTCCTTCCTGCGTTTTTCACAGTTCTGTACCAGGGAAAGCCTCCGGAACAATTCTTCGATCTGTGCAGTCTTCTCGTGATTTTCCTCCCTGCGCTGCTTCAATTGTTTCAAACTCTGGCTGTCTTCCCCAACAATTTTTTCCAAAAGTGCCAGAATCTCATCCAGGGAAAACTCCGCTTCCTTTTTGCATTTCTTCCAATCTACAGCATACCGACTGTTCTCCTGACAGCATACCTGATCAATTTCCCGCTGGCAAAGCTTCAGATTGTCCGAAATCTGACCATACAGCTGTTTCGTCTTCGTCTTCAAACTCTCCTGGATTCTCCAATAAATTCTTGTATGAAAAATTTTAGAGAAAATTTCCTTTCTTTCCTTCGACTCCGCATGAAGCAATTTCAAAAAATCCCCCTGTGCGATCATCGCCACCTGGCGAAACTGCTCTGCGTCCAGACCGATGATTTCTTCTATCTTCTTATCTGTATCGCGCTTCTTTCCCATGAAAACACTGCCGTCCGAAAGCACCAGCTCCACGGATGCAGCTTCCTTTACCATTCGCATGGAACCATCCGCATAACGACGTTTCCCCGGTCGGGAATATTCCGGATTTCTTCGAATGCTGTAGATCTTGCCTCGATAAGAAAATGTAAATTTCACATACGTGGGCGTATCATCTCTGGCATACTGGCTTCGCATCATCGCACCATCTCTGCGCCCACCGCTCGTATTATCGTAAAGCGCATACATCATCGCATCAAAAATCGTGGTTTTCCCAGCCCCCGTATCTCCCGTAATTAGAAAAATCCCCTGCTGCATGGAAGTAAAATCCACCACTTCCCGTCCCGCGTAGGAGCCAAACGCTGACATTTCTATCGTTAACGGCTTCATTTATAAATCCCCCTTTATCTCATCCAGTATCTGTCTCATAATCTCCACGCCCTCTTCTCCCAAATCTGTGCCATGTACTTCCCGGTAAAAATCCTGGTACATTTCCAGTGGATTTTTCATTTCCACAAGCTCATCCATATCCTCAAGCTGGCGTCTCGTGCGCTCATTGTCCACACGCACTTCCAGAAGGAACGGATAGACACTTGCTAACTGCTCTCTTGGCTTGTACAATTCTTCCTCGTTTGTCAGCGTCACACTGACATAATTCTGGCTGTCCGCACTTTTTCCCCCCTTCAGGATGTCCGCCAGCAATCCTTTTTTCTTCTGCACATCGCGCAATGGATGAAGCGAAAGCTTCTCCATCTCAATGGCCTCCCCTTTTCCATGCAAGGTTACCATCGCAAGACACTTCTCATGAGACGTCTCACTCACCGAATACTTGAGCATCGTTCCGCAGTAACGAATGTGCGGCAGTCCAACCTGCTGGCTTCCATGCAGATGCCCAAGCGCGACATAGTCAAAATTCTGTACTGCTGAAATATCCACATTGTCGATCCCGCCGACATTCACCAGTTCCGAATCGCACGTCTCTGGCAGCTGTCCATTTCCCGTATAAAACTGATGCGACACCAGCACATTTCTCTGTGTATAATCCGGCTCTTCTCTCTCAAGCAGGCAATTCACCGCCTGCGTATAATCCTCCAGTGACTCCTGCGGCAGTACATTTCTCACATAAGCTGGCTTCAAAAATGGAAGCAGATAAAAATGCACCGGGCCATATTCATCCTCCAGCGTTACTTTTTTCAGATGCTGGTCCTGTGCGACCGGCGGTTTTCCCGCTATGTAAATGTGATGCTGCCCCAAAATCTCACCGGCATACTCCAGCCGCTCACCAGAATCATGATTTCCCGCTATGATCAGAATCGGAATCGCCGGTTCTATCACAGACAATTCGGTAAGAAACTGGTCAAACATGGTCACCGCCTCCGCAGACGGTACCGATTTATCATAAATATCCCCCGCAATAACGATTGCATCCGGATGCAGTCTGCGGGCATATGTCGTAATCTCTTTTAAGATATGCATCTGATCTTCTTTCAGGTTATAATGATGCAGATGTTTGCCCAGATGCAGATCCGATAAATGAAAAAATCGCATAACTTTCCTCCCGAGTCTTTTCTTTTATATCTGTTCCATATGATATGTTCTATTTTAAGCGGTCACAAAAAAATTGACAAGAAATATCCCAACCTTATTATTGACTTTATTTTCTGTATCGTTTATGATAAAAGAAATAGAATGTAAGGGGAGCTGACGCGTCGGCTGAGAAGAAATACGAACGGATTTCGACCCTGGAACCTGATACGGATAATGCCGGCGTAGGAATTGTACCATATATGGAATCTTTCAGAGTACATCTACACGGATGTGCTCTTTTTTCGCCCAAACGTATCAAAGGTATTTCTCAAGGAGGAAAAGGTTATGAACTATACGACACAGATGGATGCCGCAAGAAAAGGCATCGTCACAAAAGAAATGGAGGCAGTTGCCGCCAAAGAACAGATGGACATCAAAGAGCTGATGGACTACATGGCAAAGGGCCAGATCATCATCCCGTGCAACAAACGTCACACCTGCATCGAGCCAAATGGTATCGGTTCTATGCTGAAAACGAAAATCAACGTAAACCTCGGAATTTCCAGAGACTGGAAAGACATGGATATGGAAATCGAGAAAGTAAACAACGCTGTAAAAATGGGTGCAGAATCCATTATGGATCTGAGTTCCTACGGCGATACACGCACGTTCCGCAAACGCCTGACACAGGAGTGTCCGGCCATCATCGGTACTGTGCCGATTTATGATGCTGTTGTATATTACCACAAACCGCTGAAAGAAATCACTTCTCAGGAATGGCTCGATATCGTAAGAATGCACGCAGAGGACGGCGTTGACTTCATGACAATCCACTGCGGTATCAACAAAGAAACAGCAGGACGTTTCAAACGCAACAAACGTCTGACCAACATTGTTTCCCGCGGAGGTTCCATCATCTTCGCATGGATGGAAATGACAGGACAGGAGAATCCTTTCTATGAGCACTACGATGAGATTCTTGATATCTGCCAGGAATACGATATCACCATGAGCCTTGGTGACGCCTGCCGTCCGGGATGTCTGAAAGATGCTTCCGATATCTCCCAGATTGAGGAGCTGATTACTTTGGGCGAGCTGACGAAACGTGCCTGGGAGAAAAACGTACAGGTTATGGTAGAAGGCCCTGGCCATATGCCGCTGAACCAGATCGCTGCCAACATGGAAATCCAGAAGACCATCTGCCAGGGTGCACCATTCTATGTACTTGGACCACTTGTGACCGATGTTGCTCCTGGTTATGATCACATCACAGCAGCCATCGGAGGCGCCATCGCTGCAACTTACGGAGCTTCCTTCCTGTGCTATGTCACACCGGCTGAGCACCTTCGTCTTCCAAACCTCGATGACGTAAAGGAAGGTATCATCGCCTCCCGCATCGCCGCTCACGCAGCAGATATTGCAAAAGGCATCAAGGGTGCACGCGACTGGGATGACCAGATGAGCACCGCCCGCAAGAAACTCGACTGGGAGGCAATGTTCGACCTGAGCATGGATCCGGAAAAAGCCCGCCGCTACCGCGCGGAAGCAAAACCGGAAAAAGAAGATACCTGCAGTATGTGCGGTAACTTCTGTGCAGTCAAGAATATGAACCGTATTCTCGATGGAGAAATCGTTAACATTTATGATGAATAAACAATCAATATAAAAGGGAGTGCTGCAAGATAGCGGATAAACCATTATCTCGCAGCACTCCCTTATTCTTATGACCTCTATTCCGTCGGCTTCTGGTAAAATCTTCCGGAAAGCTGTTCTGTACGAATCACATTAACAAACGCCTCCGGATCGGTCTCTTTCACTGCATGAATTACGTGCTTACTTTCTGCACTGGAAACAACAGAATATACCACATGGCGCTCACAGTGCTCGTAAGATCCCTCTCCCTCCAGAATCGTTGCACCATGATTGCATTCTCTGGCAATCACCTCACTGACCTCCTGTGGTTTGTTCGTCACCACAAATAGCGTATTCTGCTGATATTTTTTGTACAACGTATGGAGCACCTGTGTGGACGCATACTGGAAAATAATCGAATACAGAGCCTTATCCCATCCAAACAGAATTCCCGCTGCTGCAAGTATCACAACATTCAGTGCCAAAATGATATTAAACGAATCAACGCCCTTTTTTTCCGACAGAAAGATGGCAATAAAATCGGTTCCGCCTGTCGTCGCATTCACCAAAAGACAAACACTGATCACAAGACCATTGATCATGCCCCCGAAAATACTGATCAGCAGTGTATCATACGTAATCGTATATCCCGGCACAATATCGGTTAACACACTGGTAAGCACAATCATCAGGCAGGAATACAATGTAAACTTCTTTCCGATAAACCGGAATCCTATGTACACGGGCACAGCATTTAGCAACAGGTTGACTACAGAATACGGAAGCTCCACATTCAAAAACAACTGCGCCACACGCTGTATCAAAATAGTAAGTCCCGTGGCACCTCCAGGATATAACCCACCGGTCCGAACGAACGATTTAATATTTACTGCCATCAGTAAAGACGCAAGACAGATGATAAGAATTCTTTTTCCATCTTCTTTTGCTTGAAATTTCATGATTATCTCCTACGCATTTTTCGATACTATAAAGATACTATAAATAAACAATTTTTTCTAGCTCTTTATTTCTCATTTGAAATAAATTATTTTATTTCCACAACATGCATCATATTGGTTGCTGCACTTTCTCTGGTCCAGTTGTTCATTACAGAATCACCAGCCGTAAATACAAGCAAATCTCCCTTATTGGCAAAGGAATTTTTTTTAATTATATTCACAGCAGCCTCTATAATGTGCTCTGTAGAATCTTTTTCATTTCCTTTCAGTGGAATCACACCCCAGTAAAGCTGAAGCTTATGAAAAACTGTCTCGTTTGGTGTAACAGCCAAAATCGGAACTTTCGGACGAAAACTGGAAATCAGTCTCGCTGTCTGTCCAGATACAGTCGGAGTTGCAATCGCATCTGCTTGCAGGTGATTTGCTGTCATAACAGCAGCCGCTCCCACAGCACTGGATACATTCTGTTTTCTATACATTCTGCGATGTTCCACAAAATGCTGAGTATCTAGGTGCTCTTCTGTACTGACTGCAATCTCCACCATCATCTTCAATGCTTCCACTGGATATTTTCCATTTGCTGTTTCACCAGAAAGCATGATGGCATCCGTTCCATCATAAATCGCATTGGCAACATCTGTTACCTCTGCACGTGTCGGTCTCGGATTACGCATCATAGAATCCAGCATCTGTGTCGCAGTGATAACTGGCACATAGCAACGATTACATTTTGCAATCAGCTCCTTCTGGATATGCGGTACACGATATGCAGGAATTTCTACACCCAGATCACCTCTGGCAACCATGATTCCGTCCGATTCTTTGATAATTTCATCAATATTTTCAATTCCTTCTGCATTTTCGATTTTTGCAATAATAGCCATCTGCTCACCGCCATTTTCATTCAGAAGAGTTCTAATCTCACGAATTGCCTCCGCAGTACGGACAAACGACGCTGCAATAAAATCAAACCCCTGCTCGATTCCAAACAAAATATCTCTTCGGTCTTTTTCTGTAATACTTGGAAGTTTTATTTTTACATTTGGAACATTTACACCCTTTTTCTCTCCAAGTTCTCCGCCGTTTAACACTTTACAGATCATCTCCGAACCTTCACAACAAATAACTTCCAGTTCAATCAGACCATCATCAATCAGGATTCTCGAACCACTTCCAACATCTTCCGGAAGTCCTTTATAAGTAACCGAAACCCGTTGTCCATCACCTTCGATTTCCTGCGTTGTCAGCGTAAACTGCTGTCCATCAGATAAAGAAATCTTCTTGTGCTCTTTCAAAACTCCTGTACGAATTTCCGGTCCTTTCGTATCCAAAAGCATTGCAATTGGTTTTCCCAACTCTTCTCTGACACTTTTTATAAGATCAACTCTTCCTTTTTGTTCCTCATGATCTCCATGTGAGAAATTGAAACGCGCAACATCCATTCCATTCAGCGCCAACTGTCGAATTACTTCACGATTATTAGCCGAAGGTCCCATTGTACAGATAATTTTTGTCCTCTTCATGTTGTTTCCTCCCGTTATTTTCAATAAAAATAATCAGCAATTATCATTCTCCATATAGCGTATCATAGACTCTGCTGCTCTTTTAGCTCCTTCTACGGCATGCACAACGGTTTTGGATCCATGAACTACATCTCCTGCCGCAAATACACCTTTCTTTGTAGTCATTCCATTCTCATCTGTAACCAGTAATCCCTTTTTTGAACCTTCCAGCCCCACTGTAGTACGAATCAATTTTCCTCTTGGTCCCTGACTAATACAGATGATTACAGAATCTGCTTCCACCAGTTCTTCCTCTTCTTCACATCCAATCACTCTTCCATTATCATCCAATATAGAATTTTTAAAAACAGGTCCCTTTTCTGTAATGCGCTGAATTTCTTTACCAAAGACAAACTCTGCACCATCCAGACGGGCATAAGACATTTCATGAGAACTTGCCGTAACAGTTTTCCCTCTGGCATAAAGTGTTACCTGCCTAGCACCATTTCGAAGGACTGTTCTTGCAACATCCATAGCAGCATTTCCCATACCGATAATTGCTACTTTTTCACCCAGATTATACGCTTTCACATTTGCAAGATAATCAATCCCGAAATGAACATTTCCAAGACATTCTCCATGAATCCCCAGATTTCTCGCCTTCCATACACCAGTACCCACAAATACACTGGCATATCCATCCCGCAACAAATCATCTATTTTCAAGACAGTACCAATCGTTGTATTTGGACGTATCTGTATTCCCATTTCCAGCATTTTTTTCTTATATCGATCAAGTACACTTTTGGGAAGACGAAATTCCGGGATACCATACTGCATGATACCACCGATTTTATCTTTCCATTCAAAAATCGTAACACCATATCCCTTCTGTGCCAGTAAAATAGCTACGGTCATTCCAGCAGGACCCGCTCCAATCACCGCCGCTTTTTTATTTTTCTTTTCTACTTTAGAAATTTCCATACGATCCAGATATGTATCAGATATATACTGTTCTATACTGGAAAAATGAACAGGGGTTCCCTTTTTTCCCAAAACACAATTTCCGGCACACTGCATCTCATGATTGCATACCACAGAGCAGATTGTTGACATGGGGTTATTCCTGAACAGTTCTTCTCCGGCTTCCATTACCTTGTTTTCTTTGAACATCTGAATAATGCGGGGAATTGGTGTATGTACCGGACATCCTTCCTGGCATTTTGGTTTTTTACAATTCAGACAACGGTTTGCTTCATCAATAATATGTAATGCCATAATTTCCTCCTCTGACTTATCCCAAAATATAATTCATTAACTGAAATAATCTATCAGATACTCATACACAGCCTTTGGTACAAGATTTCTGACCTTCTCATATTCCTTTTTAGCCAAACAATTTCTGACCTGCGATGCACTTACAGGTACTTCACCACTTGTTTTTCTTGTTATTTCTTCTATTTCAATACCATAAGCAGGCAAAATTTTTTTCATTGTATGATTATAAGAATCCGTTACTTTACAAAAAGGTTCCGTCCCAACAAATCTCCTGGAGATTCCAAGTTCTGGTGCAATTTTTGAGCAAAAGATTTCCAGATCAAGCTGACAATTTGCCTCTTTTCCCTGCATTTGATCTTTAAAGAAATAAGTGGGAAACGTAGCCGCAGAAATCATGTAATCCCATGTACGATGCAGAATCACATTATCTATTCCCCGAATACCCAATCTTACCATTTCATAACGATCATTTGCACAAAAAACATTCCTATTATCTGAAAGAACAAATAAATGCACATAGTCACAGCATGACGATGCATATTCAATAAGATAACGGTGCCCTAGGGTAAAAGGATTGCAGTTTGCAACAATCGCTCCCACCTTACACTCTTTATCCAATGCTTCTTTCGGAGTCTCATTTCTGAGTTTTTTCAAAAAATTGGCAAAACCCTGAGCCTGATTCTCCATAAATAACACATCGGAGGTCTGTAAAATCGTATGAAAGCCCATGTCTGAAAACATTGGAAAGTTTTTCGGTTTTGTATAAATAAAAATATGTGTTCTTGACCTCTCAAATTCATACTGAATCAAATTTGTCAAGATAGTAGCAGAATGTCCCTGTCCCTGATAGCCAGGATCAATAGCCACACATTTTATCACATTTTGATCCACAGAGCCTGTTCCAATAATTTCATATTCATCATTCAGGATACAAACTGAGTATTCAATTCCCTCATCATACTCCAAATCCATTTTTTTAAGAAACTGTTTTAATTTTTTCAGTTCTTTCCCAACAAATGGTCTGCCCTCGCAAATCATCAAATTCACTCCTCCGACATTTTTCTGTACAGTACAGGATTCTCTGTGTTCAATAACAATTCTATGAAAATTGCAGCTGCAAGAAGGTCTGCGCAGCCGCCAGCACTAATGTTTCTTCTAATATAGTCCTCATCCATCATCTGAAGCTTTTCTGTCGCATCTTCTGCATATGCTCCTCCACATTTTAAGAATTCTTTCGCTTCCATATGCACCTGAAAAAGAACTTGCGGATTATGTCTTGAAATGATATTGGAATCTTCTACTTCACTCATCAGATGAAACAGCGTTTGCAGTTTTACAAGATTCCATTCCTTCCTTTCAGAAATCCCCTGTCTTAAAACCGGAAGGGCAATGTTTCTGATAGCCGGATACCCATTTATAGCTTCTCCCCGGATTCCCAGGGTACCATATATTTTCAGATTCTTTTCTCCATGGCTCTCTGGCTCTTTGGTTTCAATCCTCCCGAGTTCCCTAAATAAGATTTTGGCTACCATCTGCTGTTCCATATCAAAGAGTTTCTTCTCTGTAAGCTTTCCATCTTCCCTTATACACCGTCCTGCTGCAGCGCAGAAGATTCCCAATGTAAACAAAAGACCTTTATGCGTATTCACGCCGTAAGTTGCACCACACATTGCCCGTTCTGCTTCTACTCCAACCTCACGGATTTTGTGAAATAATTCTTCTGGAGATCCACTCATCTCATATCCTAACGCCGCCATTTGAATAAAATAAGGATGAAGTGCCTGAGCACTTTTCTCAAATATAGAAACATTCATATCACTGTGTGCCCCACAGGAATACAGGTCCACCAGGCCAGGTTTTGGTGTGGTATAAACTTCTTCCAGTAAAGCCCGCCAGGCTTTTGCACCGATACTCCGTGCAAGTATAATTCCCTGACACTGCACAGCATTTCCTGTCATTCTTCTGTTCATATCTATAAACCTTCTTCCCAATCACGAATAATAGATACTGTTTTTTCCTGCAATTCCTGCACCGTATGTGCTCTGCTTCTTCCACAGATTTTAGCATCCTGATTACAAAGCAAACACTTTCTCCGCGCTGCTCCTATTTCGATACGGCTGATAGATTCCATATTTTCTTTCAGAACATCTATATCAAAAAGCCTTCCAAGAGGATGGGTTTCCTCCATCAAAACTGCTATTTCTTTAAGTTTTTTCCTTTCGATTCCCTGCACCAGATAAATAGCTGCATATCCGGCTTTTTCTTCTAAGCCCTGCTCCCCTACAACTTTACCTGCTCCTTCCAGAATCGCCTTACGCAGCTCTCGTCTTCCCTCACAAAATGCACGAAAAATAGACGAGCCGCTTTTTACAGGTCCGGGAATGTTCATTCCCAAGCTTACCACTGTTGCTTCCGGAAAATCGGCATACATTTTCTTTTGTGTTCTTGCTTTTTGTTCTCGAAAATCCAACACTTCCATTATGGTCACTTCCCTGCTTTCCACGGCTCATCCTCCATATATTCCTGCCAAGTCATTTATTACATTATGATCGGCACACTTGCTTGGCTAATAATAACATGCCTGATAAAATATAGCATTTTCAATTTTCTGCAAACTCAAATGGCTTAATCTGACGTACCACATCCATAATTGTTCCATCGCGGCTTTCAATAATACCTACTACCCTGTCTTCAAATTGCACCTTCTCTGGCTCTCCTGCAATTGAGTATGCGATATCGCGAAGTTCTTCAATTGTTTTAAACGGAAGATCCACATCCTTCATCGCCTCAATCAAATCCTGTCTTCTTGGATTGATTGCGATACCATAATCTGTGATGACAACATCTACACTCTCACCTGGAGTTGTTACTGTCGTTACGTCTGTACAGATAGCCGGAATTCTACCCTGCAGAAGCGGTGCGATTACAATGGCACATTTGGCTCCCGCTGCCGTATCCGGGTGTCCCCCCTGTGCTCCTGTGATAATTCCGTCAGAACCAACCACAACATTACAGTTGAAGTTTACATCTACCTCAAGAGCTGCCAGAATTACAAAATCCAGTTTATTCACTACAGCTCCTTTATTAAATGGATCAGCATATTGTCCTGCACTAATCCTGAAATGTTTCATATTCTTTACAGATTCCACCGCATCCAAGTCAAAATCCTGTGTATCAAGGAGACAGTCCACCTGTCCATTAATCAAAAGATCACACATCGGTTTTGTCAATCCCCCAACCCCAAAGCGCATACGGACATTTCTCTCTTTCATCTCTTTTGCAAGAGAAATCGTAGAAGCGATAGAAGCACCTCCAACTCCTGTCTGATAAGAAAAACCATCTTTAAAATATGGCGAGTTTACCACGAACTTTGTGCAATAGTCTGCCATCATCAACTTTCTCTGATCCGTTGTAGGCTTTGCTGCTCCTGTTGCAATTTTTTTCGGATCACCGATTGCATCAACCTTTACAACATAATCCACTCTTGTCATACTGATATGCGCAGGGAAATTTGGAAACGGAACAAGGCAATCCGTAATAGCGACTACCCGATTGGCATGCAGAGCATCCACCATGGCATAAGACAGAACGCCGCAATCACTGTTTCCGCCAATACCACGGCAATTTCCATAATCATCACAGGTAGGGGCTCCTATGAAGGCAATATCAATCTGATTTTCTCCAGTCACCAATGAACGTACTCTTCCACCATGAGACTGCATAACTGCCAGACCTTTCAATTTACCGTTTGAGATTGCCTCTCCAATTTTTCCTCTCACACCAGAAGAATAAATATTCGTAATCGTTCCATCTTCAATATACGGTACAATTGGATCATGTGCTTTTCCCAGGGAACTGGCGCAAATCGTGATATCCTTAATTCCCATCTTATGGATTTCTTCCATAACCATATTCACAACATAGTCACCCTCGCGAAAATGGTGGTGGAAACTAACCGTCATACCATCTTTAATCTCACATTTTACAAGTACATCATGAATACTGTCCACCAGTTTACTTCCGTTTGAGTTGATAACCGCCTGGGTCAGCGGCGCATGCTTCCTGTATACGTGTCCGTCAAAATGGTGCACTCCCTGAAACACTTCTTTTCCTGTTTTTTCCAGAATTTCCTCCGGAATATCTCTTCCTACTGCGTTAATCATTTTACAAATCCCCCTTATACACACCAGAAGCCTTAGCAAGTTCAATTGTTCTCTTTGCACCGTCATAGAATGCGATATCAATCATTTTTCCGTCTACCGTAAATACGCCAATACCTTGTGCTTTTTTTGTATCGATTTCCCTTACTACTTTTTCAGCAAAAATAATGTCTTTCTCTGACGGTGTAAAAATCTCATGAACAATGCTGATCTGACGTGGATTAATAATGGATTTTCCATCAAATCCCATTAAATGAATGTTATGCACATCCTGTCGGAAACCATCCATATTGTTTAAATCTGTATAAACAGTATCAAAGCACTGAACACCAGCCGCACGCGCAGCAATGATCAAATTCTGTCTTGCTCCCATCAGTTCAATTCCGGTACCTGTAATATGTGTCTGAAGATCTTTCGTGTAGTCACCTCCGGACAGCGCAATACCAAACAATCTATCCGATGCTTCACAAATCTCAAGAGCTTTCATTACGCCTCTAGCAGATTCGATGGCCGCCATGATCAACACGCTTCCATTTGGACGTCCGAATTCTTTTTCTGCACTGTCAATAATCTTTTCTACCATCTTCACATCATTTGCACATTCTGTTTTGGGGATTCGGATGGCATCACATCCGCCTGCCACGGAACATCTGATATCTTCTTTCCAATAAGGAGTATCCAGTCCATTGATACGAACCACTCGTTCTACACCGTGGTAATCAATTTCCTGAAGCGCATGATACAAAGAAAATCTTGCTGCATCTTTCTGATTCTCTGCCACGGCATCTTCCAAATCCAGCATGATAGAATCTGGTTTATAGATATACGGATCTTTAATCAATCCTGGTTTTTGTGCATTTAAAAACATCATGGTTCTTCTCAGTCTTTTTTTATTTGGATTCATTATCGAATAGCACCTCCCCATGGTAAATGATCTGTCTGCTCCAGAGAGCGGAATACCGCTCCCTCTACCCGTGCTTTAATCGTGCAGTCCAAAGCTCCTTTATCTACAACAGAAATCTTTACATTATTCACACCAAGTCGCTCAAGAGTTTCATATACCACCTTACGAATCTGATTTCCATACTGGTTAATAACCGCGCTTTGCAGTGTAAAATCAATCTTTCCTTCCCCGACCTCTACGGTAACCTGGCAGTCGCTGGATTCCAATGTTCCTGCTATCGCTGGTTTTTTGATTTCCATTCCTATGTCCTCCTTATGCGTTTTTTCTATTTCTGTTATAATTGATCAAGCATCCGGCTTTTACAATCTGACGTTCTTCCGGTGTCATATCTGTGATATACAAAGAAATTTCTTCCATTTTTCCATTTTTAATCACAAATGCCTGAATATCCTGCATGTCCCCATCCAATGCTTTTCTGATTCCCGGTACAAAAATGTAGTCTCCTACTTCAAAATCAGGTTCTTCCTTCATCTGGAAAGGAATCATTCCCCAATTCATAACATTTGAGCGATATCTTTTGGTAGCGTATTCTTTTGTGATATTCGCAAGACCGCCAATGACTCTCTGGCAGCTTGCTGCCTGCTCTCTGGCAGAACCATCTCCCGGTTTTACAGCATAGACCATACTTCCAATTTCAGTGTCCGCTTCCCTGATATCAGCCTGTCCCGGAAGTGTGCGAATTACTTCATATATTTTTGCAAGTTCTGGTTCAGCTTCTAATACATTTCCTGTACTGACTCTTACCTTTTCAATCTTATCAACTTCTTTGCTGCGTCCCACATATTCAGGATCTCTTCTTGATAAGGTAAATTCAGCAAGGCCAAGCGGATTGGAACGATAAGAAGAAGTTTCTCCTGATGGAATCAGCTCATCAGTTGTCGTAACCGGATCCATAATTTTGGAACATACCTTCAGAAGAATATTGTCAGTAAGAGGACTCATCTCCGGCCAGTCTTTGATATTTGGTCCGTAAACGAGTTCTTTTGAATCATCTCCTTTATGGAATCCATAATATACACGATTGTTATATACTGTATTGTCAAATTTATATTCCGGCACATCTCCCCAGCAGTCGAACTTTTCTGCTGATGTAAGTACACCGCCGTTTGCTGCAGTCGCCGCAATAGAACGTGCATCCATAAGCGCTACTGCTGACATCTGGCCATTTCCAGGTTTCGATCCTTCGCGATTCGGGAAGTTTCTTGTCGTGTGACGGATACTAAGACCATTATTGCATGGTGTATCTCCAGCACCAAAACATGGGCCACAAAATGCAGTACGGATAATTGCACCGGCTTCCATCAGATCAGAAATAACTCCTTTTCTTGCAAGATCAATAAATACAGGCTGTGAAGACGGATAAACTGCCAGTGAGAACTCACCATTTCCACAGTTTCTACCTCTAAGCACATTGGCCGCCTCTACAACATTTGTGTAATTTCCTCCTGCACATCCCGCAATGACTCCCTGCTGTACCTGAAGTTTTCCATCCGCAATTTTATCTGTAAGTGTATAAGATGCTCTTCCGCTTCCTACGTGTTCTGCCTCTTTTTCCACTTCTCTTAAAATATCTCCCAAGTTCGCATTCAGTTCGTCAATCTCATATGTATTGCTTGGATGGAATGGAAGTGCAATCATTGGCTTGATGGTACTTAAATCTACATAGACGCATCCATCATAATAAGCAATGTCTGCCGGATTCAATTCTTTATACTCGTCTCCTCTTCCATGAAGGCTTAAGAATGCTTTTGTATCTTCATCGGTACGCCATACAGAACTTAAGCAGGTAGTTTCTGTTGTCATAACATCCACACCATTTCTGTAATCTGTAGGCATAGACGCTACGCCAGGTCCTACAAATTCCATAACCTTATTTTTCACATAACCATTTTTAAATACTGCACCGATAATAGCAAGTGCGATGTCCTGCGGACCTACATATGGAGCAGGTTTTCCTGTCAGATAAATCGCAACAACACCCGGATATTTTACATCATAAGTATCACACAGAAGCTGTTTTACCAATTCTCCTCCGCCTTCACCAATCGCCATAGTTCCAAGTGCTCCATATCTTGTATGGGAATCGGAACCCAGAATCATTTTTCCGCAGCCTGCATGCATTTCTCTCATATACTGATGAATGACTGCAATGTGCGGAGGAACATAAATACCGCCATATTTTTTTGCTGCTGAGAGTCCAAACATATGGTCATCCTCATTGATCGTTCCTCCTACCGCACACAAGGAATTATGGCAGTTAGTAAGTACATATGGTATCGGGAATTTCTCCATTCCTGATGCTTTTGCAGTCTGTATGATACCTACAAATGTAATATCATGAGATGCCATTGCATCGAATTTAATTTTGAGATTTTCCATATCGCTGGAAGTATTGTGAGCTTCCATAATGGAATAAGCAATCGTTCCCTTCTTCGCCTCTGCCTTTTTCACTTCTCTCCCTGCAATTGCCTGCACTTTTTCTGACTCATTTTCCGGTACAATCTCATTCCCATGAACCAGATATACCCCACCGTCATATAACTTTACCATTTTCTTTCCTCCTGTTTTCATTCGGCATTGATATTTTTATGCCTGTTCTACATAATCATCAATCATCTCAAAAATTTGCTGCAATTTGATATTTCTTTTCTTTTTTTCTTCGGCAGTTTCTTTTCTCCCTTTATTATTCATTGTCTCTAAAATGCATCTGCCAAAAAATGGTGTTCTTTGTATCTGCACACTGTTTGCATTCATACTCCGTTTTCTCCCTTCGCATTTTCGATCTTAAGATTTGGCTTATCCTTATGTTTACTATATACCCAAATACCATCATAATCAAATATGGAAAAACCATATTATCCATCGAAAAATCCGATATTAAAATTTTTTACCTTTCAGGCTCTTTTAACAGATTCGGAAGTCGACCGTTTTTTTATAAATGATTAAATGCATAAAATAAATCCCCGCCTTTCTGTTAAAACAAAGAGACGAGGATTTAAGGGGGATTTATCAATTTCTAATTTTTTCACTATATCCATTTCGCAGTAACGCTCTATTCACATTCAACACTTCTGACCAGGCATCTGGTCTTTCCGATAAATTTCGCGGATTACTTTCTCCAGTTCTTCAGCAGCTTTCGCATGATATTCATTTGGCGGATACGCAAGCCCCAATTCCAGAAATACGCCTCTTCTGCCAATCCGCAGGTACCGTACATTTTCGTAGGCTTCCGCACATGACTGATAAGTAAATGCAAGTCCAAGCCCTTCTCTAGCCATTGGAACCAGCATCGCCGCTGTAATATTATTATTTTCTGCATGATACTTGATCCCTTTTTCTCTGAAAAGCTTTCGACTCAGACTTCCCAGAATCGTATTATAATCGCTCATAATAAATTCAAATTTTGCTGCGTCCTCTATATCAACCCAATAATTAGACGTTCCTTCTATCGGATGGACATACTGCATAACGGGATGATCTTTATTGGCAACGAGCAAAACTTCATCATCCTTCAAGAACTCAATTCCATCTTTCAGCTTAACCGTTGGCATAGCTACAACAGCCAGATCCAATTTTCCTTCTATAAGTAATTCCTCAAGGCGCATACTGTGTTCTTCCACTACATCAACCTTTACTTTTGGATATTTTTCATAAAAACTCTTTAAAATTTTAGGAAGCATACGAATTCCCCGAAAAGAACTGATTCCAAAAACCACACGACCTGCTTCCATATTTTCGTTATCCCACAATTCATTTTTCGCTCTCTGATATTGAATCAGGATTTGACGAATCTGTTCAATAAAGCACTCCCCGCCGTAAGTAGGATGAATTCCCTTCGAAGTTCTGACGAACAGTTTTGTTCCAAGTTCACTTTCAAAATTCTGCAGGAACTGACTCAAAGATGACTGTGCCATATACAGGCGGTCCGCTGCCTTTGAAATACTTCCCTCTTCTGCTAAGGCTACCAGATATGTAAATTCCTTTAAATCCATATGCTCTTTCCTCCCATCGTTTTTACCAATACCTATTATATATTTTTTTCTGTTTCGCCAATATTATTTTTATTATATAATCATTATAAAGATTTGGCAATCCTGAACAAGAGAAAAACAAAAACCATTTTAACGATGAAAAATGAAAGGAGTTATGAAATGACTGATATTTCATTAAAGGGCGTCATTGATATGCACGTTCATTCCAACCCTGATATCCGTCATCGCGCCTACGACGACTTCGAATTGATGGAAGCCGCTATTCGTGTCGGTGCCCGCGCTATTGTCATCAAAACACATCAGGGAATCACAGTAGATCGTGCTTATCTTTGTAATCGACACAATGAACTGACGAATCACGGCAATAATGATTTCACTATGTTTGGCAGTATCACTTTGAACCATCAGATGGGAGGTATCAATCCATACGCTGTAGAAAGCGGACTCAAACTTGGAGGAAAGGTAGTATGGCTTCCAACACAATCTGCCAGAAATACCAAACTCAAAACAAATCAGCCTACAGAAGGATGTGTAGATGTATTCAAAGATGGAAAACCAGTGCCTGAATTAAAAGATATTTTTCAACTTATCAAAGATTTCGATGTCGTTCTTGGAACAGGACACATTTCTCCCGACGAATGCTTTCGTATGGTGGAAGCTGCCAGAGATGCAGGTGTAGAGAAAATTGTTGTCACACATCCGGAATGGTGGCTTGTAGGCATGAGTCTGGAAGATCAAGTCCGCATTGTACAAGACTATAATGTTATTCTGGAACATTGCTTTGCACAACCAATGGGAGGCGGAAAATATAAAAGTAATCTGCCTATGAATCTGGAAGCCATCAAAGCCTGCGGCTACAAAAATGTCATGGTAAGCACAGATGGCGGACAGGTAGAAAATCCAAACTGGGAAATTGCTCTTGGACAGTATATTCAATTTCTTGCAGATAATGGCATTTCACAGGAAGAAATTCACTATATGACACATACTATCCAAGCCGGTCTTTTAGGGCTTGAGGATTGATAAATCAGGGGGACTATATAATGCTTAGTTTTTTTATTGTCGCAGCGATTGCCATAGCTGTAATAATTGGTTATAAAACCGGATTTAATACCGGATTCTTTGCAATCATTTTTGCATACCTTATTGGTTGCTTTGCTTTAGGTATGTCACCAAAAGAAGTCATCAACGGATGGCCGGTAAGCACAATGTTTGTTATTTTTTCCGTGTCTTTATTTTATAATTTTGCACTGGTAAACGGAACTCTGGAAAAAACAGCACGTTATCTGTTATATGCCTGCCGAAAATTTCCGGGACTTCTTCCTTTCGCACTTTATCTGGCAAGTGTAGGAATTGCGTCCCTGGGCGCTGGCTTTTTCACGGTCATGGCATTCATGGCTCCAATCGCTCTGCTTATTTGCGAAGAATCTAAAATGGATAAACTGGTAGGAGCTGTTGCTGTTAACTGCGGTGCACTTTCCGGAGCAAACTTTATGACAAGTGGAAGCGGAATCGTTTTCCGGGGACTGATGGATGAAGGAGGGTACTCAGATGTTTCTTTCCATTATACATCTGTTATTTTCATCGCAAGTGTTATCTTTTCCCTTCTTTTGATTGCGCTTTTCCGCTATGTGCCAAAAAGCAACCGCAACATAGGAAAAGGTGTCTCTTTTGAAAAACCAGAACCTTTTACACCTATGCAAAAGAAAAATTTATATCTGATGCTCATTATGATTGTTGTAGTATTACTTTTCCCGATTTTACATATTATCGCTCCGAATATTGAAGTAATTTCTTTCATCAACAGCAAAATGGACGTTGGACTTGTTGCAATTATTTTTTCAGCAATCGCACTTTTCATGAAACTTGCACCACAAAAAGAAGTAATTGCAAAAGTTCCGTGGAATACCATACTTATGATCTGCGGCGTTGGTATGTTAATCAATGTTGCAATTGAGGCGGGTACAATCAGCCTTCTTGCTTCCTGGGCGGGCAGCAGCCTTCCTACATGGCTGATTCCTATCGCATTCAGTATTGTTGGCGCTATTATGAGTTTCTTTTCCAGTACTTTGGGTGTTGTGTGTCCTGCACTTTATCCTCTGGTTCCAACTCTTTCTGCCACAACTGGAATCAGCCCGCTGGTTCTTTTCTCCTGTATCGTAATCGGAGCACAGAGTTCCGCTATTTCTCCATTTTCTTCCGGAGGTTCTCTGGTTCTTGGTTCCTGTACCACAGAAGAAGAACGAAATGCGATGTTCCCAAAACTTCTATTTCTGGCAGTACCAGTAAGTGTGATATCTGCTACCGTATTTAATGTTATCATGTCATTTTTCTTATAATTACTGCTAATTATCCAAAACAGTTAATTATAAAGTGACATTACCAATTATATAAAAAGAAGTGGCCAGCATACCCTGGCCACTATCTTATTACTTCATCATACTTCCTAACACTTGATTCACAAGCTTTCCATCTGCTTTGCCCTTTACCTGAGGCATCAGCAGCTTCATAATCTTGCCTTTATCCTTACCTGTCGGAGACTCAATTCCAAGTTCTGCAAGAACCTGATTGATCGTCTCTTTAATCTCAGCTTCATCCATCATTTTCGGTGCAAACTCTTCATATACAGCAATTCTGCTCTTGCACTCCTCAATGATATCGGTTCTTTCCTCCGGAGTAATATCTAAGGTCTCTTTCGTCTGCTTGATTTCTTTCAGGATTACTTCGTTCTCCTCAGCCTCTGTCAAATCTTCCCTCTTATCAATTGCTTTATTTTTCAGTGCAGCAAGCAGCATGGACAGAGAATCTTTTCTCTCCTTGTCTTTGTTCTTCATCGCCTGGACCATGGCACTTCTTACTTCATCTATTTTGCTCATTTCGGGCACCTCCTCATATTTTTTCTGCTACCCATTGTAGCACATTCTTTCTTACGATAAAAGCCATGGATTTCTCTTCTTGCAATTTCCGCACAACTCCCTGTTTTTTGGGATGTATGTACACCACTTTCCTGGTCAACGGAACACTTTCAAATGGCACAGTTTTCGGGTCATTTTCTTCCGGAGTTTTTCCACATGACCGCCACTCGCCCGGGAGGGATACCACCGTACAGGCATGTCGATTTTCTTGCTTTTTCTGCGCCGCTTATGGATTGCTCTTGACG